>JBBAEI010000026.1:0-52129 GCA_041656055.1 Weeksellaceae bacterium
AAAGGAGAAGCCAAAAACCTACAAAACCACCTATAGGAATTTAGACACGGTGTCGCTGAACAACGAATAGCAAAAAGCCCCAACATTTTTACATGTTAGGGCTTTTTTCTATTCGTCATGATGTTGTGTGCAGGTATTATTTTTTCGGTTGTTTGTTCAATATCAAATATCCTAATATTCCTCCGATTATTGAAGCTACAAAAATTCCTATTTTTGCTTGTGTAATATGTTCTTCGTTTGTAAATGCCAATGATGTTATAAATAAAGACATTGTAAAACCAATTGAAGCTAACAAGCCTAATCCAAAAAGATTTCTGATATTCATTCCGTTTGGAAATGGTGCAATTTTTAGTTTTACAAACAACAAAGTGAAGCCTACTACTCCAACAACTTTTCCGACTAACAAACCAAGAGAAACACCTAAAGCAACATTTGTACTAAAAAGTTGTTCAAAATCAATAGCAACAGAAACTCCTGCGTTGGCTAAAGCAAAAATAGGAATAATAATAAACGTAACGAATGGATGCATTACGTGTTCTAATCGTTGCAATGGTGGAATTATATCGTTAGTATCTTTTTTAACTTCATCTAAAATATGTAATTGCTCGTTTGTCAAAGTCGGCATTTTATCATTCGGGTCAATGGATTTAAACTTTGTGAGATACTTTTGGATTTTCGTGATGTAAAGACTTTCTTTTATTTTCATATCAGCAGGAATTGTAAATGCTGCTAAAACAGAAGCTATAGTTGCGTGAACCCCTGATAATAAAAATGCAGTCCAAACACCTAAAATACCTATAATTGCGTAAAACAAAACATTTCGCACACCTATTTTATTTCCGATGTACATTATTAATACAAATCCTAAACCGATTAAAAGACTTAAAGTTGAAATGTCGGAAGTGTAGAAAAATGCAATTACTAAAACTGCTCCTAAATCATCAACAATGGCTAATGCTGTCAAAAACACTTTTAATGAAAGTGGTATTTTATTCCCTAACAAATATAAAACTCCCAAAGCAAAAGCGATGTCTGTTGCCATTGGAATTCCCCAACCGTTTTGAGCTTCTCCAGTTGGATTTAAAACAAAATATATAATTGCAGGAACAAGCATTCCTCCAATTGCGGCTCCAATTGGCAATAATGCTTTTCTTGGATTGGAAAGTTCTCCTCCAACAATTTCTCTTTTTAATTCAAGTCCAACAACGAAAAAGAAGACAGCCATTAATCCATCGTTTATCCAATGGTGTATGCTGTATTCTAAATAACTTTTCCCATCAAATTGAAAACCAATTTTGTGTTCAAAGAAATGATGATACACGTGTGATAATGGTGAATTTGCGAAAATCAAGGCAATTATTACACTTATTCCGAGTACAATTCCTCCAGCTTTTTCGTTTTGTATAAATATTTGAAGTGGTTTGTTTAGTTTGTCAATAGGATAATTTTTTTGTTCAGTCATTACATTTTCGTTTCTTGTTTCGAGTTCTCAAAATTACCTTTTTTGAAAGAATTATTTTAGTTAAATCGTCTTTTTTTGCTGACGTTGTTTTGTGGTAGGACGTTGTTTTATACTTGCACACAACTCCCAAATATACGCAATCATTTTGTGAATTTATGAGATATTTCTTTGTTTCATTTTAAGCAACTTCATTTTAAAACATAACACAGATTGGCAATTCATTCTCAACGCAGACTTATCGAAAATGACATATTGAAATCAATGGGTTCTCCCTTGAATTTTGCAGGAATCAAATATTTCCTTTTCTTTTTGTTGTATAAAATTGTATTCCTGATTTGTTTCAGATAATCTTTTGCAAGTTCCGGGTTGCTGCCTTCGGTATAACCAAAATTCGTTAAATCTCCGTTTTTATCGATTGTAAAAAGAACAATTGTTTTCTGATCATCCGAATAGTCTTTGATATAGACTGATTTATCATACAAGCTGTTCAAATCATACCACATATTTTCATTGAAACATGATTTCAGTTTTTCATTATTTTTTATGTGCTTTTCACAATTCGGATAAACGGGAAACACAAAATCCGAATTATTCTCGAGTTCAGAATTGTTTTGAGCATTTACAAAAGTTGAAAACAGCAAAAGCAGGATGATTTGTAATTTCATTTATGTCAGTTCAAATTGATCCTTGTCATTCAGGAAACCGAATTTTTCTCTGTAATTTTTGATGGAATCTTTGGAGATTTCGACTGTCAGCATTCCGGTTTCAGTTTCTGTCAAATTTAATTTCATTCCGATGGCATCAAATACTTTTGAATTCCCGTTGTACGCTAAATTATATCCATCTGTTCCGGTTCGGTTTACGCCAATTACATAAGCCATATTCTCTATGGCCCTGGCTTTGAGAAGGGCTTTCCATTGTTTGATTCTCGCAATTGGCCAACTTGCCGGACAAAGCATCACATCATAATCATCTGTATTTCTGCACCAAACTGGAAAACGAAGGTCATAACAAGTAATCAACCGAAATTTCCAACCCTGAAACGCAACACTTACAATTTCATTCCCGGAACTGTATGCTTCAGTTTCAGAACCATATCCAAACAAATGTTTTTTATCGTAAATCCTTACTGTTTCAGGAGTAACAAAATAGAAGCGATTGAAGAAACTTCCATTTTCACGGGTGGAAATTGTTCCAGCCACGGCACAATTTCTATTTTCCGCCAAAGCTTTCATCCAAGCAAAAGTTTCTCCAAATGCCGGTTCTGCGACTTTATCGGGATTCATGGAAAATCCGGTGTTGAACATTTCGGGCAAAACAATTAAATCCGCTTGATCACCGGCCAGCATTTCATCTAAGATTTCACGATTGGCTTGTGGGTTTTCCCATTGAATGTCAAATTCGGCAATACTAATTTTCAGCTTTTCTTTCATTTAAAATTGAATTAAAAATCATAAAATTACGAATTGGTAAGAGCCTGTTTAAGTTTTTGTTTATAGATCATTTTTGAGCGAAAAAAAACAAATTATTAAATGAATTTTAAACAGGCTCTAAAGGTCGGAAAAAATTAACGAAGGGCGAAATATGGATTGTTTACTTGCCCTAAATTAAGCTTTTCTTATCATTGTAATTCAGAATCAAGAAAACCGTAACCAACGTGATAAATGCCCAAAGGGAACTTCCGCCATAACTGAAAAACGGCAATGGGATTCCGACCGTTGGAAAAAGCCCCATGACCATGGCGATATTGATAAAAAAGTGAATCAGAAATATCGTTGCCACCGAATATCCAAAAAACCGCGCAAATACACTTCGCTGATTTTCAGCTAAATAATAAAGTCTCAAAATGAAAAATCCAAAAATTAAAATCAATGCAGCACTGCCCACAAAGCCCCACTCCTCACCTACTGTGCAAAAAATATAATCAGTAGATTGTTCGGGAACGAATCTACCGATTTTCACGGTTCCCTGAAGATATCCTTTGCCTAATAAATCTCCGGAACCAATGGCGGTTTTGGAATACAATAGATTGTAACCGGAAGTATCGCGGTACTTACTTTCCCCTTCAAACAAGACCATAATCCGTTCGCGCTGATGCTGAGGAAGTTTTTCATACACCTTCCCGGAACTGAGTGAAATCCCGGCGATAAATCCAAAAATCAATACTGTGATAATACTGGTTTCGTAAGTTAAATCAGCACCAAAACCGGAGCCAGAAGATTTGAACGGGGATTCTGCATTGTCCTTCAAAATGAAATAAGAAACGGAAATGACCGACAAAACAGAAATCGCCATGCCGATGGCAGAATACAAATAAACATTGAAGGCGAGTAATTCCGGACTGACGTATTCTTTGGAAGTTTCATCCGCAATCGCACCTAATTCCGGAAAGAAATATTGCAAAGCCACCAAAATCAGAAAATAAAAAAACAAGCCGGCCTGAATGCCCGACATCGTTCTCAATGTCCTGCGGTTATACGTAAATGCAATAATCACCAGACTTATGATGACGGTCAAAAGCCCAATTCCTGTCAGGATATAATAAGGCGGCACCGTGATGGAAAGCAGAAACAATGCGCCACCGATGACCGGAAGGAAAATGAACCATGCCGAAAAACCTTCACGGTAGAGTGCGATAATGAATGCGCTGAAAACCAATACCGAACCCAAATCGGGCTGCAATAAAATCAGAACGACGGGAATCCCCATCATTCCAAAAACTGTCAAAATGGATTTTCTGGATTTGAGATCCGTGGCCGGAGAACTCACGTAATTCGCCAGCAGTAAACCGGTGGCGAGTTTGGCCACTTCGACAGGTTGAAAACTTACAAATCCAAAGTCGAACCAAGCCTTTGCGCCATTGATTTCCCGTCCGAAAATCAATACTCCCAACAACAAAATCAAGGAAAACAGATACAGTACCGGACTGTACATTTCAAACACATTTGAGGAAATGGAAGAAGCTGAAATCAGTCCGATAATCAGGAAAATACTCAAACCGAAAAATATCAACTGCCGCATCCCTTTTTCAGGATCCACACTGTAAACATTCATAATCCCGAATCCAATCAACAGCAGACACAAAAAAATGGTCAGCCAGTCCACACTTCTAAATGATCGGCTCTGTATCATTTTTGACGGGGTTTTAAGGTATTTGCAATCCAGATTTGCTCTTCTCTCAAACTTTCCTTTCGGATGATTTGCGCAATCGTTTCCCGTGACGAATTTTCATTTTGACGGGATGGGTCAGAATGATTTCTTATATCAGCATGCTTCATTTGCGCAACTCCTGCCCCTGACAAATTTTGGTTTAAGCTATCTGATTTCGGCGGCTCCACATACCAACCTTTCTTTTTCAGATATTCAGTCCATTGTTTTTTATATTCGGATTGCAGACTGCCTTCAAACATCCTTTTTTCCATGGCTGTTCTTTTCACGGTATCCGTTATGTATTTTTCCGCAATCAAAGACGCCATCGGCGCAGCCCATCTTGACCCCCAATAGCCGTTCTCAACAACTACTGCAATGACAATCTGCGGATCTTCTGCCGGCGCAATCAGACTGAACATTGAATGATCTTGTCCGTGTGGATTCTGTGAAGTCCCCGTTTTTCCTGCTTGGGTAAATTCTTGAACCCTGAAAGATCTTGCCGTTCCGTTGGTGAAAACATCTTTCATCCCATTCAGAATCGGGTCAAAATATTCCGGTTTCACTAAAGTTTTTTGCATGGTTGTAAATCTGGGGTCAGATTGAGGTTCATCATCGATTTCTTTCACGATATGTGGCGTGATGAAAGAGCCTCTATTGGCGATAATCGCCATGGTATTTGCAATTTGCAATGGTGTCAGGGAAATATCCCCCTGTCCGATTCCATTGAAAACCACGGAATAAGGATTCCATTTATCTTCCCCAAATCGAGCATCATAAAATCTTTCGGAAGGAATCAATCCGGCACTTCCTACTGCTAAATCATTGTTCATGTAAACTCCCAAATCAAAGCTGTTCATAATTTCCCGCCATTCATCAAGCCCCTTTCCGTAATCATCCGGATACTTTTTAAGCATATCCACATAAGCTTCTGAAAAATAATTATTGCAGGATTTCGCAATGGCAAGTCGCAACGCAATGGGACGGTAATATTGTCCACAATGGCAGTTGATTCGCAATCGACCGTATCTGAAACCGTGTTTGCAGACATAAGTAGTAGAGTCAGAAATGACCCCCATCTGCATGGCTGCCAGTGCGGTGATCATCTTGAAAGTTGAACCCGGCGGATAAGTTCCCTGCGTTGCACGGTCAAAATTGGCCATGGTTACTGTATCCCGTAAAAGTGCAGTTCGGTCAGAGGAATTCAGATATTGATTGGGATCTACGGTTGGTGCGGAAGCCAAAGTCAGGATTTCACCTGTTTTCGGGTCAATGGCCACAATGGCTCCTCTTTTGTTTTGTAACAATTTTTCGGCGTATTCCTGCAAATCATAGTCGATGGTCAATTTCAGGTTTTTACCGGTTTTCGCCGGTTTGTCAAATTCACCATCTTTGTAGGGACCGACTTTTTTCATCAATCGGTCTGCAATGTAATTCCGTACCCCCTTGACCCCGCGCAATTCTTTTTCATAGGATTTTTCAACCCCGGAAATTCCCACCAAGTCGCCGGGTCGATAATAGTTGGAATCCGTTTTTATATAGGACTCATTGGCTTCGTTGATATATCCCAAAATATTGCCGGCCGAATTGACATGATATTGCCTTTCAGGTCTTTTCACAATTGACATAGAAGGATACAGATAGAGTTGTTCCTGAATCCGAGCATAATTCGTGCGGGACACATTGCGCAATAATGGATAAGGCGACAATGCACGGTAAAATTCATCCGTTTTGATTTCATTCAAACGCTGTCTAAAATCCGAAACGCTCATTTCTGCCAATCTGCAAAATGCAACCGTGTCAAACCCTTCTGTAATCAGTGCGGGAATCACATCCAATTCATAGCTGTAGGCGTTACTGACCAAAAGTTTTCCGTTTCTGTCTAAAATGTCACCACGATTGGGGAAAATTACTTCCTGTTTTACGGAAGTATTGATGGCATTCAGCTTGTAACGGTCGGTAGAAAGTTGAAGATAATACAAACGCCAGATAAACAGCCCCATGATCATCAGCACGAATGCTGTGATAACATAAATCTTCTTCATTGTCTCTCTCTCTTTCTAAACACAATCAGGTAGAAATATACAAAAATCAATGTAAATGCCGCACAATACAGCGTTCTCAACAAAACATCCTTCATGTTGGAAAATGAAAAACTTTCAAAGAAAAACAATAGGAAATGATGACATAAAACCAGAATCAAGGTATAAACAAACCATTGCCCCACACTGAATTCGGCATAGCGAAATTCGTCTTTTTCAAAGGTTCTGGAACTGTGAATCATTCGGATGACAGGCAAACAAAGATAAGCCGTCGTCAAACTGGCAAAAGCATGAATCCCGCCCGTATCACTCAGTAAATCGACACCCCAACCAAGCAAAAAACTCAGCAAAAGAAATAGGTAGCGATTGTTTTTGACCGAATAAAGCAGAATGAACAACACGTAAATATATGGCGTCGCAGCTTGCTCAAAAGTAATCCGATTGAATATCAGCCCCTGCAAAAGGGCCAACAAAGCAATGAGTATGATATTTCCAAGCAATCTAAAATTGAGCATTTGAAGTACTGTCGTTACGTTCTACTTTTATGATTTCCTGTCTTTGGAGATTTACCACCACCTGTCCATAGCGCAGGCGTGCAAAATCCTCCTTGAGTTTCACTTCGATTTCAAGGTCTCCGGTCAGTTCATTGATTTCTGATTCCGCAACCGTTCCAATCATGATTCCACCGGGAACGGCACCGGATTTCCCATCAGTCTCAATAGTGTCTCCGATTTCAATCGGAATGTACTTGGGTATTTCTTGTAATTGCAGAAACCTCGGGTCTTTGCCATTCCAGATTAACGTTCCAAAATATTGATTTTTCTTGATTTGTGCAGTAATTCTCGTATTGGTATTGAGCGTGGACATTACCCGTGCGTAATTGTCTGAAGTTTTGTACACAAATCCGAGGACACCATTGGATGAAATTAAACCCATTCCCGGTCGCACTCCTTGACGTGAACCTTTGTTGATGGTCATCATATTATGGGTTTGCATTACTGAATTATTCACGATTTCAACCGGAATAAAACTGTAAATCTGATGAAATTCCGGGTTGCTGATGGAATCCCTTACCGAATGCATTGCCGAACGTTCTGTTTTGAGTTTTTCAAGCAAGATCCTTAGTTCTGCATTTTCTTCTTGTAGCTGTCGGTTGGTTTTGTCTAAATGAATAAACTGAGTCATCCCGGAAATTTTATCATCCATAAAACCCGTGAATTCGGTTCCTGCTTTATCCACCACCGATTTATGATAAACCCTTTGTCTGAACGTAAAGGTGAATGCAATAATCGCAAGCAAAAGATAAAACAGAAACAATCCATTCCTGACAATGATTCTAAGGATGAATTGCATGACTTATTTATTTCATTAAAAAACTAAACTTGTCAATATTTTTCAGGGCAATTCCTGTTCCGCGAACTACGGCCCGCAACGGGTCATCGGCAACAAACACAGGCAATCCTGTTTTTTTGGAAATTCTTTTATCCAATCCGCGAAGCATGGAACCGCCGCCAGCCAGATAAACTCCGGTGTTGTATATATCAGCCGCCAGTTCGGGAGGTGTGATTGACAAAGTTTCCATCACGCCGTCTTCAATCCGCAGTATGGATTTGTCCAAAGCACGCGCGATTTCTTTGTAATTGATTATGATTTCCTTGGGTTTTCCGGTAATCAGATCTCTTCCCTGTACCGCCATGTCTTCGGGTTCAATGTCTAAGTCTTCTATGGCCGCGCCAATCTGAATTTTTACATTTTCAGCTGTTCTTTCACCTACATACAGGTTGTGATGACTTCGCAGATAATAGGCGATGTCATTGGTGAAAACATCCCCCGCAATTTTTACGGATTTGTCGCAAACTATTCCACCGAGTGCGATTACAGCGATTTCGGAAGTCCCGCCACCGATGTCGATAATCATATTTCCTTTTGGAAGCTGCACGTCAATTCCCACACCAATCGCTGCTGCCATCGGCTCATAAATCAAACGCACATCCTTGGCATTCACTTTATTAGCGGAATCTTTTACAGCTCTTTTTTCAACTTCCGTAATTCCTGATGGAATACAAATCACAATTCTCAATGAAGGTGAAAAGAACTTCCCTTGAATCCCAGGAATTTGTCTGATGAATTCGCGAATCATGAATTCAGAAGCTTCAAAATCAGCTATCACACCGTCTTTCAGTGGACGGACGGTTTTTATATCATCATGGGTTTTGCCCTGCATGTGCTTGGCTTTTTCACCCACTGCGATTACTTTGTTGGTACGCCGGTCGATGGCTACAATGGACGGGCTGTCCACGACAACTTTGTTGTTATGGATGATGAGGGTATTGGCCGTCCCCAAGTCGATGGCCACTTCCTGTGTGAAAAAATTAAATAACTTCATGTAAATCAAAAACTTTTTAGCGCTCCGTAATCGGCTACAAAAATAGGGAATTTAAAACGAGTTTGAAAAGATGAATAATGTCTTTTTCAAAGAAAAACACAAATTATTTTCAGAATGTATGAAAACTGATATTTCTGAAATAATAATCTGAAATACAGAATTATAAATTCTTTTTTATCACCCTCAGCCGGTGGGAATAAGCTTGGGAATCGGTATTGAAAATCCCGGTCGCATCGAGCGGATCAATTCTCACGTTGCCATGTGCATGAATAATCTTGTTGTTTTCCAAAATAATTCCGACATGAATGATCTTTCCTTCTTCATTGTCGAAAAAGGCCAAATCCCCGGGTTCGGCTTCTTCCACAAAACTCAAGGGTTCGCCCACAAGTGCCTGTTCACGTGCATCTCGCGGTAATTTGAAGCCGCAAAATTTGTAAACCTGCTGAACAAATCCCGAGCAATCAATTCCGAAATTGGATTTTCCACCCCAGAGATACGGCGTGTTGAGATACATTTCCGCCAATACGGGAATCTCGGATTTCGTCAAATCTCCTTTTCGGAATTCGCCATAATATTCTAATGTTTTATCACCCAACCTGAATTTTCCGTTTTTCAAATCAGGCAACGTACAACCCAAAGGCAATGAAAGCGGATGCCCATCTTCCACAGCGAGGTTGAAACTTTCGGATGTGTAAACTTCCTCCCGGTTTGAGGTGTATTCTTGCTCCGTCAATTCTATAAATTGTTTGACATCCGCCCAGCCTTCATATCCATCGAAATCGGCTTTGATTTTGAGCCAGTTTTTATGTCTGATTAATACTTCTGCTTTCTCTCCGAAAAGCAACTGAGTGACCATTTCTGAACGGTCGGTTTCTTCGACCCTTAGCGGGGCGACGCTAACTCTGCAAATTACATATTTCATTAATTCATACTATTTATGCAACCATTTGCCTGAAATGAATTTATTTTTTTCGGATTAAACTGATTCCGTCCCGAATCGGCAAAACAATCACTTCCACCCGATTGTCTGATTTCACCTGTTCGCTGAATGCTTTCAAAATGAAAGAAGATTTGTCATCCGGACTGATTTCCCCCAAAACTTTTCCGTACCACAGCACATTGTCCGCCAAAATCACACCGCCGGGTCTGAGCAGTTCCAAAGATTTCTGATAATAATTGATGTAATTCTGCTTGTCTGCATCGATAAAAATCAAATCAAAAGAGCCGGGTTCTACGGTTTCCATCACTTCTAAGGCATCGCCGATTTTGATTTCAATTTGATTTTTATACTTCGATTGTTCAAAATATTTTTTCACCAAATAAAGCAATTCTTCATTCCGGTCGATGGTCAGCAATTTTCCATCTTCTTGCAACCCTTCCGCCAGACACAAAGCAGAATACCCGGTAAACATACCGATTTCAAGTATTTTTTGGGGTTGAATCATCTTGGAAATCAAACTTAGAAAACGCCCCTGATATCCGCCGGAGAGCATTTGTGGCTGCGTAGTTTTCTGAAAGGTTTCACGTTCGAGATTGCTTAATAATTCGTCAGCTTCCGTGGTATGTGTCGTTAGATATTTTTCAAGTTGCTCCGGTAAAATTCCCATTTTAATTCTTTTAAATTCTCTACAAAAATACATTTTTAGAATTGTTTAAAGGATGATTTTGCGTTTGAAGCATGAGAATTTGTTTTAATTGTTTAATTTGTAAGCTTAATATTCTAAAGGGATTTACATGAATTATCGTCAAAAAACACTTGGTTTGATCTTGACTTTTTTTACTAATAATCACCGCTCTCAACGGTCAAAATTTGGTTTTAGGAAAACGATATACAATCTCTGAAAAACTCTTGTTCGTCCGGTTTTAAATGAACCCGAAAATACCCAAAAAGCAGATGAAACCCGGCTCCGGATGCTGAAACAACTGAACCGCTAACAAAACGGAATCATTTCCATTTAATTGAATATGTGTTAATTACAATTATTTAAGCGTCTTCATATACTCAATAATCGTTTTGCGCATATCTCCGGCGACTTCATCGTTTTTCGGCGTTTCCACACGAATAACTCCGGGATTTTCAGGTGTTAAAAACGGAATATCCATGCCGGTCATCAAAAAGTCATTCACAGCAATTTTATAGTTGTTGTCATTGTCCAAAGGCTGATCTCCCACCAACCATTCTCCCAATTCATTTCGCTGAATATTGTGTCGTTGAAGATAAGCACCGGTTCCGCTCGCACTCAGCCCGAAATCCAGAATTTCGCGCAGCAATGAACCTTTCATTTCCACCAATAGCACGCTACCCCCGAAAGGAAGAATCCGGAACACATCTTTTCCTGTCAAATCACCCGCCAAATGGTCGTCAATCCTGATGCCGCCACCGTTTGTAATCGCGCCGTCGGGTGCATCATTATAAACCCAAGACATGGATTGCGTGATAATTGCACCTAGATTGGTTTGTTCGCTACGGCTGCCCGCATCCGTTCCATCCAAAGGCTCAACCGCATGATAAATCACCTCATTCGGTTCCGGTGTCAAGGTTTTCAGATTCTCATCGAGCAATTGCGTCCATTTGTCCACAACTTCCTGAACCTCCGGTTTTGATTGAAAACGTTCATCCACCATCACTAACTCCGATTCAATTTTCAGACTTTTGCTTTTGGTGTTGTAAATCAAAGTATGCACATACAGGCTCAACGCATTGGCATCAGCTTTTGCAATCATCGTATTTCCAACTTGTTCCAACATATTATGGTGTTCATGCCCGCCCATGATCAACGGAACTTCCGGCAACCGACGAGCGATTTCCTTGTCCTGATCAAGGGAAACATGTGTCAATCCCAATACAAAATCAGATTTTTCGGAAAGTTCATTGTAAGCCCATACCGCCTGATCGAAAATATCATCGTAATGCACATAATCCTTGGGATTGGAAGGAAGCGTTACCCCAAAAATTCCAACTTTCACTGTGTCACCTTGCTGATTGGAAGCAGTATAAATTTCATATTCGGAAATCAACTCCTTTCCGTTTTCTGTTTCCTTCCCGAACGGCTGAAACCCTTCCGCAGTTACTTGCCGCACATTTGCAGAAGTCCAGACAAATTCGGATTCATTGATTCTTTTTTGCAAATCATCTTCATTGAGATCGAATTCATGATTTCCGAAAGTCACCAAATCCAAACCGGAAACATTGAGTGTTTCCACCATCTGTTTGCCCTGCAATCTTTCCTCTCCGACTTTGATGGTTCCCAAAAGCGAAGGATTCAGGAAATCACCGGCCAGAAAATACCAAGTATTCGGATTTTCTTCAGCGATGGAATCACGAATATGAGCCACCCTCGCTAATCCACCGTATTTCCCACCACTGAGTGCTTCGATTTCATAAACATCGTTGATTTGAATGATTTTTATCAAAATATCATCGGGTGACAAATCAACTGCTTTCTCAGTGCTTGACTTACAGCTAAACACAAAAATTCCTGCAAGAAATAAAATCAATAAATTTTTCATAAAATCTGAATTTTCTAAAAATGTTTTCCAAGATAGGGTATTTCTGCCAATGAAAAGGTTAAAGACTTAATAAATCAAATATTCATCCGAAAATCATTCATAATTCGGTAAAAAATCCGGGGCAATTCTTATTTTGATAATTGATGAGTAAATTCGATTTCTTCTGAAAATCTGATTTCCATCAAAAAGTTTGTTCATAATTCCGATTTTCACTGTTTTCAGCATCCCGAAGCCAAATCTCAAAAAGAATAAATTCAAAACGGATTAAAATAATCCTAAAAAGCATTCGTTTAGAAGTAAACGTCTGAATGAGTTCAAAATTGATTTAATTAAAAACTGAATGAATAAATTATATAAGGTGAAAAGCGGCATCGCTTTTTTAATTTTCTTCGGAATAATGAGTTGTGAAAAGAAAACCGATTTCACCAAAATCAAAATCGCTGACGAAAACATTGTTGTACAATACAAAAGACATTTCCTTACTGACAGGGATATTAAACTGATTTTGCCCAAAGATGTTTCTAAAGAAGACAGTGCGAAATTGGTAGAAGCCTACATCGAAGAATGGGTAAAAAAGAAAGCCATCGTTGACAAAGCGGAAGAAAATATTGATGACCTGACCCTGAAAGAAATCGAGAATAAAATTACGGAATATCGTCAAGACTTATTGATCAATGCTTACAATAACCATTTGATTGAAAGAAGCTTAAAGGATTCCATTCAGGAATCGGAAATACTGGCTTATTTTGAAGAAAACAAAAAAAGTTTTCCGCTGAATAAGGACATTGTCAATTACCGAGCGATTTCGGTTTACAAAAGCGACGAATCCCGCGCGGAAAAATTATTCAATTCGGGCAAAGATGAAGACTTTTTGGAGGCGGTAAAGATTTCCGAAGCTTCACGGCTTCAGCATCAAGATCAGGACAGCAGCTGGTATTCTGTGGAATCCCTTGTCAGCCAATATCCCAAACTGAATGAATCCAATCTTCTTTCGCAATTGCTGAACCGAAGAAGACTGAAATTCAGTTCAGATTCAATCGTTACCATGATTCGGATTCTTAAACTAAAGCCAAAAGGCAGCGAAGCACCTTATGAATTTGTTAAACCTACGATAAAAAATCTTTTAGTTAACAAAAGAAAGTTAAATTTGCTCGGTAATTTACAAAATGAATTATACAAAGAAGCAATCAACAGGAACGAAATTAAAATTGATGAAAATTAATCAAATATCCCTTGTCATAATAACTTGTCTGTTTTCAACGGTTGGATTCTCTCAGCCATCCCAAAACAATCCGAACAATCAATTCAAATTGGATGGTGTTGCAGCCGTGGTCGGAGATGAAGTGATTCTGGATTCGGATATAGAAAGGTATTATGTGGATGCCAGAGCCCAAGGATTGCAAGTCGAAGACAGATGTGATTTTCTCGAAAACATCTTGGTAGATAAGCTGTTACTGAGCAAAGCGCGGGAAGACACTTTGGTTTATGTGACCAATGAACAGGTAGATCGTCAAGTAGAAGGCACGATCCAGCGTTTTCTAACGCAGGGCAGCGAACAAGAGATTTTGGATTTTTTCGGATTCAATACCATGGCGGAATTCAAACAGGATTTGTTTGGGTTGGTTCGGGATCAAGCATTGTCAGGCGAGGAACAAAAAAGAGTAACCCAAAATACGGATGCGACCCCGGAAGAAGTTCGTGCGTTTTATGAAAAATACAAAGATGAACTTCCGGACAGCCCGGATGAGGTAGGGCTGTCACATATCGTAATTTACCCGGATATTTCTCCGGAGAACGAGCAAAAAGTAATCGATGAACTCAAGACATTCAAAAAGGAAGTCGAAGAAGGCTCCAGTTTTTCAACCAAAGCCATCCTCTATTCCGAAGACCCGGGTTCTGCTTCAGCCGGCGGTTTGATTAAAAATGTGAAACGCGGACAGATGGTTCCCGAATTTGATGCAGTCGTATTCAACTTGCAGGAAGGCGAAATTTCCGAACCTTTCAAAACCGATTTCGGTTATCACATCGCAATGCTTGATAAAAGAAGAGGACAAGAATTGGATATTCGTCATATTTTGATCCGGCTGAAACCTACGGCCGATGAAATTGCAAAATCCAAACAAAAAATGGATTCCATCATCCGGAAAATCGATCAAGGCGAAATCACTTTCAAAGAAGCTGTTTTCAATTTCTCCATCGACAAATACACCAAATTCAATGCAGGTAAATTGTCAGATCCTCAGACTGGCGAAGACCGACTGAACCGCGCAACCCTGCCACCAACAATGCTTTCCGCGATTACAAACTTAGAGGTCGGAGATATTTCCGCACCTTATGAAGATGAATTTAATGCGCAGACTGTGATTCGTGCCGTGAGACTTGACGAGGTGATTCCAACCCATAAAATTGATTTGGAAACCGATTATTCGAGATTGAAAAATCTGACCATCAATACCAAAAAACAGGAAACCCTGATGAAATGGGTGAAAGAACAAATCACAGACACCTTTATTAATATCGGCAAGGATTACGACAATTGTCAATTCCGGATGAACTGGCGCAAAGAATAATGATTCAAACTTGCGTTGACGCGTCCAAATAATTCAGTTTTGGAAATTTCACTTTTTAAAACCCGGATTTAGAAATGAATTTCACCCGAATTTTACTGCCGTCGGTTTTTGTTCCGGAAATGATGTAAATCCCTTTTGGTAAATCCACTATATTTATTTTTTCTGCAAGACCATGTTGGAATTTGACCAATTTACCTGACAAATCATGTACCGAAACTTCCCTTAGTTTTTCAGAGAAATACAATATATCTTTGGCTGGATTGGGATAAATCTTTAATTCAACATTTTCGGTTACTTGTGAAACAGACATTTCGTCATATGCTATTCCGTAAACGCCTTCTTCGGTATTGACAAGCAATAGATCTCCGTAAGAAAACAAGCCGATTATGGCGGGTTGTTCGTCCATTGTTCTTCCTGAAAATGCGTTTAAATCCGGATTCAAAATCAGTTCCGTACCGTTGAAAAGGTAAATTTTGTCTGCCACATTTGAATCGTTGCTCTCAACCAGAAAAACGAGATTTCCGTTCCAGTCAATGGCTTCTGTTATGTATTCACGAACATTGCCTACAACCGTTGAAGAAAACACCAATTCAGGCGTGCCGTTTATAGAAGTCAACTTGTAAATTTTATATAAATAATTAGGAGATATTATTTTGAAATACGTCACATCTCCGATTTGGATAAAAGAATTGCCATTTTCATTGACTCCCTTAAACAAGTTATAAAGAGAAGCTGACCTAAATTCATTCTCGAAGTTTCCGATAGTATTAAAATAATGCACTTGTTCCAACGGGCTAATGCCGTCTGTTTTGTAATAATTATTTCCGATACGGAAAATCACACCATCGGCTAACACGATAAAATTAATTGAATTTGCATCCCCATTAACCAAATGCTCTGACAGAAAAACTGTATTTTCTAAATTATACGGATCTATGGATATAATTCTTTGGTCACCATTATTCATTTGGGCAACACATAACTCTCTATTATTAACAATTAATCTTCCATTGAGCGGAAACATATGAAGAGAAGAAACAGCGGTATTCGTCCCGTTGCCATAATCCGGGTCAAAATATCCTACATCCACATATTCATAGCCAAAATCTGCGCCTACTTTTAGGATGCCATTTGGCTGATCAGGGTAATCAAAACTACCCACGCTTAACATATAATCTTCTCTTGGAAAGAACATCACAATCCTTGGTCCTGTATTATTAGAGAGAAAACCAGATATTTGTGTAGTAGTATCGTCGTCTAAATTATAATAGAACGTTCCTTGATGCCACGTAGAAAACCAATAAACCCGGTTCTTGAAAATGTCTCCGCCAAGGGTACCGTTTCCATCTTCACCATAAATATTATTGTCATAAACATAGTTTTCATCAACACTTATCTTTCGGAAAGCGTTGTAAACGCTACCCAAATATATATCATCTTGATAAGCTTGGGTAGTACGGATGTTCCAAGGCATTACAAATTCCACCTGTTCTCCAAAAGTAAATTGCGTCGTTTCTCCTGTCTCCAAATTCAATTTATGAATCCCGTTCCATGCATTGTTTGCCGTATAATTATTTCCAATCAGATAGCCCTGAAGCAGAAATCTTGGTTCAAATTTCCCGAATTCAGGATTGGTAAATGGTTGTAATTGAGAGAAACACAAGCTTCCCGTCAAAATAATAAGAAAAGTTTGAAGTGTTTTCATTTGTCAAGTTCGAATTAATTAATGAATCATTTTTTATGACAAAAATAAATTCAATTAAAACAATAGAAAATACCTAATATTAGCTATTTTTACGCTTTGGGTCTTTGGTTTAAATCAATGGAAAAAGTAAATAAACTTGTGACAATTTGGGAAGGAATCCCCAATGCCGTAGCCGGACAATTTGATTTCACGCAGAAAGAAATCATCAATCGTTTCATGGATGTTTTTCATTTCGGAGCCTATTTCTTCGTTATTTTCAATACACATACGGCTCAAATGGAATATACAGACCCCAAAATAGAGCAACTCTTGGGCTATAAACCCGAAGAATTTGAACTTTCTTTGGTCCTCGAAAACATTCATCCCGATGATCTCCCATATTATTATCATTACGAACAAAGTGCTGTTCGTTTTTTTACGGGCTTGCCAGCAGATTTACATTTCAAATACAAATTTGCTTATGATTACCGCCTGAAAACCAAAGATGGCAACTACAAAAGGATGCAGCAGCAAATTGTTCCGGTTCAGTATCTTACGGAGGGCGGAGCGCGAACGGTTGGGATTTTTACCGACCTGTCACATCTGGGCATCACAGGAACTCCAAAACTATCATTTATTGGGATGCAAGGCGCACCTTCTTATTACAATGTCCATCAACAAGAGGAATTTCAACTGTCCCGTCATCTGTTTTCAAAAAGAGAGCAAGAAATATTACAATATGTGGCACAAGGCATGAAAAGTGAAGAAATTGCAGAACGCCTTCACCGAAGTGTCTTTACCATCCAAACCCATCGCAAAAGTATCTTGAAAAAATCCGGCTGCACAAATCTGCGTGAACTCTTGGTGAAATCCATCCGCGAGGGCTGGGTGTAATGCAGATACTCGCTAATCAATCCGGTTTGAAATTTTTCCTTGCCAATTCTTTTCTTACCCTGCTGAGCGATTCCGGAGTAATGCCAAGATAGGATGCGACCATCCATTGCGGAACACGCAACAAGATGTCAGGGTACATTTTGATGAAATCCATGTATCGAACCTCTGCCGATGCACTCAGCAGTAAATTGATTCTTTTTTGCAAATGTCGGATATGATTATGGAGAATGAAAAGATTGAATTTCTGGAAATCTACACTCAATTCTGACAATTTCTCAAAAATACCTACCGGAATCAAAATCACTTCCGAATCTTCAACCGCTTCGATATATTGTTCAGACAAATCATTGAAAAGCACGGTAGAACGATCGGAAACAAACCAGTTTTCCGGGGCAAACTGCAAGATATGTTCTTTGCCGTTGGCATCTATGGTAAAGGAACGCAACAGCCCTTTGCCCACAAAAAAAGTATAATTGCAAAATTCACCGGGACGCAGTATAATCTCATTCCTCGAAAATGATTTTCTCTGAAGATTCTCTTCAATCATCTGCTCTAAATCGGAATTCACATTCACCCCGTGATTGACAAAATAATTTTTAATTTCCCTAATCATTTTTCAAAACTTTGGCTGAAATTACGATTTAAATTTATTTTAAACTTAATAATTTAAAACAATCTCACTCGAATTTTGGATTCAAACAATTTCCCCAAATCTATTTCAGAAACTCAGTAGAATTCACGATTTTTGCAAACCAAAATCCAGAAAATGACTTCCAAACAAATTCGCAAACAGTTTTTAGATTTCTTTGCATCAAAGGGACACCTGATTGTTCCCTCTGCCCCCATCGTTCTAAAAGACGACCCAACCTTGATGTTCAACAACTCCGGCATGGCACAGTTCAAAGATTTTTTTCTCGGTTACAAAAAACCTGTTTCAAACCGGATTGCGGACACCCAGAAGTGCCTGCGCGTATCTGGAAAACACAATGACCTCGATGATGTCGGCAAAGATACTTACCACCATACGATGTTTGAAATGCTCGGCAACTGGTCATTTGGAGATTATTTCAAAAAAGAAGCCATCGCCTGGGCATGGGAACTGCTGACGGAAGTATATGGCATCCCAAAAGAAAATTTATACGTTACAGTATTTGAGGGAGATAAAGAAGACAACACCCAAGCAGATACCGAAGCTTTGGAATTATGGAAAACCCATATTCCCGAAGCAAGGATTTTGTACGGCAATAAAAAAGACAATTTCTGGGAAATGGGTGAAACCGGACCTTGCGGCCCCTGTTCGGAAATCCATGTGGACATCCGATCCGAAGAAGAGAAAGCCAAAATCAGTGGGAAAGAATTGGTCAACAAAGACCATCCACAAGTCATTGAAATCTGGAATTTGGTTTTCATGGAATTTCTGCGCAAAGCCGATGGCTCGTTAGAAGAACTTCCGGCCAAAAACATCGACACCGGAATGGGATTTGAACGCTTGGCAATGGTACTGCAAGGAAAAACCTCCAACTATGATACGGATATTTTCCAGCCCATGATTCAAGAATTAGAATCCATCAGCGGTAAAAAATACGGCGAAGAATTGTGGAGCGACATCGCATTTCGCGTAGTTGTCGATCATTTGCGGGCAGTCGCTTTCTCCATCGCCGACGGACAACTCCCATCCAATTCAGGTGCCGGATACGTCATCCGAAGAATTTTGCGAAGAGCCGTCAGTTACGGATACCGTTTTCTGGATTTGAGAACGCCTTTTATATACAAACTCATCGGATTGTTGCAAAACCAAATGGGAGAGTTTTTCCCTGAACTTGAAAAACAATCCGAACTGATTTCCAATGTAATCCGGGAGGAAGAAAGTAATTTTCTGCATACGATTGAACATGGGCTGATTCGCTTAGACAATTTCATTCAACAAAATCCGAACATGAAAGAAATTCCCGGCGAAATCGTCTTTGAACTATATGACACTTATGGTTTCCCGGCTGACCTTTCAAGAATTATTGCGGAAGAAAAAGGTTTGACCATTGATGAAAACGGTTTCAATACCGAAATGGAAAAACAGAAACAACGCTCTAAATCCGCGACTTCTTTTTCTGCTTCCGACTGGACTGTTTTGATGGAAGATGATGTGGAAGAATTTATCGGCTACGACGAATTGGAATCAGAGGTGAAAATCACCCGCTGGAGAAAAGTGGAATCCAAATCCGGTGTGAATTTCCAATTGGTTTTTCAGGCAACCCCTTTTTACGCAGAAAGTGGCGGACAAACCGGCGATACCGGGTACATCGAAAATCAGTTTGAAAAAATTCGGATTATCAATACCAAAAAAGAAAACAACCTGATTGTGCATTTCACTACAGAATTGCCCAAATATCCGGAACTTCCATATCACGCCGTCGTGGACAAGGAAAGGAGAAATGACATCATGCGCAACCATACTGCTACCCATTTGCTGCACGAAGCCCTGCGCGATATTTTGGGAAAACATGTGGAACAAAAAGGCTCTTATGTAGGGCCGGATTATCTGCGGTTCGATTTTTCACATTTCAATAAAATGACCGACCAAGAATTGCGACAGGTGAGCCAACAGGTAAACCAGCGGATCATGGCACAAATCCCGTTGGAAGAAAACCGCTCTGTTCCCATCAAAAAAGCTTTGGCGGATGGTGCCATGGCACTTTTTGGCGAAAAATACGGCGATGTAGTTCGGATAATCAAATTCGGGAAATCCGTGGAATTGTGTGGCGGAACGCATGTGCAGAACACCCGTGACATCATACTTTTTCGTTTGAAAAATGAAAGCTCCAATGCAGCCGGAATCCGCAGAATTGAAGCCATCACCGGAAAAACTGCCATTGAAGAATTGAGAAATACCTTTGAAAAATACAACCAGATTCTGGCAGAATTAAAAAATCCGAAAGAACCTTTGGAGACAGTTCAAAATCTTTTGCAAGAAAACAAGGAACTGAAATCTCAATTGGAAAACTTCAAAATGCAACAAGCCGCAACCGAAAAAGAAAATTGGAAAAAATCATTTGAAAACATCAATGGCATTAATTTCTTGGCTGTCAGAACCGGTATGGATGCCAATACTATCAAGCAAATTGCTTTCCCGTTGAAAAATGAAATCGAAAACATGTTGCTCGTCATCGCTTCTGATGCAGAGGGCAAGCCCTCCATCACCGTTGTGATTTCCGATAATTTAGTACAAGAAAAACAACTGAATGCCGGGCAAATCGTTCGGGAATTGGCCAAAGAAATTCAAGGTGGCGGCGGCGGACAAGCTTTCTTTGCAACAGCCGGCGGAAAAGATGTAAATGGGTTGGACAAAGCACTGAAAAGAGCAAAAGAGTTTTTGGGTTAATATTACAAGGCTGCCAACACTTTTTCTACAATGAATTCGGGGGAAATATTTTTAAAGAAATCGCGTGGAGGTGCGTTTTTGGGCTCTTTGCCGTAAACCGAAGTCGGCCTTTCTTCCATGCTTTCGTCCTGAATCACATCTTGCATCGACTGACCATAACCCAAAAATCCCATGAAAGGATGGGTATTTCCCCAGATTGAAATACAGCGCGTTCCGGCTACAGAAGCCAGATGCATATTCGCCGAATCCATGGAAATCATGATTTTCAGCTTTTGAATCAGTTCAATCTCTTGTTTCAAATCATATTTTCCGGCAACTGAAAAAATGTTTTTGGAAAGTTTTGTCCATTCCTTCAATTGTATATTTTCATCTTTGCTGCCAAACAAATAAACTTTGATTCCGTTTTCGGCTAATTTCAATGCAACGGATTGCATTTGCTGCAAAGGATACATTTTTCCCGGATACATGGCAAAGGGTGCAATCCCGACTGCATGTTCTTTTTCTGTCGGATTCTCCGGCAATTGATGAGATAATTCCAACGCAAAACCCAACTTTCTGAACACATCCGCATAGCGTTCGGTCATGGGTTTGAGCGGTTCGTGGATTTGGTGTGCAAGCAGCCTTTTTCGGTCTTTTCTAGCTTTGTCTAACATGGAGAATTGACCGATAAAAAGTCCAAGAAATTTTCTGATAATTTTGGTTCTGAGTACATTGTGTAAATCTGCAACTGCATCAAAATTATAGCCTTTTAATTGAATGGCAAGTAGGAAAAGTCCGATAACCCCTTTGTATTGTTTTTTCAAATCTACTCCATGGAACGTCAGATTGGGAATATCTTCAAACAGCGGTTTGAACCTGTCTCTGGACAAAAAAACAAGTTGACAATCCGGATGTTGTTGCAAGAATTCTTTGACAACCGGCAGCGTCATGGCGACATCTCCCAACGCACTGAAGCGCATCACCAAAATGCGTTTATTCTTTTTTGTCATATTTCAACGGATTTTCAGTGTTTGCTTCAACATCCTTAGCTTCAAGAGATTCGAGGGTCATTCCTTTTTTCAATTTCACCTGAATGCCTTCCATTTCTTCTTTGGTTGCTTTGATATATTCTTCCAGATTGTTTGTGGATTTTGCAGTTTTTCTCACTGAAGCTTGGTCAGCAATCATATAAATTTCTCCTTGCCGGACAGCATCTGTATGCCTAATGCCTAATTCTTCCAACGCATCAATTCCCACCTTGACAGCGGTATAAAAACTTTCACGATAAACATTTTTAAATCCGTTGTTGAAATACCGATAAGCGTCAAAACGGTTTTGCGCACGGATCATGACTTTCAGATTGGGAAAATATTTTCTGGCCATATCGACAAGCATGCGATTGGTTTCCGGCGGATCCAATGCTGCAATCAGTAAATCAGCCTGATCGGCTTTAACTGCTTTCAATGTATTGAGATTGGTCGCATCTCCAAAAAAAACATTGTGGCCCATCTTGCGCAGCATTTCCACCCTTTCACTGTCCTTTTCCAAAACTGTTGCGCTGAATCCGCTGTATTTGATGATTCTTCCTACCGTTATCCCGAAGTCTCCATAACCGGCAATGATTACTTTCTTGTCCTCCACATCTCCGAAATTATGGGTCAAATCATCCTGAAATCCACCACCATCTTTGATTTTCACCATTCCCATCATCGGCACTATCCATTTTTCATTTACGATTAATAACAAAGGGGTAATCGCCATCGTAATAGCCGTTACAGCAAAAAGCAGACTGAGCCAATGTTTTGGAATCAATTGCAAATCACCGCTGATATTCAGAATCACAAATGCAAATTCACCCACCTGCGAAAGCAATAAGGCAAAAAGGAAACTTTGATTGAATTTCAATCTAAAAATCAAACCGGTAATCAGCAAGATAATGGCTTTCAGCAAAATGATGCCGAAAGTTAACGAAAGTATCAGCAAAGGTTCCTCGATAATCAGATTAAAATTGATGGTCGAACCGACCGCCAAAAAGAACAGTCCGAGCAGCAATACCTTGAAAGGTTCAATATCGCTCTCCAATTGATGTCTGAATTCACTATTAGCCAAAGTCAGCCCCGCCATGAAAGCACCCAACGCCGGACTTAATCCCACATAATTCATCAAGATGGAAACTCCGATGACGAGCATCAGCGCAAATGAAGTAAACAATTCTCTGACCTGTAAGCGAGCGATGTATTTAAAAAACGGATTGACAATATAGTTTCCGACAAAAAACACGATTCCAATGGCGGAAATGATGGCAAGGGTTTTCATCCAAGCCGGTGCCCCATGCAGCAAGCTGTCACTGCTGGCTTTGATAATTGTCGATTTAATCGCCAACAACGGTAAAACAGCCAATATGGGAATTACCATGATGTCCTGAAAAAGCAATACAGAAAAACTGGTTTTTCCAGTCGGCGTTTTGGTCAGGCCTCTTTCGGAAAGGGTTTGTAAAATAATAGCGGTCGATGACATGGCTATGGCAACACCAATGGCTATCGCCGTGGCTTTGCTTGAGCTGACAAAATACAGCGAAAGCGGAAAAACCAAAGCCATGGTTCCGAGAAGTTGCAAACCACCAACACCGATGATTTTGCGTCGCAATTTCCAGAATTCCTTGGGGTCAAGTTCCAGTCCCACCAAAAAAAGCATCATCACCACACCGAATTCGGCGGTATGCATAATATCCTGTACTTCGTCACCGGATGACATACCTATCACTTTTCCAAGCACAAATGGACCAATCAAAACACCGGCGAGTATATAACCCAACACCGAACCGAGTCCCAACCGCTTGGCGATTGGCACACAGACGACAGCCGCCAGCAGATAGATAAAAGCCTGGAACAAAGTGAATTCTCCCATCTATGGTTCAGATTTGATTTTACTTTCGTAAGCCAGCGCGTAAAATTTAATTTGTTTGATAATGGCAGTCAGCCCATTGGCTCGGGTCGGAGATAAAAACTCATGCAACTGCATGTCTTTGAATGCATCCGTTCCCGATTCTAATATGTCGGTAGGGGTTTGGTTGTCATAAATTTTTAGCAGTAGTGCAACCATGCCTTTGGGGAGAATGGCATCACTGTCACCTTCAAAATAAAGCTTCCCGTCTTTCATCTCACAACTGAGCCAAACCGTGGATTGACAGCCCTTTACAACATTATGTTCTGTTTTCTTCTCTTCTGCAATGGGCGTCATTTCCCTTCCCAAATCTATCAGGTACTCATAACGCTGCTCCCAATCGTCCATGAAATCAAACTCATTTTTGATTTCATTCTGAATCTCTTTAATTGTCATCTTACAAAGGTAGAAATTTTGAAAAACAATCAAATTCCTAAAGCTATTTGATTTTATAAGACCCACTGCCCCCGTAGCATTTTTATCATGCGACCGATTTTCAGCTCGCAAAACACTTCGCTGATCTTGCAGAAAATACATAATTTTAATGCTAAAGGAGTGTAGAATTAATACCAAAAAAAGCAGGAAACGATAATTTCCTGCTTGGTACCCGAGGCCGGAATCGAACCGGCACGTCATTGCTGACACAGGATTTTGAATCCAGCGCGTCTACCAGTTCCGCCACTCGGGCTGAAATGGACGGCAAATATAAAATGAAATTGTGATTAATTCAAAATTAAATTTCAATTTCTAATCCATCATAAGCCAAAAAATTATTTTTAGCCAAGGTGGCCTGAGTTTCATCATGAAACCCCATATCCACACTGATATGCGTATAGTAAACGCAACCCGGAGATATCCGCTGCGCCACCTCCATCGCCTCTTCTAAGGTGAAATGTGAATAATGTTTCCTATTAATTCGCAGCGCATTAAGCACCAAAATTTTCACATTTTTGATTTTCTCAATGGTTTTTTCAGGAAGAAAACTCGCATCCGTGATGTAAGCAAATTTCCCGTCAATCAGATAGCCGTAAATCGGCAAATCTCCGTGAAGCACTTCCAAAGGTTCGATATGAAACCCCGCAAATTCAAAGGGTTTACCACTGATTTCATGCAATGAAAATTTAGGTGCACCCGGATATACATTTTCATGAAAAGCATAGGGAAATCTTTCTCTGATGCTTTGTAGGGTTTTGGAATCCGCCCACAAATCCATGGGTTTTTGGGATTGATGGATATACGGTCGCGTATCGTCTAACCCAAGAACATGATCATTGTGGTCATGCGTAAAAATGATTCCTTCCATGCTTTGTACATTGGCACGCAGCATCTGATATCTGAAATCCGGTCCGCAATCAATATTCAGTTGTTTCCCGTTTTTGGACAATAAAACCGAAGAACGCAGCCGTTTGTCCTTTGGATTTTTGGAGAAATTCACCGGATGATGATCCGTCAGCACAGGAATCCCCTGTGAAGTTCCGGTTCCAAGAAAGTGAATCTTTAGATTTGAATCCTTCATATTCAAGGCAAAGATAATTAATTCAGCGCGTAACCTACATTATTCACCACAATTGACAAATTTAATACAAAACACTATATAACAATTAATTGCACCTATATGTTTAATGACAATTCTTTTTTAGTTTGAGCGTGAAATTTATTTTATTGTTTGAATTAATTTCAATTAAATTCAATCTGTAAAACATTTTGCTTAACTTTATGTTCCCAAATCAGAAATTCTAACAATGGATTTTATCGATTATTACAAAATTATCGGCGTAGATTCAACGGCTTCACAAGATGAAATTAAAAAAGCTTACCGCAAATTAGCACGTAAATTTCATCCCGACCTGAATCCGAACGACAAAGTGGCGGAAGCGAAATTCAAACAAATCAATGAGGCTTATGAAGTACTCGGCAACGAGGAAAACCGCAAGAAATACGACAAATACGGGAAAGACTGGCAACATGCTGAAGCCTATGAGCAAGCTCGAAAGCAGCAAAGCACGCATGGCGGATACACCTATACGCAGGAAGATTTTGGCAGCGGTGATTATTCCGACTTCTTTGAATCGCTTTTTGGAGCAGGATTTGGCGGCCAAAGATCAAAAAATATCAAATTCAAAGGAGAAGATTATCACGCCGAAATGCAGCTTGATATCCGCGAAGCTTACCAAACCCATAAAAAGACTTTTCATTTCTCCGGCAAAGATATCCGGATTACCATTCCGGCCGGGATTGCGGACGGTCAAGAAATCAAGCTCAAAGGATATGGCGGCAAAGGAATCAACGGTGGTCCCGACGGAGATTTGTACATCACTTTCAACATTGTGAACAATACGGAATTCAAAAGAATCGGCAACGATTTGCACAAAAATGTGGAAGTAGATCTCTATACAGCCTTGTTAGGTGGGGAAATGATGGTGAATACCTTTGATGGAAAAGTGAAAATAATTGTCAAACCGGAAACGGAAAATAACACCAAAATGAGACTGAAAGGAAAAGGATTTCCCGTTTATAAAAAAGAAGGCGAATTTGGAAACCTCATCCTCAACCTAAAGGTGAAAATTCCCAAAAACCTGAGTGAAAGAGAAAAAGAATTATTGAAAGAACTTGCCAAACTGAGAAACAAATGAAAATAGATAAATTAATTTTAATCAGCGAATTAAGAAGACATTATAAATTGTCTGAAACATTTTTTGAAGAAGTGGAATATTTCGAATTGATGCAGATTCAAAATATTTCCAATCAAAAATACATCCTGAAAAAAGAATTGCGCCAATTGGAAAAAATCATCCGGCTGCACGATGATTTGGAAATCAATATGCAGGGAATTGATGTAATCATGCATCTGACCGATAGAATCAATGTGTTGAAACAGGAATTACAGGAAATGAAAAGACAATTGGCATTGCACGAAAATTAAATTCAGCATGCAATTGCATTCATTTTTAAGTGCAAATGAATGACGACGAGGTATTTCACTGCAATACTTACCAGCTTCCGCTGGCACCGCCGCCTCCAAAACTTCCGCCGCCAAAGCCACCGAAGCCTCCTCCACTGCCAAAGCCTCCTCCAAATCCGCCACCGCCCCGGAAAGGACCGCTTCCCATATTTGTGATAATCACATCATCTAAGAATCTGCCGCCACGCCGACCACCTGTGCCGCCACCGCGTTTAGACAAAAAGATGAACAGCAGCAATATGCCGAGAAACAGAAAGAAAATCATCAGTCCCAAACCATCGTTGCCGGAACTGTGAGAATCCGCCTGATATTGTCCGTTGAGTTGCTGCATTATGGCTGTAATTCCATTTTGCAAACCCTGATAATAATTTCCAGTTCTAAACTGTGGAATCATTTCCCGGTCAATAATCAACTTTTCAATGGTATGTGGCAGTTTGGCCTGAATACCGTAACCACCGCGGATGGTAACTTTGTGATCTTCATCGCTCAAAACGATGACAATCCCGTTGTGCTTGCCCTTCTGCCCTACGCCCCAATATTCCCCAATTTCATTGCCTAACAATTCAATCGGATAACCTTCGAGGTTCTTAAAAGTTACGACAACAATTTGGGTGGAAGTAGAATCATTGTAGGCCACCAATTCATTTTCAAGCCTATTTCTGTCGATAGGACTCAGGATATTTCCAAAGTCATGCACTAATTTTACTTCCGGTTTATAAGTCCTTTTGACAACATCATAGGGACTGACGGTATTCCCTCCTTCACCCGGCAATTTTGAAGCTTGCTTTTGTGAAACGGGTACAGTTTGTTCAGAAGAATGAGTTGCATCCGGACTCAGAGAGTCTAACGTCGTGATGACCTCCTTAATCTGAGTAATCTCCTTTTGTCCGGGAAATTGCGCTGAGACAATTCCGGACAAAACAAGCAGCCATAAAAACAATATGTTATGTCCAGCTGATTTCATCCGGTAATTCATTTATATCATCATCCTGAAAAGGGAAATGCTCTTTTAAAACATTTCCCGTCATTTCTATTCCGATTTTCAGGCCTTTGACATATTGTGATTTCCTGAATTTTCGCAACACTTTCTTTTTCACTTTTTCCCAAAATTCCGGTGGCACCACTTCATTGATTCCCTCATCTCCAAGGATGGTGAAATTGTGATTCTTTGCGCCCACATGAATCAGCACGCCATTGCGGTGTTCGGTGTTGTGCATACCGAGCGCATGAAAAAGTTCGACCGTTTTTGCAATATGGTCAGAGGTATCTTCAAAACCGATATGCACCCTGATTTCTCCACTGGTCTGCTTTTCGGCTTTGCGAATCGCTTTTACGATTTTCTTTTCCTGCTCAGGCGTGAGAAAGCGTTCGTTTTCCAATTTAATTTAGTTTGAAAAATCTACCGAAGGTGCTTGATTTGCGCCTTCTTCTGCTTTGAAGAACCCTTTTTCTTTGAATCCACCGATATTTGCAATCATATTATTCGGGATTTTTCTGACATAATCATTGTAATCCTTCGCGGTGTCATTGAATTTTCGCTGTTCAAAACGAATTTCATCTGCCATGTTTTCCAATGAAGATTGCAAAGCCAAAAAGTTCTGATTGGCTTTCAAATCCGGGTATCTTTCCACAACGACCATCAAACGGCTCAGCGCACCGGACAATCCGGACTGTGCTTGTTGGATTCTGGCGATATTTTCTTCGGTGAGATCACCTGCATCAATATTCATTTGTGACACTTTGGAACGGGCTTCGATGACTTGTGTCAGGGTTTCCTGTTCAAAATCTCTGGCACCTTTCACCGTATTTACCAACTGGTCTGTGAGGTCTGCCCTTTTCTGGTAAGCGGTTTCCACATTTCCCCATTGTCCTTTGACCGCATTATCGAGCGGAATAATTTTATTGTAAATCCCAATGCCCCAAAACGCAATGATAGCCACTAAAGCAAGGAGACCTATTATACCGACTCCGAAACAACCTTTTTTCATAGTTTTAAATTTAATTTAATGTAAAGGTAAAAAAAATGTGTTATTAAGCACCAGATTTAAATTTATCTAATAATTTGTTTGTACAATACAAATTTAATCAGGCACTAACTATTCTGTTTCAACAAGGTTTTCACCCAACTTTCTTCCAAAGGCATCTCCCAGTTTTCTTCAAATTCCTGAAGTGTAGTTACGCCGTTGTGAAAAATATTGGCATGTTCCGGAATTTCATTGTTTCTGACTTTGGCTTTAAAATCATTCAGTGGGATGGTTGAAATTTCTCCGTCAAGATGGAAGGAAACTTTCATCCGGTTCAATAAATCCAAACCGTATTTAGTGTCAATCGCGCGAATGGTACGGCTCAAATCGTCCTCAGAACATCCGGAAGTAGGGACTGCCTGATCGGCCGCTACAACGATAAATCGATCATAGGGAATGGCGTAATCGGCGGTAATAGGTTCTCCGTGTGCATTCCACTCTTTCATGAATTCATTCAGTACGGATTCAATATCATTGATTTCTTCGCCCGTAAAATTTCTGTTTCCTTGGTAAATCCAAACTTTGGAATTTTTTGGTAACTGCATTTGAATTGTATTTTAATTTTGTTATTTACTATAAATCAGCGGCTTCTACGATGATCTCAGCCAAATCTTTGACTAAAATTTGTCCTTCTTTTTTGGTGGCTTTCACGCCATCGCTCATCATGGTGATGCAAAACGGACAACCGGTCGCAATCACATCTGCTTTCACTTCTATCGCTTCTTCGGTACGCGCCACATTGATGTCCTTGTCCCCTTTTTCGGGTTCTTTAAACATCTGCGCACCGCCTGCACCACAACAAAGTGAACGTTCGCGACAATGTTTCATCTCAACCAATTCCGTATCTAATTTTTCGATCAATGACCGCGGGGCTTCAAAAATCCCGTTCCCTCTGCCCAAATAACAGGGATCGTGAAAAGATATTTTCTTTCCTTTGAAAGCTTTGTTGTCTTCGATAACCAATCGGCCACTGTCAATCAACTGTTGTAGAAACTGGGAATGGTGCAGCACTTCGTAATTTCCACCCAGCGACGGATATTCATTTTTAATAGTATTAAAACAATGCGGACAAATCGTAACGATGGTTTTGATTTCATAACCGTTCAAAACCTGAATATTCATCATGGCTTGCGTTTGGAAAAGAAATTCGTTGCCTGCTCGTTTGGCCGGATCTCCGGTGCAGCCTTCTTCGGTACCCAATACGGCAAATTCAATTCCAATTTTATTCAGAATTTTCACAAAGGCTCTGGTGATTTTTTTGGCCCGGTCGTCAAAGCTTCCCGAACAACCAATCCAGAAAAGCACTTCCGGCTGCTTGCCTTCCGCCATGTATTGTGCCATTGTTTTTACTTGTATTCCTGACATTGCTTTCTATTTTAATTTTTGTCTGAATGCATCAGACTTGTTGAAATTCGTTATTCATCATGACCATCATCAAATACCTGAATGGTTACTTCCTTCTCCACCAAATCCGTAAACTTCCCTCTGTATCGCGTGGCTTTCACCAAATGATTGTCAATCCAGTGATAATTGCCGCCTCTTGGTTTTCCAAAAAGGATGCCGTGATATTTGAAACCATGCTTTTTCAGCCAGATTTCGGTGTATTCTCTGTGTGCTTCGGTTCTGGAAGTGAAGAAAAAGATAATATGTCCCTGTTCATACCATTTGTTCAAAGTATGCAATGCATCGGGATAAACCGCCGCAGTCAGCATTCTTTCCGGTTCTTCATTGGGAATATCATCGCAAATTGTCCCATCGATATCAATCAGATAATTCTTGATTTCACGGGGCAAAACCGGGCTAATGTTTGTGCCATCCTTTGCTTTTTTTGCATGCAATAATTTTTCTGCTTCTTCCTTGGTCATGCTATGATTATTTTATTTAATCTTCTGCCCATTTCAATCTGTCCTGCAATCCGTAAGGCCAGGGTGCTCCGTTGTTTTCTATATTGGACATCATGGTGTTCAATTCCATAGGTCCTTCGGATTTTTCCATGATAAGGTATCTTCGCATATCAATGATAATGGAAAGCGGATCAATGTTTACCGGACAAGCTTGTACACAAGCCTGACAAGAGGTACAAGCCCAAAGTTCTTCGGGTGTAATGTAATCGTAGAGCAAAGATTTATTGTCATCTTCCCATTTTCCTTTTTCATCAATGACTTTGCCTACATCTTCCAAACGGTCGCGGGTTGCCATCATGATTCTTCTCGGAGACAACAGTTTGCCGGTCATATTGGCCGGGCATTCATCCGTACATCTTCCGCATTCGGTACAGGTATAAGCGTTGAGCAACTGCACTTTGTGCAAATCAAAAACATCTTTGGCTCCAAATGCTTCCGGTTCACCAACCGGTTCTGCCGGCATTGCATAGGGATCGGCATTGGGATCCATCATCATTTCCACTTCTTTTTTCACCGATTCTAAATTATCCAATTCCCCTTTGGGTTCAAGTTTGGAATAATAAGTATTTGGGAAAGCCAGCAAAATATGCAGGTGTTTGGAATAATAAAGATAATTCAGGAAAAACAGGATTCCGATAATGTGAAACCACCAGCAGACTCTTTCCACAATGATCAATCCCGATTCACTCATTCCACTCAAAAGCGGTTGTGTCAGCCAACTGCTGATGACAAAATTTCCGGTTTGTGCATAATGTTCAGAATTCATTTGTTGCAAAAGGGAATCCGCTCCGTTCATCACCAACAACGCCGTCATTAGCACAATTTCCATGATTAGGATGTAATTCGCGTCCCATTTAGGCCAGCCTTTCATTTCGCGCTTCATGAACCTGCGAACCTGTACGACATTTCTTCGGATGAGGAAAATGGCGCAGGAAATCAGTACAAGCAATGCAAGGATTTCAAAGAAGCTAATCATTCCGGTATAAAATCCGCCGAGAAATTTCAGAATCCTATGCGTTCCGAATAGACCGTCGATGAGAATTTCGAGTACTTCAATATTAATCAAAACAAATCCGAAATAAACAAAAAGATGCAGAATGCCGGCTACGGGTCTCACGCCCATTTTGCCTTGTCCCAAAGCCACTCTTGCCATGACTTTCCAGCGTTCGACCGGGCGGTCACTCCTGTTAACCGGTTTTCCGAGATTGATGTTCCGAACTATTTTCCTCATGTTTCGGACAAAAAACCAAATCGCATACGTCAAAACGAGTGCGAAAACTATGTTACTCAGATAATTCATGACTTAATCTTCTTTGACAGCTTGCTGCTTTTTTCCAAAGATAGAAAATTGTACGTATCGGTTGGGGTTTTTCTTGAAATCCGCCAGAAGTTCATCGAGCGATTGGGTGGTCTGAAGCAGATTATTGTAAAGCTCTTTATCGTTCAAAAGCGCGCCCATCGTGCCATTGCCGCTGTTGATTTGATCTAATGTCGTATTTAATTTAGCGGAAGTCTGCTCAAGATTTCCTATAATTTTTTCTAATTCTAAATTATTGATTTTGTCTGCTGCCAACGAAAATTTATCCATCGCTTGTTGCGCAGAGACCAAAGTAGCTTTGACCTGTGCATTATTATCATTAATTAGTTTGCTCGCATCCTGAGAAGTTGCCGTCAGGGATTTGGAAGTCTGTTCAAAAGAAGCAATGGTGGCATCCAATCCGTGAATGGAATGTTTCAGGCTTTTTCTGGTTTCTTCATCTAAAATTTCATCCAAAGACTGATCTATTTTTCCGAGCGTGGATTTCAGGGAAATCAATACGGAATCCAATTTATCCTTGGTCGGTTCTAATTTCTCTGTGATTCCGTCGAGCATGGAAGCTTTGATGGTTCCTTTCAGCGTATCCCCTGTTTCGGCGGGACTCCCGGAATAGTCGAGCAGCAAACGGACTTCAGAACCTGACATCACACCGGGTTCATAGATTTCGGCAATGGTATTTTTTGAAAAATCAATTTTGCGGTCTAATTTCAGGGAAACGATGAAGTGAATCGGCTGGTTTTTATCAACGATACTAATTTCCTCTACATGCCCAATTCTCAATCCATTGACAGACACCGGTTTGGACGGCGCAAGCCCACTCACATCATTGTATTTTACATAATAAGTTTCACCGGAAGAAAATATATTTTTCCCTTTCAGGAAATTATACAATCCATAAAAAGCAACCATGGTTGCAATCACTACAATACCTGTTTTGGCTTCTTTCGAAATCTTCATTTGCCGGAAATTTTGGCAAAAATAGGGATTATTTCTGCCTCACAATCATTTTTTTGGTTTCGACCTATCAAAGATTACAATGAACGCGCTCGTAAATCCTTTGCGCTGTGCTTGATTCAAAATCACTTCTGCTTCTTCCAATGTTTTCACTTCTCCAAAATAATACCGGAATATATCTCCCTCTCTCAGTCGCAATACATCTTTCAAGCCATTGAATTTACCATCGCGTTCGCGGTATTTATTATTGGAAGCCAAGAATTGAATGCGGTAATTCAGCCTTCCTTCCAACGCTTCATTTTTTTGGAACTCAACGGTTTTGACGGTTTTAAATCCTTTTCTTTTCAGATTTTCAATGGATTTGTCCCGTTCGGAAACCAAATCCGTATTCCCGTAATAATATTTATAATAATCTCCTTCTTTGATTATCAAATAATCCGTTACGCCGTTCAGCAGATGAGAACTTTTCGGAAGAATGGATTTGGAGCTCAAGAATTCAATTCTAAAAATTGAACCTTCTACCGGTTTTTCAATTTCTTTCGGTTTTTCTTCGACTTCAACGGTCGGACCGTTTTTGCTGTCGTATTCTGCTTTGAACTTTTGGAAAGCCTTGTAGATGGATTGGGCTCTTTCCTCTTTTCCGCTTTCCGTCGCCAGATAAGCCCCTTCGTCCTTATTGGAAATAAACCCTAATTCAACCAGCACTGCTGGGGAGGCATTCTGCCGAAGAACGTGGAAAATCGCCTGTTTTACGCCTCGGCTTGAACGACCGGATTTCACAAACTCATCTTCCACAAACTGCGCAAATCGAATACTTTGGTCGAGATATGCGGAGTGTACGATTTCAAATGCGATGATGGCTTCTTCATCCGTCGGGTCAAATTTCTGATACCTTTCTTGGTCATCTTCGAGCAAAATCACATTGTTTTCCCGCTGAGAAACTTCGACGTTTTCACTCATCCTGCGCAGCCCCATCACAAAAGTTTCAGAACCGAATGCACTTTTGTTGTGTGCCGCATTGCAGTGAATAGAAACAAAAAGGTTAGCATGGTTTTTATTGGCGATATTTGCTCTTTCCCACAATTCGAGAAACACATCCGTTTTCCGGGTATAAATCACTTTGACATCCGGATGATTTTTTTCAATCATTCTTCCAAATTTCAAAGCCACATCTAATGCAATGTGTTTTTCATCTTCCACTACCCCTCTGGTTCCAGAGTCTTTACCGCCGTGTCCGGCATCGATGACAATTGTGAAATTAGGCTTTAATTGGGCGTTTACGGCATTTCCCAACCCAATGAAGAACAGGCATACAAATAAAAAATAATAGTAATTCGGCTTTAATCGCATTCTATGGTCGCAATTTTTGTTACTTTTGAAACGTTTTAGCGCAAAAATAAGTATTTAGTTTGCATAAAAGATTTTTAAAATATCTATTTGCATTAATTTTTCTACTGCTTTTCAACAATCAGGCATTTTCACAAGTGATAAGTGAACCTGTCAATCAACCGGACAGTATTGGGATCAAATCGGATACCGTCAAAATTGATAGTGTGAAAAATGAGCGGTTAGAAGATGTGTTGACCTATGATTCCGATGATCAGGTACACCGGTGGAAAAACAAGATGAGCTATCTGCTCCGCAATGCCGTAATCCATTACACCGATATGGAGATTCATGCAGATTACATTGAAATCAATTGGGATACCGGCGATGTTTTTGCAGATGGCAAAAGAGATTCTTTAGGGATGATTATAGAACCGACCATTTTCAAACAGGGCGGAAAAGAATATGAACAACAAAGTTTTAAAGTCAATTTCAATACCAAAATCGGCGTAGCTTACAATATTCGGATGTCCGAAGATGAAGGCGAAATCGTAAGCAACCGCGCCAAACGCGTGAGTGACAGCGTGATGTATGCCCGAGGTGTGGATTATACCACCGACACTTATTTCAAAGAAAGAAAAACCGACAAACCGGATTATGTCCTCAGAACCGGCAAAGCAAAATATGTAGATGGCAAGGAAAGCCGTTCCATGATTACCGGTCCTATCAACATGATTATTTATGATGTCCCGACTCCACTTGCATTGCCTTTCGCCTATATCCCATTGGGCGATAATCGAAGTGCGGGAATCATCCTGCCTTCTTTCGGAGAACGAACCGATGTCGGCTTCTTTTTGCAGGGTGGCGGTTTCTATCTGCCAATTGGGGAATATTTGGATTTGTCGCTTACCGGCGAAGTTTACACCAAAGGGAGCTGGGGATTTCATATTGGGTCATCCTACCGTAAGAGATACAGTTTCAGCGGGAACCTGCGTTTCGATTATGAGAACCGCATCACCGGCATCAAAGGATTGGATGATTACAGCCGAATGACCAATTACCGACTCAACTGGAGCCACAGTCAGGATCCAAAATCAAATCCGAATCTGATATTTTCGGCCAACGTGAATATGTCAAGCTCGCAGTTTTTCAGGGAAAGCATCAACAATGTCAATATCCTGAATGGGGATGTTTACACCAATGCGACTTCCTCTTCTGTGTCCGTCAACAAGATTTTTCCAAACTCTCCGTTTTCACTTTCGGTGGTTGCTTCTCATTTTCAGAACAACAACCGCTCATCCAATGAACCCGCTCAAATGCAGTTTGTATTGCCTCAGTTGACGTTGAACATGAGCCGAATTTATCCGTTTGCCCCCAAAGCAGGTAGCAAAAAAGGTTTGCTCAAAAACATGGCTGTGGGCTACAACTTGAACTTACTCAATAATATCAACACCAATGAAGATGATGTTTTCACTTCCAAAATGTGGGACAATGCGAGAAACGGTGCCAAACATCATTTTGACCTGACCACAGGAACAACGCTTGGCAGCTTTTTTCCGGTTACTTTCAATGCATCTTATGATGAAGTCTGGTATCTGAAAACGACGGGAAAAGCGTACGATGAAGCCTTGGGGCAGGTCGTCAATTATGACATCAACGGTTTTGACTCTTATCGAACATTCAGTTTCGGCACCGGGATTTCCACGAATTTATACGGCACTTATATTTCCCCGAAAGACAATCCTTATATCAAAGGAATCCGGCATGTGATTTCTCCGACGGTCGGTTTGAGCTACAGTCCGAATTTCGCAGCGGAAGAATGGGGCTATTACGATTATTACCGTGGTGCGGACGGCAGAAAAGTTTTGTATTCCCGTTTTGAAGGCGGGGTTTTCGGCGCACCGCGTTCGGGTGAAAGCGCGATGATTAGTTTCGCTTTGCGCAATAACTTAGAAATGAAAGTTCGTTCCAAAAATGACTCCATCGGATACGAAAAAGTGAAAATATTTGAATACTTAGATATTTCTTCCGGCTATAATATCGCTGCCAAAGAATTCAAACTTTCACCCATCAGCGTCAGAGGGATGACTAAACTCTTTAATCAGAAGCTAAACTTACAGTTTGGTGCCACCTTTGACCCTTATAAAATTGAATTTGAAGAAGGAGCTGAATTTGGAACACGAATCGACGAATTGGGCAGCATCCGCTTAGTCAATTACAATGTGAGTTTCGGTTATAATTTTGACAATAAAACCTTTAGCGACAAGAAATTTGAAGCCGCCAATTACAGTAAACGCGGCGAAATCCGGAATGAGAATTTTTATTTCGATGAATATGATTACGCGCATTTCTCTATTCCGTGGCGGATTGGCTTTAATTTCACGCAAAGCTATTCAAGAGGAGCTAGCCGAACCGGCACCAACACGATGAGCCTTGATATGAATGCTTCCGTTTCGCCTTCTCCGTTTTGGAGTATCAATGCGGCAGCGTCCTATGATTTTGTCAACAATCAATTTATCGGTACACGTTTTTCTTTCAATCGCGATTTGAGAAGTTTCACGCTTACTTTCTCTTGGGTTCCTTTTGGGCGTTACAAAACCTGGGATTTCTTTATCGGCATCAAAGCCAGCATCCTGAGCGATGCCGTGAAATACAACGAAAGATCATCAAGTGCCTTGCAGAATCAACTTTGATAAATTGTTTTAAACAAGGATTTATAATTATATTTGCGCCATGAAAAAAGCGATTAATACACCCCATGCACCTCAGGCAATTGGCCCATACAGTCAAGCAGTTACAGCTGGCAATTTCCTGTTTATTTCAGGTCAAATTCCAATGAATCTCGACACCAATGAAGTGGTAGAAGAAATCTCGGAGGCGGCGCATCAGGTGATGAAAAATCTGCAAGCCATTTTGAAGGAAGCCGGTGGAAATTTCTCAAATGTGGTGAAGACAACCATTTTTCTCAAGGATATGAAGGATTTTGCTGTGGTGAATGATGTTTACGCTTCTTATTTTGATGGCGGCATTTTTCCGGCCCGCGAAACCGTGCAGGTAGCCGGACTTCCGAGAAATGTGAATATCGAAATCTCAATGATTGCATCGCTCTAATCATGAATGATTTTCTAAGGAATTTTCTGGCGGTAATTTTGGGGCTGGTCGTAGCTACGGCCATTGTCACTTTTGGGATTACTCTGAATGACAATTGGATTGAATATGATTATTCAAAATTCCCATACGAACATTGGCAACGCGTGATTCAATATGCAATCAACACGCCTAAAGTCAAAGACTCCTTTTTTGCCGCTTTATTACTATCCGGCGGTGTAGGTGCCATTTTCGGGGGATTGGTAACTGCCATTTTCGTGAAAAACGCCAAAAAAGCTTATGCTGTTTTTGTGGGATTTCTGTTGTTTTTAATCGCTTATACCGATGTGATTTTCAATCCCGGACATCCAACTTGGTACGAATTATCCATTTTACCTGTGCTGTTCTTTTTCTCTTGGTTAGGTGGTTTGCTGACCGATTTAGTAACCAAAAAATTCTTTCCGAAACGAAATGAAAGCAGTTGAATCAGATTGCTTGAACCCTGTTCTTTTTCGTTAAAAGACATGATGGTCTGGAATACAAATTTGCTTATTTTAGCCATTGAGAAAATATGAAATCCGACACTAAAGGATTTTGTGATGCCTACTGTAGAAATATTTGATAGCGACCCAAGGAACAATTGGCTGGTTCAACAGTTTGAGTCTTTCCGATTCAACGGTTCGACGGTGGCTGACAAAGTCATCCCGCGGCCTTGTGTTTTTCTGGTTTTTCATTTCAATCAGCGACCTGTCATCCTGGGGCAACCTCCCAATCTTTTAGAACCGATGTTTGTAGCACCCATTGTACCCGAAGCCATTGTATTGGAGTTTCAGGGAACGATGGACTCATTTGTCATCGGTTGCAAGGCTTCTGTTTTCTCTCGATTGTTCAATGTGGACATGTCTCCCGTCAGAAAAAGAAGCATCACACTTCCGGAAAAAATCTTTGGTCCTTTGTGGGTAAAATTGGCGAAACTGAGTACAACAGAACAGCGAAGTGCTTGTTTCACTGAATTCATCCTTTCGATGTCATCCACTCCTTATCAGCCGGATGCGGTTGATTTTTTTTATGATAAAATCATTGAAAAGAGCATCAGTACACCGCTTTGTGAAATTCTGCGAGAATGCCCCATAAGTAAAAGTTCAATGCAGCGGAAATTCATCAAACGAACAGGTGTCAGCCCAAAAACCCTGGCACGCATCGTAAGGCTGAATTATTTGTGGCAAAAGATTCAGAATGAAAAAGCAATCAATTATCAGGAATTGGTTTTTGAAGGAAATTATTTTGACCAATCTCATTTCATCAACGATTTCAAATACATTATAGGAGAAACTCCGTCTGTTTTTTTTAAACGCAATTTAAATACTGTGAAATTATTTTCCGGCTTCAGTCCTCAAAATCCGAATTGAGACTTTTTTACAATTCTATGGCTGAATGCATCGTTAATTTTACAAGAATTAATTAAAAACAGCTATCATGAATCGTAAGCAAATTATCAGCGTTCTTGCGTTGTTCCTTTTTGTCGGAACAGAAGCGCAAATATTGAACAGAATAAAAAACAAAGTAGAGGACAAAGTCGTCAGTGAAGCAGAGAAGGCAATTGAACCCAAGGAAAAAAGCAACAAGAAAAAGCAAGACTCACAAAGTAATCCACAAGCCTCACAAAACAATCCAAAGGCTTCGTCCGAATTGCAGGCATACAAAAACTATGATTTTGTACCGGGCGACCAACTTATATATTATTACGATATGGCGAATGAGCGAGATGCGGAAATCCCCGGTCGCATGTTATTGAATTCAGGCAATGCTGAAATCCAGACTTATCAGAATGAAAAAGTGCTGTTCGTACCGGGCGGAGAAAGTGTATATATGGCACCGCAAATCAAAGGAAATTCCTATTTGCCCGAAACAGTTTACTGTGGAATTTGATGTGCTGTCCAACGGCAGCAGCAACACCAGTGCGTCAGAAATCAATTTGTATTTCCGTGAGAAATCCCGTGCCGGAAGCGGCGATGCCACAGCAGCTTTGAAAATCAACTTGTCCAGTATCTCGGGGGACGAAGATCAAGCACTTTATGCTTTTGAATGTTACAACAACGACAATTGGGTGGGAACGGCCGCCAAAGTTTTTCCAAAACAAGCCCAAAATAGCCAACAAAACAATTGGCGACGGGTGGCTGTCTATGTCAACGACAATATTGGAAAACTTTATGTGGACCAACATCGGCTTGCGGTCGCAAATCAATTGGAAACGAGTCGGATAGACATGATGGAGATAGAAGTAATCAGTGCAGGAAATCCTGTGCTATTTAGGAATTTTCGGATTGCCTCCGGTGGCGATGATGCCTATAATAAATTGATTACAGACGGAAAATTCATCGCTTACGGCATTCAGTTCGATGTGAACAAAGCAGTGCTGAAGCCCGAGTCCATGGGAAGCATCAACGAAATGGTCAGAATCTTGAAAGAAAATCCTGATTTGAAATTCGAAATTGGCGGACACACCGACAGCGATGGTTCAACGCAAAGAAACGATGAATTGTCTTTGCAAAGAGCAGAAACAGTGAAATCTGTTATTATCGGTTTGGGAATCGATGGAAATAGGCTCACAACCCAAGGTTTTGGCTCCTCCAAACCTTTGGTTCCCAACGACAGTCCTGAAAACAAAGCCCGAAACCGCAGAGTGGAATTCGTAAAAAACTGATACAATCCTAAAGCAAAATGCATTTGCCCGCTTGAATGGACTGAAATTATTTTTATTCTGAAAAAAAATGTGAATTAATTTGGATTTAGTTAGGATAACTAACTATATTTGCCGAAGCAATATTGCTACACAAATTTAATTCATAAACAAAATGACAAAATCAGTTTTTTATCACGCCGGCTGCCCAGTTTGTATCAGTGCAGAACACGACATAATTGATTTGATCGGTGCTGAAAATGTAGAAATCGTACACATTGGAGAAGTGAGAGACAGAATCCAAGAAGCAGAAAATGCAGGTGTAAAGTCAGTTCCTGCTTTGGTGACCCCCAAAGGAAATGTACTTCATCTCAATTTTGGTGCATCTATGGCCGAAGTAAAGGGATGATTTTTTTCACACACAATGTTAGGAGCCCTACCTTGTTTTAGGGCTTCTAACATTTTTTTTAAACTTTAAAAATTCAAAAAATGAAACATTTACTTTATTTTCTTGGAATTTCACTTTTGGCAATTCCAAGTTTCGCCTGCGACAAATGTGGCAACTATGACAATGAGGATTTTCAAATCCAGAAGGTTAGCGTAAAGCACTCTGCGGAGATTGCTGCAACGATTTGGGAGATTACGGTAAAAGGAAAAGCCGGACAAACAACTCCTGTTCCTGCCGGACAACTAAACGGAGCCCCGGTATTGGGATATGTTTTTCCGACAACACTAAAACCAACCGATGTTGGATTTGGCGATACCGAAGGGATTGTAGCACTGGCTTTGACATCGCATCCAGATTTTGATGACACTCCGCTTTGGGATGAAAACACCGATGGTGATTATGAGAACGATGGCATTGTCTGGCATCCTCATTGGGTGGTATTGACCGAAGACAAAAGGGTGGAAGGCGGTTTGGCTGTCAAACAATTTGACCCAAAGGATAAAACTGTGGTTTTGCCTCCTACAAATCCCGGGATGCCGATGTATATGGATTCGCCGGGTTTTCAAGTCATTACAAATGGAAACACGATTCGGGTGGTAGTTCCGGATTATAGAATGAACAACAAAACGGATTTCTCTTATGATGGTGTGGCTGCCTATATGCAAGTCAATACCGATGAAAAAGAAGGACATGGTGGTGGAGACAAGCCCATGCTTGGAGTTTATAAAGTGTATTCTGTGGCCAGCGGCAATTTATCATTGCCATACAAAGTTGATTAATTTTATTTGCCTTGTAAAGTTAGGACTCCTATCTTTGCAAGGCAAATCTTCTAAAATAAATAAAAATGCGAGTAGCAGTTTGGGACACCTATGTAACGAAAAAAGACGGCAGCGTGATGCATTTTGACATCATTGCGCCGGCAGAAATTAAGGATGAAGAAATGATTCACAATTATGGTAGAGAATATCTCGAAACCAAAGACCAGATGGGGCAGCCGTTGACTTCGAAGGAATGCAGTTTCTGTCATATCGAAACTGTACGGCCACAGTGGGAAGCTGAAATCAAGCAAAAGGGTTATTATATTTATGAAATGGAAAATTGCATTTAGCAATCGGATGAAACTATTGTATGAAATCAGATTTTGATTTAAACCAGCAAATCCAAAGCACCGAAAGTAAAATTGTTGCTTCGCTCGAAAGAATTGCCCAAGCTTTTCGGGTACTGCTATGGCAGGAAAGCAAGGAATTTGCGCTCAGTCCGATACAGGTTCAGCTTTTGATTTTTTTGTTGTTTCACAGCGATGAAAAAAGAAAAGTCAGTTATTTGGCCAATGAATTCAATATGACCAAGGCCACGATAAGCGACACGGTGAAAACCCTCGAAAACAAGGGATTAATCAGTAAAGTTCATGACCTACAAGACACCAGAAGTTATACCATCGATTTGACAACAAAGGGCAAAGAAATTGCAGAAAAAACTGCTGGATTCACCAAAGAAATCCGAGTGCCGATTGACCAACTGCATCCGGACGACAAAGAAAATTTGTTACTGAGTTTGCTCAACATCATCAGACATCTGAATCTGTCCCAAATCATTACTGTGCAAAGGATGTGCATGTCGTGTCGGCATTATCGGACCGATGAGAACGGAGCGCACTTCTGTCAACTTCTCAACCAAAAATTAGAAGTTTCCGATTTGCGGGTGGATTGTCCGGAACATGAATTGAAAGACTGAAAACGCTTGTCGGGAACATTGGAAAAGTTCAGAAACTTTTCAAAAGTTTAATCTTTGTCCACGCCGTCGCCATACATTTCCATCATCTTATTGTATTGCTGTTCAGCGAGTTCCTTGAATTCCTGACGGCTGACTTTTTCACCTTTGGAAGGAGCTTCCACTTTCACTTTGTCTTTCAGAACTTCGACTGACAATGCTTTGTAAATACTGCCTTCGTTTCCGCCTTCTTCGTATTCAAAGCCGGATTCCAATTCGAGTATCAATCCCGGAAGTCCCCAAAAATCTTCGGGACCGGTTTTGAAATTCAGTTTGGGCGCATACCAAGCCGTGATTTTAGTTCCGTATTTATCGTCCAACACCGCAGTTGCTTTTCGGGTTTCAAACCCAAGTATGGTTTTGGTTTCCTTACTGATGCTCCAGTCAAAAACACGCAGTGAATCCTGAATCAGATAGTTTTTTGTACCCAGCTTGGCTTCCTTCAGATATATATTGTCGGCTGTGTTTTTAAAAATTGTTCCTCTGCTGCCCATTTGTACGGTAGCTACTCTTTCTCCCCGTGGTTGTTCATTGCTGATTTTCTCTACAAAGACAAAGGAAGACGAATTTTCATCTACAATCAATTCATAATTGGAATTCAGAAACACTACATTCAACATTCCCATGCTTTTGTCAGCAGGATTGAAATAGGGCGTCAATTCGTATTCAACTTTGATTTGATTTTGGGCTGAAATCAAAGTCGAAACCAGTAAAAAGATGCTTAAAAGGATGTTTTTCATTGTGTGTATTCATTTATTATTTTCTAAAATTGGTGTACTATCAAATCATCAATCGAAACCGTTTGGGTTTTCAAAGATAATGTTTTCTACCGAGCTAAATTAACAAAAAACCAGAAACTCCTTTGGTCGAAGAAAAGGGAAGAGGTTGGATCAAGCATTCAGTACTCTAACCTGCATTTTCGTACGCCTTTTTTATCCACTCCAAAACTTCTGTATCAATCTCTTCGATGCTTGAAATCTTGATTTTGTGCGAACACATTCCGTTGGGTTTTTCGGCTTCCAATTTTCCGGTGGGTGCTTTTCCTTTCAGGTTGACACCGATTTCAAAACGGGTTTTGGTGGCTGGACTCAATGTTGCAAATTGTTTTTTTCTTCTCAAACTTAAGTATGCTTTTTTTGGGGCGATTTCAATGTCCTTTCCGAAAGATTGGATTTCAGCCATTAACTTATGGTAAATTGGTTGAAAATGTTCTTTGCCCTGATATTGTTTTGTGATTAAGTCATTTTGATTGTCAGCCTGATTTGCATCTTTTTCTTTTGATTTGTGTGCAACCAGATTGGCATATCCGTGTGTAAACTCGTGTTGTTCTTTTAGAAATTTGATGATTTCACCGTGTTTTTCAAAGTTTTGCTTCTTTACGATTTCTATCCATTGCTCCATCGTTTTTCCTGTGTTTTTGTACAGGTTTTCGATCATTGTTTGTACTGTTTTGTTCATAATTTCAGGGTTTTGATTTCCAAATTTTGTCGGATGTCGGCAAATATTCGGGAAGTGCAGCCGAGCCGTACCAGCTGAAAATTTCGTAATCCAACAAGCCGTTTTTTATGGCCGGGTCGGATTGTAGCAATGCGTTTGCTTCTTCTTCCAATGTGATATTGTTCAAGATAAAAATACCTCTGTAATTGTTTTCATTTTTTTCCAAAGGTCCGGCCACGATAAGTTTTTTTTCCTCAACCAATTGATTAATATTGTCCAAATGTCCTCTGAAACTTTGGCCAATGAGTTCTTTGTCGGCCGTCGTATTGGTTCCTTTTTTCAGAATGACGAAAAAATAGCTTTTCATACCGTACTCATCTCCTCCTAATTTTTCGGCCAATGCGCGGTCAAAATTTGGGTTTGGAGTGGTTGTATCTTCTATGTTTTGTTTGTACATTTTGTATGAGAATCCATTGTTGTTTCCGTCCGAAACCTGTACAAAAATCTGGGTGTCGGATAGTTTTTGGTAAACGATTTTTTTAGAGAAGTCGTGATTTGGATTTTCAAATGTAAACGAGTTGTTTGTTTTGGTGAGTTTAAAATCCACTGCATTTCCGTGATTTTGATTGACAACCGTTGCAGTGTAAATGGTGAGCTTGTCGTGTTGCTTGATTTCCAAATATTCCGAAACTTTCATTTGTCCGTTATTCAATTTATATGAAAACCCTAACAAGCTTTTGTCAGTGAGTTTGTCCCAATGTTCATAGATTTCTCTGCCCTCCATTTTCCAAGTTCCTTGTAAAAAGTCAGGAAATTCATCTTGTCCGAAAACCAGTTGAGAGAGGATTGCGGTTAAAATTACAAGTGTATATTTCATTGTTTTATTGTTGGAGATTTGTTGCTACATTGGGTTGTTTTTGTGTTCATTTTTAATTCATTTAATTGTTTGATAGTGCAAAATTACAACAGCATGGGTTTCTTTTTGCCATGGGTTTCCTTTTGGAAAGTGGTTTCATTTAGGGAACCCAACACATTATTTCTTTATCTTTGCAAAGGCAAAACAAAAACATTTAAGGATGAAAAAACTACCCATAATCAACAACAACCAAGCCTGTCAAACAAGGATTTCAGGCATAAAGGATACGATGGATTTGCTTTCGGGCAAATGGAAATTTCATATTTTGGGAACCTTGATGCAAGGCGACAAACTCCGCTTTATGGATTTAATGAGGGAAGTGGAAGGAATTGGCACAAAAATGCTGTCGAAAGAATTACAAGATTTGGAGATGAATCATTTGATCAGTCGGAGGGTTTTGAACACCAAACCCGTTACGGTAGAATATCAGATTACGGATTTCGGAAAAACCCTCAAACCTATTATTGATGAAATCGCCAAATGGGGAATTGCCTATCGGGATTTTGTGTACAATAAAAAGTAGAGGAGTTTTGTTTTGTGGGGTTTTAAATTGAATTAAGTAGAGCAATTATGTCATCTCCGTATTTTGCAATTTTCTTTCCCCCAACAACAAAGCCTTTTACATTTGAAAGTTCATCTAATGATTGAGGTTTTGTTTTAGCAATGGTCATAAGTTCCTTGTTATGAGCAACTACAAAATTAGGAACATTTAATTCACTCGCTTTGTTTTGCCGCCACTCCTTCAAAACTTCATAAATGTGTTTCTCTTCCTTCGTAAGCTCTGTTTCCGAAGCTACAGTCTTTTTTTCAGAGTTTCTGTTTTGTTTGTTGGTTTTTTGCTCATCATAAAAAACTAAAACTGACCAAAAGTTAGGTTGTCCATTTACCAATTCAGCTACTGTCTTCTTAACAGCAACATTGTCCAAAAAGCTATTTAGAGTGTCTTGGTCTATTTGTAAATTTTCTTTATTCAGCCGAATATAAAAGTGCTTTATTTTCATATTTCTCACTGTTTGGTTGTCAAATTTCGGATTTCCAAACGGTTGTTTCCGATTCCGGCCTGTGAAATAACACAAACCTTTCAAATATAAGCAATCATTTTATTATTTTGAAATCGGTTTTGAGAAAACAAGCTAAATTTCATTTATTTTTCACGGCTTTATGTGTTGACAAAATGTAGAGTTACTATAACAAACTATTTCAATGCTAATTCTATCAATATTTCTTTGATGTTTAAGTGTTTTGCGTCTTGAATTTTCTTTGCGTGCTCAGCCACTAAATCTATCCAATCAAATAATTTGGTTTTGTCTGTCGTTTTGGTTTGCCAATATTCCGAAAGTTCAAAAGCTGATGTTTGCATAATGCTTTCAACGATGTTTGGTACATTGTCAAACAGGTTTAAAAATATTCTTGGAACTTTTTGATAAACTTTCTTGCCAATTACATAATCGCTTTTTCCGCCTGCTGTAAACAAATCACGAACGTTAGGGCAAACAACCGCTTCACGGGTTACTAACCAAATAGCTAATCTTCCAAATTTGTCGCTACTGTTTCCAAAAAGTTCAGGAAAATAAGCCATTGCACGGTTTTTCAATTCCTTTTTTTCTTTTAAGGTAAGGTTGTTCCAAATTCTGATAACGATATTGCTTGCTTTGCTTGTGCTGCCGGCATCCATCCACCAAAGCTCTTCGCCTGGTTTTAGTTTGCTTTTGTAATAATCAACAATTGGTCTTATAGGATTTTCCTTTTTTCGTAATGTGTCGTAAGGCATTTTGATTTTGTCAAAAATAGTTTTGCCTTGCTCCAAATTCATATCAATCAAATAGCGTGGTGAATGTGTTACCACAACTTCCGACAAGACCTCTTCATAAGGACGACAACGAAATTCTATCGGACTTGCCAATTTTGCAAACAACATAAAAATTCGCTCCACATCATCAACTCTTGTGCTTTCCAAAACACTATTACCTGTAGTTTTCCAATGGTTTTGAGTGGTGGTTTTTACTTCGATGCCGTAATATTTCTTTGCGACAATATCAGGAAACTTTTGTCCGCCAATCAATTCAATAGAATTTTCAAATGGTGTTCCGACCGCCAAATCTGTCATTACATCTCTTACATACGGCTCAAGATTTCTGCCTATAAGTGTTGCTACTTTCTTAGATGTTTTTTGGGCGTGAACATTCAACTCATCAATTGTTGAGCCAAGCAATGTATCAAATTCGCTTCTGTTTGGGTCTGAATTAACTGAAATTATCATCTTTATTTTTTGAAATATAAGTCCCAAACTTCTTCAATTCTCTTAGCTAAATTGTAAGCCAAAAGTGGTGGAACTGCGTTACCAATTATTTTATATGCTTGTGATGGACTAACCAAAAACGAACCTTTTCTCCCGTTTTTATTTTCAATTACGAAATCATAGTCGGGGGGAAAAGTCTGTATTAAAGCACATTCTCTTACTGTTAACCTTCTTTCTTTTAAACCTTTTTTAAGTTCACTTTTAATTAGACCTCCATTTTCTTTTGAAAGTCGTCTAAACTCAATATTCCCGTGATGTTCGGAACGAATTGTAGGCGAAATACTATTCAATTTTATTTCAGTTTGCCCTTGACAATGTTTACCCATAAATTTTGCTTTTGAGTAAAATCTTTGGGATAAATCCTCTGAATTTTCGGGTTCTTCTAAATGTTTAAAAACATCTTTAAGTTGTACAAAATGCTTTAAATCATCGCCTTCGACTGTGTAAGAATGTGTAGGTTTTGGGTAAGGATTGTATTTTTCTGAAATCGTCTCTTTTTCTAATTCAGCTAAAGCTGATTTTTTTAAAGCTGATTTTTTTATACCGATAAAAATCACTCTTTCTCTTGATTGCGGAACGCCAAAATCTGCCGAATGTAAAACTTGTGGGTCAAGAACGATATAACCGTTTCCGTTGGCGGATGAAAAGTCGTTTTGAATAATTGACTTAACATCTCCAAGGTTTACCAGTCCTTTTACATTTTCTGCAATGAATATTTTAGGTTGAGTAATGTCAATGACTTCTTTCATCCACATATACAACTGACCTCTAGTCTCTATAGATGCTGTTTTTTCATCTATAAATTCCCCTTTGTGATTTTTGTGCGAGTTGAAACCTTTGCGTTTTCCTGCAATGCTAAAGTCTTGACAAGGAAATCCGCCTGTAACAACATCTATATCTTCTGGAAAAACATTTACACCTTCCCGATACATTTTTACGAGGTCAACAATACTTTCTTTAAAAAAATCTTCCGCATTGTGTCCTCTTTTAGAAAAATAGTTGACCCAAGCATTTCTAGCATCTTTCAAAATGTCGTTTGCAAATACGGTTTTAAATTTCGTCTGTTTGAGTTGCACGAAACCGTTTTTTAATTTATTGTCAATGAAATGGGGAGTTAAATTCTCGTTTATTGATTGTTCTAAAACTGAAAACCCACCTTCAAATCCTAAATCCATACCACCACATCCCGAAAAAAGAGAAAGTACATTTAAAGTTTCTTTTTCCTCTTCTTTGATTGTTCTTCTTGATGTTTTCGGATAGTACAAAATGTCTAACTGAGGCTCTTGAACTACGCTGATTTCTGCTTCCATTGTTTCCGTTCGCATAGTTTAGTTTTTTACAAGGTTAGACTTTAAATATTTTACCTTTTGTTCAGCAACTTTCAAAACTTTGCTAGCACAATCTTCATTAGCTATTTCATAAGCGATTTTTTCGCTCATAAACTGAACTAATAAATCCTCTTTGTCTAGCTTTAATATTTCAGCCAGTTTTATAATATTTTCTTTTGTAGGTTTCCGTTCGTTTCGTTCTATTTTGCTCAAAATAGCTTGATCAATATCGAGATACGATGCTACTTGACGAAGTAACAAACCTAAACTCTCTCGTTTTGCTCTTATGATTTGTCCAACTGTTTCCATTTGAATATTTTTACTTGACACTATTTGTCAAATATATGTTGTCATTTTGGATTATGCAAATTTTATCATCAGTTTTGTCGAGCGTGGAAAAAATTCAAGCTCTTTTGGTTTTTGAGCGTTGGGTTTGTACAGTTGGAAAACCAAATGTGCTTGAATGTGCGGTTGCGTTCAGGGGTGTCGTATAACGTCAGTCTGTGAAAAAAATCCTCGCGGACCTTTCAAATATAGGCAATCATTTTGTAAATTTATGGGGTATTTCTTTGTTTCCTTTTTTATGTCTAAAATTATTGGTTTTGATCGTCATCAGCTTCACTTTTCCAGTTTAGAGGATGTTATTTCTCACGACAATGAGGTTCGTTTTATCGATGCTTTCGTAGAGAAATTAGATTTAAAGTTATTAGGTGTAAACTCTCTTTCACAATCTGAAAAGAAGAAAACAGGTCGTCCTGCTTTTTGTGACAAGATTTTCTTGAAATTGTATTTGTATGCCTACCTCAACGGCATCAGAAGCAGTCGCAAATTGGAGCGTGAAGCTACGCTCAACATAGAGTTGCATTGGTTGTTGGAGGGGCTTCGTCCGAACTACCATTCCATCGCTGATTTCAGGAAGCTTAACTCTGTAGCCTTACAAAACTTATTCAAATTGTTTGTATTGTTTTTAAAAGATGCAGGGCTTGTAGGTGGCAAAGTCATCGCCGTAGAACGCAACAAAGCCAATTATGAAGCCCACCCAAAACTCTACAGAAAGCGGCAAGAAATCAACGAACACATCTTTGGCACCATCAAGCGACAATGGAACTTGTATTATACCAACCTTCGGGGATTAGAGAAAGTAAACGGAGAATTGGCTTTGATCATGACGGTTTACAACCTGAAACGAGCTAAAAATATCTTAGGCATTGACGGGTTGATGGAAAAACTGTCAAATTGGACACCCAAATACCCGACAGCTGGCTTTTTTGTTATAAATCGAGCTAAAAAACTTCATTTTAAGCCCTTTTGTTTTTTACAAATAAATTTAGCAGCTTAAAATCAAGCGAGCCACAAAGGGCTGAAATGCTTATTAAAGGCATTTGGTACAGGTGAAGTTTGATCAAAAGAGCTTTTTTCACAGCCTGACGGTTTGGCGCTTGGCGCAGTGGCGGATTTCGGAGCACAAAATTTTCATTTAACCACAAAAGTTGATGCGAGGTAGAATGTTCAATTAACCACGTTACCCGCCATTGAGCCAAACGCCTGTTACCCACAGTTATTTTTCATTTAGTTTCTTTCTGTACATATAGTCAGCAATTTTGAAGATTGCATAATTTTTATCTCGTGCAATTTCATTAAAAAACTGTCCATTTGTTATTTTATCTATTTGTTGTCCAAAGAGAATAGAGTTTGTTCTGAATTTCAAACCTTCAAAGTCAACTACCCAAGGCGCATATAGATAATTTGGCTTGTCGTCTGAGTTTTCAATTATTAATTTGTTACCATTTTGAAATACAATAATGACTCTTCTCCAATCGGTTGTAGTGCTCCAATTCCCATAAGCTTGCCAAAAGGCATTATTGATTTCTTCTTCACTAAGAGTAAAAAGTGAATCTGCAATTGACCTGTAAAAATTGAAATCGGTGTTTTCTCCTGGGAATAAATACAAATTTTCAAAGTCGAACCGGTCTATGCCTGACTTCTTTATCCGTTGTTCTTCTTTGTCAATGAATTTTTTAAATTCATTGATGTCATTTTCTGTGATGTTTAAATCATTCAATGAGACTTTTACAAACCTTGAATTGTCAATTATTTCAACAGTCTGCTCTATGTTGTCAGCGTTTATTTCGGAAGTAGCACGGGATAGATATTTTGAAGAACTTGATTTTCTATCAACAACAAATTTGTCGCCTTTTCTGATGTACGACCTTAATAAATTATTTGAATGGAAACAACCTTGACTTCCATTTTCAAAATGTAATTCCTTAACTACGAGATTAGAAAAAAGACTTTTAGGCAAATTAAATTCATTAACTGACTTTTCTTTTGGGTCTAAGGTGTATTGTTTGTTTAAACTTCGGTCTGCCAATACAATATTGCTACCAAACAAGGAAGCATTTGCGATTGAGAAGTTCACCGTCATAAACCGATACCACGTTTTTTTCTTCTTATCAAAGTGTAATATATCCTTGTTTTCAAATCCATATTCTTCACCTTCAAATTGAAGCTTCAAATAGGGTTCTTGAATGGGAATTTCATCTGTAAATAACTGAGAAACTATAAAGTCATCACGATTTATCTTATAAACACTTTCAAAAGTCAAAACGAAAAGACTGTTGTTTCTTATACCGATTGCTCTTGGATTATTCTCAAGTGATTTATCTGATTGCCAAGTTTTAGTAAAACTAGAGTCATAAAGGCTTATGCTCAAATCCTCATTAATAGTAAAAAGATTTTCATTTTCAGAAACCTCAAAATCAATTATTTCAGGCAAGTAAGTCCAATCAATGGAATTGGATTTAGTAATAAACACTCTACCTTGTTGATTGATGATATAGTGATTCCCAAAAATCCTAACTTTCCCTATCTCGGGTCGTTCTTCTTTCGAAAGCCTTTCATATTTTTCCTGATTTAAAGGGGTAGGCAGTTTTTCCCAATTTTGGCAATTATCAGTTGTTTTGTAGAGTACGTTCCAAAACGAACCAAATAATCCTGTTTGTTCATCTTTAGCAAAATGAATTGTTGAAAATCGTAAATTTCCTGTTGGTTCTACTTTGTCAAACGAAGTCCAAGTTTTCCCTTTATCTTCTGTGTAATAAATGAGTTGAGAATTACCACTCATCCAAGCTTTTCCGTTGTTGTTTATGTATGCCGCATCAATCCAACTGCTTTTACCGAAGATTACTTTGTCCCAAGTTTTCCCTTTATTACCTGACCAAAAAACAAAGTCTTGTTTTCCGCCTTCTTGAATAAACCCTGAAATCATCAAGGTATCTTCATCGAAAAAATTTACTCTCTCAAAAGTCTTTCCCGAGCTAAAATTGTATGGGTCTAATGAACCAAAAGGTCCGATATGCCATAGTTCACCGATTTGTTTGGTGTAGTAAACATTTCCTGCTTTTGTAGCTACCCAAATTTCTTCGGATGGTGAAATTCCAAGTTCTGAAACTCCACCTGAAATTGACAATCTTGCCCAATAGTCGCTTTGTCCAAAAACTGTCAATGGAAGCAGAAGGATTGTCAATATGTGTAGTATCTTCTTCATAATTGTGGGTAACGCTTTGGCAGCTTTACGAAGTTCGTCTGTGTTGCGCCTGCGGCAGACGAATTTTGCAAAACTGCCAGTTGTACGATAGTTTTTGTTTCACAATTTACAAAAACTTGTAGTTTTATATCCAAAA
>JBBAEI010000027.1:0-49954 GCA_041656055.1 Weeksellaceae bacterium
TAGATATGTTCATCCTTCACTCGCGAAATATACGCTTTTTCAAAGCGTTATGAAAAACCATCCGTTTTTCAAACTTTTCCTTGTCTACAACCCGAGGCAAGCCTCGGGGAATTCTTTAGATTAAATTTATCCGGTGAAAACTTTCTCGCGCGAAATTATGAACTGTTTTTCTTATATTGAATTCCATCCTGTATCGGCAGTATTCAATGAGGGAAAACTCTTTCACAATATCTACGATGCTTCCGGCGAACGAACCCTCAAAGCCCAGGGGGAATATAAGGGCTTATTTGAAAACGGCGTCCCAACTGATGGTGGGGTGCAACTGAATGCTTATAACCTGAGTTCGATTAAAATACTCAGAACAAAACCATTTGATTTGAATTTTCTAAATCGAATTTAGTCACTCCTTAACAATACAACCTCCTTTCTCGATTTTTTGAAAATCCCATTTGAAAGTTCAAGAAAATAAAAAAACGCTGCAAACATTACATTCACAGCGTTTTATTAATGATGACTGATGCTTGTTAATCAGTCTTTATTTCACTTCTTCAAAGTCAACATCTTCAACGTTTCCGTCATTTCCGCTATTAGAATCTGAACTAGCATCAGCGGTAGGGCCGTCTTGTTGCTGTCCTGAATTCATTGCGGAATATATATCTTGTGAAGCCGCATTCCACACTTCATTCATCTTTTCCATGGCGGCATCAATCTGACCTACATCTTGTGTGCTATGTGCAGTTTTCAAATTTTCCAAAGCTGATTCGATGGCTGATTTTTTGTCAGCCGGCAATTTGTCGCCATACTCTTTCAATTGCTTTTCAGTTTGGAAAATCATTGCGTCAGCGGCATTGATTTTATCAATTTTCTCTTTGGCTTCCGCATCTTTGGCTGCGTTTTCCTGGGCTTCTTTTTTCATTCTTTCGATATCGGCATCGCTCAAACCGGAAGAAGCTTCGATTTTAATGGAATGCTCTTTCCCGGTTCCTTTGTCTTTGGCTGAAACATTCAAAATCCCGTTGGCATCGATATCAAAGGTCACCTCAATCTGCGGAACTCCTCTTGGTGCAGGCGGAATATCCACCAAATCAAAACGTCCGATTTCCTTGTTGTCGGAGAACATGGATCTTTCCCCTTGTCCTACGCGGATGGTCACGGCCGGCTGATTGTCGGCAGCTGTTGAGAAAGTTTCAGATTTCTTGGTTGGAATCGTGGTGTTGGATTCAATCAATTTGGTGAATACACCACCTAAAGTTTCAATCCCCAATGAAAGCGGTGTTACGTCCAAAAGCAAGACATCTTTCACATCACCGGTCAAAACGCCCCCTTGAATAGCGGCACCAATGGCAACCACTTCGTCGGGATTCACCCCTTTTGAAGGAACTTTTCCAAAGAATTTCTCAACTTCTTCCTGAATTTTAGGGATTCGGGTAGAGCCTCCAACTAAGATAACATCATCAATATCAGAGGGTTTCAATCCTGCGTCCTGCAATGCTTTTTTGCAAGGCTCCATGGTTCTTTTCATCAGATTATCGCTCAATTGCTCAAATTTTGCACGGGTCAATGTCGTTACCAAGTGTTTGGGGCCTGTTTCATTGGCTGTGATATAAGGTAAATTGATTTCTGTTTGTGAAGAAGAAGACAATTCAATTTTCGCTTTTTCGGCTGCTTCCCTCAATCGCTGCATGGCCATCGGGTCTTTTTTCAGTTCGATGCCTTCCTGCGTTTTGAATTCTTCAGTCAGCCAATTGATTATTACGTTGTCAAAGTCATCCCCTCCCAAATGCGTATCTCCATTGGTGGACAAAACTTCAAAAACGCCGTCACCCAATTCCAAGATGGAAATATCGAAGGTACCTCCACCCAAGTCATAAACCGCAATTTTCTTGTCGCCGTGGGCTTTGTCCATGCCATAAGCCAAAGCGGCAGCAGTCGGTTCATTAATGATTCTTTCCACTTTCAGTCCTGCGATTTCACCCGCTTCTTTGGTGGCCTGTCGCTGGGCATCATTGAAATATGCCGGAACGGTAATTACGGCTTTCGTAACTTCTTGTCCAAGATAATCTTCGGCGGTTTTCTTCATTTTTTGCAACACCATCGCAGAGATTTCCTGTGGCGTATAAGCACGGCCGTCAATTTCTACTCTTGGGGTGTCATTTTCACCTTTTACTATTTTATATGGGATATGTTCAATTTCACTGATATCTGCAGAATATTTGGTACCCATAAATCTTTTGATAGAGTAAACGGTTTTCAGCGGATTGGTCACCGCTTGTCTTTTGGCGGCATCGCCGACTTTTCTTTCGCCAGCTTCCACAAAAGCAACAATAGATGGTGTGGTTCTTTTGCCCTCTGAATTGGGGATTACGGTTGGGTCGTTTCCTTCCATTACTGCAACGCAAGAGTTGGTCGTTCCCAAGTCAATTCCAATAATTTTGCTCATATTCTTAATTTGTTTTCTTTTGGATTAATACAATTTTCCAAATGATAGTCAATGATTATGCCATTGCGCCCGGGCAGGGTTTTTATGACATATTGACAGCACGACCTGAATAAATATTGCAATTAAAATTCAATTGATTTTGGATGAAACTTGGGTAAGGAGATTAATTTTCATTCCAAAAGAACAGATTATTGCTTTCAGTCGAAGGGATAGTTTGTTGGTTTTTCTGTTCTTTAACTCTGTCAGTCAATAATTTACCATCCAAATGGTCTCTTTCATGCTGAAAAATGACAGCGGTAAATCCTTCAATAATTTCCGTTAGCATTTCACCATCTGTATTATGGTATTGCACTTCGATGATGTAATTCCTGCCGACCTGACCTCTTTCTTCAAAGGATAAATCTCCTTCCGGGCCGAATTGCATCAGTTCAGAAGCCCACCGGATTTCTGGATTGATAAAAACCTCAAATGGTCTTTCAGGTTTGTCAAAACGCTGAACAACCATCATTCTGCGGTTGATTCCGACCTGAGGAGCTGCAATGCCGACACCGCTGTTGTTAGGATCCACAACGGAAAGCAACATTCTTTTGGCCAATAATTGAGTGATTTTGTCGGTGGGATTCACCGGTATGGAAACAGATTTCAAAACCAAGGAATCTTCAGGATTTGAAAGTTTGTAAACCCGCATCATTTGGGTTGAATCTGATTGAATCAGTGCGATTTCTTTTTCCGTGAAATTTTTGTAATCCTGTGCTTGGACAAAATTGAAACATCCGTAAATGATTATGATTAATCCTAATTTTTTCATGTTGAAATTCATTTCAAAATTAATTTAATTAACTGAAAAACAATTAATTTCTGTATTTCAAAATCAAGGCTTTTAGAATTGCCCAGGTTTCAGCATCCAGCACCCCATCATAATTTTCTGGTCGGAAATGGTATTGGAAAGCTGTGATAACTTTTTGGGTTTGGGTATCCCAAACCCCTGTTTTTTGGATTTCATAGCCGTAATTTTCTAAGTCTTTTTGCACGGATTCGATGAAATAATAATCCTCTATCTTGTCATACGGGAACTGTGTCAGATAAATGTTTTTTTGCACTTCTTCGTACCATGCGCCAATCCGGTATTCATCGTATAATTTTTTCCAAGGAAATTTAGGGCCCGGATCATGTTTTCTTTGTGGAGCAATGTCAGAATGCGCCAAAACATTCACCGGCTGTATGTCATACCGCTGAATGATGTCTTTTGCAAGTGCGGCTACTTTTTTGATTTGAAAATCGGGATAATCATAGAAAAATTTTGTATTGGATGACAATCCCTGTGTTTCTCCGGAATAACCCGGATTAACGATTTCAATTCCAATGGATGAAAAATTCAGATTGTTAATTCCCTTCCAGAAACTTTTTCCGGCATGCCATGCTCGTTTGGATTCATCGACCAACAAATAAATGGAATCGGAATAAACATCCGTGACCATATAATGAGAACTAACTTCCTGTTGGGTTAGCACGCGCACCGAAGCCTCCCTGTCCAACGCAGTATAATGCAGGATTAGAAACCGGACACGGTCGTCTTGCCCGATAGCCGGATAATGCTCAGTCGAGATTTTATAATCATCCAAATGAGCCATTCTGACAGGTTTGTAATCATTGTATTTGGTAATGATTACGGTATCTCTGACAACTTTTTTGATGATTTGATTTTGTTGTGATGCACAGGAAGCAAGCAAAGTCAGTAACGCAATCAGAATCAGGTTTAAATATTTCAATTTGTTGGTTTTAAAAATGAATTGAGCAAAATTAAACAAAATGAAGATAAAAAAGTGACAAAAGAATTTGCAAAATATAAAGTATCGGGTTACTTTTGCGCTCGCTTTCACTTTTAGGAGTGAATGTGCGAGTAGAGGAGAGGTGCCAGAGCGGTAATGGAGCAGATTGCTAATCTGTCATCGGGAAACCGATGCCGGGGTTCGAGTCCCCGTCTCTCCGCAGCTTGAATACTCGGGGTGTAGCGTAGCCCGGTCATCGCGCCTGGTTTGGGACCAGGAGGTCGCAGGTTCGAATCCTGCCACCCCGACAAAAATCTCAAGATTTTGAGTAACAATTCATGGGATTTGTGAAAAGAATTTTGAGATTTTGACTTTTAAAAAGAGGTCCAGTAGCTCAGCTGGATAGAGCAACTGCCTTCTAAGCAGTAGGTCTTAGGTTCGAATCCTAACTGGATCACAATAAGTATAAGCACTTGCATAGATGTAGGTGCTTTTTTGTTTTTGAAATATAAGTACCGGATATTCAATTAAATAATTAAATAATACAACAAAAAAATCCCGACATTGCTGCCGGGACCCTCTCTACTAAAACTTAAGTACCATGAAAACTTAACTACCTTATGAAAAGAATAGTACTTTTTATACTGCAAAGTCTGTGCCATAAAAATGACATTATTGAAAATATTTTGTTAAATTTCAATCTCATTCGAAACTTTTTTAAAAAGCCAATAAATTTGCCGTTCAGTGGCTTTAAAGCGTTTCAGTTCCTCGACTACTTTGTAAACTATTTTTTTTCTTTTTCCGTGTGTTGACTTGATTATCAAAATGTTTCATCACCCATGTCCTCAGTTTTATTTTTCTGCTTACTAATGAGCCAAAGCCCGATAAAGGTTAATAATCCGTTCAGCACAATCAGTTCCACCCCGATTCTGTAATGGGTATAATGAATAAAATACTCATTGATTAGATAGGTAATTACCGGCGCAATCAGCGCCACGCCAATGATGTTGTATTTCAAGGAAATCGTTCGCTTGGTCAGAATTCCGAAGGCAAATAATCCGAGCAAAGGCCCGTAAGTATAGCCAGCGATGTTCATAATCAAATAAACAATGGATTTGTCATTGATCCATTTGAAAATCAAAATCATCAAAAAGAAAATCAGCGTGAAAACGATGTGAACCGTGATGCGGATGCGTTTTTTCTGTTTATCAGAGATTTTTGTGTTGTCATTCATTTTCAATAAATCCACACAAAAGGAACTTGTCAGGGAAGTCAGCGCACCGTCCGCAGAAGGAAACAGTGCCGAAATCAACCCGATGATAAAAAAGATGGCGATGAAACCCGGGAAATATCCCCAAAGCGACAGCGCAGGGAAGAGGTCGTCGCCCATGATGTTGACGATTTCGCCTTGCTCATTTTTGAATCCGAAAACACCATCGCCGTAAACCGCACCGCTTTGCATGGCATACAAATAAAGCAATCCGCCGAGAAACAAAAATGCGAAATTAACAATGAGCAATGTCCCTGCAAAGGTAATCATGTTCTTTTTTGAATTATGAAGATTGTCCACACTGATGTTTTTTTGCATCATTTCTTGGTCTAACCCCGTCATTCCGATGGTAATAAAAATCCCGCCAATTAGGTTTTTGAAAAAATAGGTGGCCGAATTGCTGTCCCAGTTGAAGAAATGCGTGTAATTGTATTCTGCAATTTTAGCATAGCCTTGAGAAAATGACATATCGAGTTTGAAAAGCACAAAAACAATACAAATTAGTAAACTCAACAGCATAAATGTCGTCTGTAGCGTATCCGTTACTACAATGGTTTTGACGCCGCCTTCATAAGTATAAAGCACAATCATCAACAGTATCACTATGGTAGTTACCCAAAACGGAACGCCCAAAGCATCGAGTAGGAAGATTTGCAACACATTGATAACGAGAAACAACCTGGCGGTAGCACCGATGCATCGGGAAATGATGAAAAAGACAGAGCCGGTTTTATGGGCTTCCGTATTGAATCTGTTGCCCAAATAAGTATAAATCGAAGTCAGATTCATCTTGTAATAAAGTGGCAGCAGTACAAAAGCCACAATGAAATAACCGAGAAAAAATCCCAAAACCATGGGATAATACTCAAATCCTCCATAAACATATTCTGTACCCGTCAATTTCCCGACCGTACCCGGAACAGAAATAAAGGTTACCCCGCTCAGGCTGGTGCCAATCATTCCGAAAGCTACTAACCACCACTTACTCTTGCGGTTACCAATAAAAAAGGATTGGTTGTCGGAGTTTCTGCTGGTTCGGTAGGAGATATACAGCAAGCCAATAAAATAAATCAGGACGAAGAGGAGAATATAATTTGAATTCATTTTCCGTTTTTAATTTCGTTCAAAAGTACTATTTTTGAATGAATGAATTATCCAAGTAAAGTATTAGAATCTGCGGTTGAAGAAATGTCTAATCTGCCGGGCATCGGCAAAAGAACCGCATTAAGGCTTGTATTGCACATGCTTGATCGTCCGGCTTCCCAAACTGAAAACCTTGCGGAAGCCTTAAATAATTTAGTCAGTAAAATCTGTTATTGCGAAAAATGTCATACGGTTTCCGACACGCCGCTTTGCAGAATTTGTTCCAACCCACAGCGGAATGCATCCTTGATTTGTGTGGTGGAAGATGTCCGGGATGTGATAGCCATTGAAAATACAGGGCAATTCAAAGGCGTTTTCCATGTATTAGGCGGTAGGATTTCTCCGATGGACGGTATTGGTCCACAGCAACTTGAAATTGAATCTTTAAAGTTGCGACTAAAAAACGAAATTCCCGAAGAAATTATTTTCGCACTGAGTTCAACAATGGAAGGCGACACCACAGCATTTTATCTTTATAAGGTGTTAAAAGATTTTCCGGTCAAATTTTCAGCCATTGCACGCGGCATCGGTGTGGGCGACGAATTGGAATATGCCGATGAAGCCACCTTGATTCGTTCCATTCAAAACCGAATCCCTTATGCGGAATCCGTTGTAAATGGATGAATTTGAATTAAAATACTAAAGTTTAGTTTTTAGTAGTTAGCGATTAATGGACGAAATAGGAACTTGGATTTCTGTTCTAATTTCTACCCTACTTCCTTCAGTCCATCAAGAAATTCGCTTTCTGAATATTAATTCCCCAAAATAGTTTAATTTTGAAAATTGTTTAAAAACCGTAAAATTTCTATCATGCCGGATACAAAAGAAATTCAGGAATTCGATCTCAGAAAGGATGTTTACAAACCCAAAAACCATATTCGCATCGTTACTGCCGCATCCTTGTTTGACGGCCATGATGTGGCCATCAATATCATGCGAAGAATCATTCAGGCCACAGGCGTTGAAGTAATTCACTTAGGGCATGACCGCAGCGTAGAAGAAGTGGTGGACACGGCTATTCAAGAAGACGCACAGGGAATCGCAATGACTTCTTACCAAGGTGGGCACAATGAATATTTCAAATACATGTTCGATTTGCTCAACGAAAAAGGAGCCGGGCACATCAAAATTTTTGGAGGAGGCGGAGGAGTAATTCTTCCGACCGAAATCAAATCTCTGATGGGATACGGAATTGTAAAGATTTATTCGCCTGATGACGGTCGGGACCTTGGTTTTCAGGGCATGATCAACGAAATGGTGATGGCTTCAGACTTTCCAACCGGAAATCAGCTGACCCACGAAATGGTGGAAAAATTGAGCGAAAAAGACAATCACCACATTGCACAAGCCATCTCAGCTTTTGAAAATAACATGGCCAAATACACCGATTTGTATGCCATCGTCAAGAAAAAGGCTGAGCAAAACCTCGTGCCGATTTTGGGAATCACCGGAACGGGTGGTGCGGGGAAATCCTCGCTGATTGATGAACTCGTTCGTCGTTATCTATTGGATTTTCCGGACAAAACCATCGGTATCGTTTCGGTGGATCCTACCAAACGGAAAACCGGTGGCGCCTTGCTCGGAGACCGTATCCGGATGAATTCAATCAACAATCCAAGGGTTTTCATGCGTTCCATGGCAACCCGACAGGCCAATGCTTCGGTTTCACAACATGTCGCACCTGCACTTGATGTGATGAAAGCAGCCGGTTATGACTTGGTGATTCTCGAAACTTCCGGCATCGGACAATCTGGTGCAGAAGTGATGGAATTTGCAGATGTGCCTTTGTATGTGATGACGCCTGAATACGGTGCAGCTTCGCAATTGGAAAAAATTGATATGCTGGATTATGCTGAAATTGTTGCCATTAATAAATTCGACAAGAAAGGAGCAGAGGATGCTTTGAGAGATGTAAAGAAACAATTCCAACGAAATCATCAGATTTTTGATAAAGCTTATGAAGAGATGCCGGTTTATCCAAGCCGTGCCTCGATGTTCAACGATGCCGGAACCAACCAACTGTACAAGGCTGTGATGGATAAAATCAATGAATTCTCGGGCGGAAAATTTGAGTCAAAACTGAAATTTGAGAAACCAACCAAGGAAATGCTTGAGTCGGTGATTCCCGCCAAAAGAGTTCGCTATCTTTCAGAGATTGTCGAAAACAATAAAGCCTATGACAAATGGGCGGAGGAACAAAGTGAAATCGCACAAGAAGTTTATGCATTAAACCTTTCAAGTAAAATATTAAAAGAAAGTAGTCAAGTTTCTTATTTAGAAATGATTAAAAAAGAAAAACTTGAACTATTGTCCAAAGAAAACAAGACGATTATCCTCGATTGGGAGAACAAAAAAAACAAATACAGCGAAGCGATTTATTCCTTCAAAGTAAGAGACAAAGAAATCAAAATTCAAACGCATACCGAATCGCTTTCCCATTCACAAATTCCAAAGGTTTGTCTGCCGAATTATCAGGCATGGGGCGACATTTTGAGATGGAGTCTTCAGGAGAATGTGCCCGGAGAATTTCCTTATACCGCTGGAATTTATCCCTTCAAAAGAACCGGTGAAGACCCGACCCGGATGTTTGCCGGAGAAGGTGGTCCCGAAAGGACGAATCGTCGTTTTCACTATGTGAGTTTGGGCATGCCCGCTGCAAGATTGTCAACCGCTTTTGACAGCGTTACGCTTTACGGTCGTGATCCGGAAACCCGTCCGGACATTTACGGGAAAATCGGAAACTCAGGAGTTTCTATTGCGACTTTGGATGATGCGAAAAAATTATATTCCGGTTTTGATTTGTGTGCACCCACGACTTCGGTGAGCATGACCATCAACGGACCGGCACCCATGCTGTTGGGCTTTTTCATGAATGCTGCCATTGACCAGCAATGTGAAATTTACATCAAAGAAAATAAACTCGAAAAGAAAGTAGAGGAGAGGCTGAAGGAAAAATTTGACGACAAAGGTTTGGAAAGACCTTCGTACAACGGAGAATTGCCCGAAGGAAACAACGGGCTGGGGCTGATGTTGCTCGGATTGACCGGCGATGAAGTTCTTCCGGCCGATGTTTATAACGAAATCAAAGCCCGAACGCTGGCCACCGTGAGAGGAACAGTGCAAGCCGATATTCTGAAAGAGGATCAGGCGCAGAACACCTGTATATTTTCGACCGAATTTGCGCTTCGGCTGATGGGCGATGTGCAGCAATATTTCATTGACAACAAAGTCAGGAATTTTTATTCGGTTTCGATTTCGGGTTACCACATCGCAGAAGCAGGTGCCAATCCGATTACCCAATTGGCATTGACATTATCGAATGGGTTTACTTATGTGGAATATTATTTGTCACGAGGCATGCACATCGATGATTTTGCACCGAATCTGTCGTTCTTTTTCTCCAATGGCATCGACCCGGAATATGCGGTCATTGGTCGTGTGGCAAGAAGAATTTGGGCCAAAGCAATGAAATACAAATACAAAGGCAACGAACGCTCGCAAATGCTGAAATACCATATTCAGACCTCAGGTCGTTCACTACATGCGCAGGAAATTGCATTTAACGACATTCGCACGACTTTGCAAGCGCTTTATGCGATTTATGACAACTGTAACTCGCTACACACCAATGCTTATGACGAGGCCATCACCACGCCCACCGAAGAATCGGTGCGCAGAGCCATGGCGATCCAATTGATTATCAACAAAGAATTGGGGCTGGCCAAAAATGAAAATCCGATTCAGGGTTCATTTATCATTGAAGAATTAACCGATTTGGTAGAAGAAGCTGTTTATGCGGAATTTGACCGATTGACCGACCGTGGCGGTGTGTTGGGCGCAATGGAAACCATGTATCAGCGCGGAAAAATTCAGGACGAAAGTCTGTATTACGAACGATTGAAACAATCGGGTGAATATCCAATCATTGGGGTGAATTCGTTTCTGGGCAAAGACGGTTCACCGACCGTGCTGCCCAAAGAAGTCATCCGTTCGACCGAAGAAGAAAAACAGTTTCAAATCGAAGCCGTTCAGAATTTTAACAAAGCTAATGCAAATGCCTCCAAACTGAGTTTGCAGAAACTACACGACGCTGTACTGAACAATCAAAATCTGTTTGCAGAAATGATGAATGCTGCCAAAGTAAATTCATTGGGCGAAATCACAGATGCGCTGTTCAATGTGGGTGGAAAGTACAGGAGGAATATGTAGTTATATGATTGATAATTAATCTAATTCATAAATCAATTAAATCAGAGGTAAAAGTCAAATCATTCAAAAATTCTTCAGATAGATTTTGATATTAAAGTCGTTTATAACATCAAAATCAGTCCAATAAATTGTATTCCAATGCGAATTTCACCAAACCAACCGTATTTCTAGCACCTGTTTTGATGAGCATATTGCGACGGTGTGTTTCTACGGTTCCAAAGCTTATAAAGAGTTTGTCTGCAATTTCTTGAGTAGTGTATTCATTGATGATTAGTTTCAAAACATCTTTTTCTCTTCTCGATAATTTAGGGAACGGAGATGTTGTTTTTTGTTTTGAGTGCTTTGTCATGCTATTGATGATGATTTCATTCACTTCATCGTCCAGATAAGTTTTACCGCTATAAACCGTTTTAATGGCATCCAGTACTTCATCTTGTCCTGCATTTTTGAGCACATAACCTTTGGCACCATTTCCGAGCATAAGTTTTATGAGGCTGAGTTCTTTGTGCATTGAAATTGCGATGACTTTTATGTCGGGGCAAATTTCTATTATATTCTTACAAGCTTCAAAACCATTCATGTCCGGCATATTCACATCCATCAATACCACATCCGGGTTTAGGTCGGGTATATTTTTCAGCGCCTCTTCACCGCTCAAAGCATAGCCAACAATGGCAATCCCTTCTTGTTTTTGAAGCAACATTTGCAAACCTTCAATCACCATTTTATGATCATCAACTATGAATACTTTTATTTCCATTTGAATGATGTGGTATATTTATCGTAATAGTCGTTCCTTCGTTTATAATGCTTTCCCATTGAATTGTTCCATCTAAAAATTCAACTCTGCTATTGATGTTATTTAATCCCAGACTTTTGTTTTTCAGGGCTTCCTGATAGTCAAATCCTTTTCCATCGTCTTCTACTATCAACTGGAGTTCATCCTCAGCGCCAATGAGTTGAATGAGTACATTCCTTGCATTTGCATGCTTTCTAATGTTCGACAGTGTTTCCTGTACGAGTCTAAAGATAGTGATTTGCTTGGTTGTATCCATGTTTTCGTGCAGATGATGAATGTCTAATGTAACATTGTAGCCCAATGATTCCATGTGTTGCGCTATGTCTTCGAGTGAACCTTTCAGTCCGGACAGACTCAGAGAATGAGGCATCATATTGTGGGAAATTCTTCTTACTTCAATACAAGATTCATCAATCAATTGATATGTTTTTTGAGTCATTTCAAATTCTTGATTTTTATCGAATTGATTTTTAAAAATTGTGAAATGGGCTTTGACGCTACTCAATAATCCACCTAAGCTATCATGCAGGTCCCTGGCGATTCTCATCCTTTCATTTTCTTGTCCTTCTATCATACTGCTGAGTGCCAATAGCTTGTTGTTTTGTGTCAATTCTTTGATTATCTTTTGTTGTAATACATTTTTGTATTTCAATTGATTTTTATAGAAAGCATATAATCCGATTAAAAAAAGCAGCAAAACAATTACCCCGATGAATAAAAGTGTCTGTTGTTTTTCTTTTTTTGACAATGAAGCTTTTATTTTTTCGCTTTGGTATTTGGCTTCCAAATCCAGAAGCGTTTCGTTTTTTTGATTTTCAATAACTCTCTCATAAACCCTCAAATATTCACCTTTGTAATGAAGCGCTTTTTCGTAATCTTCGTTTGTTTTATAATAATTGGAAACAGATCTTAGCAACAGAGATTTATCTCTTAGTGAATTAATGTTTGACAAAGCTGTTTCGGCCCTGTTCATGATGCTGTGCATTTCGGTTGTGTCTTTTAGATTTGCTTTTACATCGATCAGAAATCTTAAATTCAAATCTGCATCATAATTGTCGGGATGAATTTCTGTTGCTTTTTCAAGAAATGGCAATGCCTTTTGATAGGATTTTTGTCGAATGTACAAATTACCCAAATTGGCGTAAGCATCGTAGTCGTACTGTGTTTTTTTGGGGATATCAAGACTCTGAATGAGATATTTTTCGGCCACATCAAATTCTTCCAAAGAAGAATACACACTACCGAGATTGATTAAACATCTTTTCTGTAGTTCTTCATTGTTTTGTCGCTCAGCTTCTTTGAGTGCTTCCGAATAATAGGTTTTTGCTTTTTTGTAATTGTCGCTTGTGTGAAAAAGCACGCCAATTGTGTGAAAAATTTCGGAAGTATAGGCCAATTGGTGTTTTTTGCAAATTTCAAGTGCTTCGAAATAAATTACTGAAGCCTGTTCAGCATCTCCTTTGACAATTTCGTAAAAAAGCCCTTGAATCTCTTTTGCCTTCACAATTCCTGTATAAAACAACTTATCTTTAGAAAGTCTCAGAGCTTTGTCTGCAATTTCCAATGCTTTGTCATCGCCTTGGTTGATGTATTGCCAAGCAACATCTACATACAAATCCACGGCTATATTGATGTTTCCTTTCTTTTCCAATCGTTTGATATAATCCTCATAAAAAGCTTGGATTGCAAGACCGGAGGAGTCGTTTTGAAAAAGATAATGATATATTTCATCTTGAACGGTGTCGGGATGGTTCCGAATAAAGGTTTTCAGTTTTTCAAAATTCGCTTGAAAATCACCATTTTTTTGACTCTTTTCATAAGCGGATTCTAAACTTTTGTCTATGAAGTTTTTATTAAAATCTTGTCCCAATAAAAAGTTGGCAAAGAGGCAACAAATAATCAAACAATATTTTGGCAGTTGTAGGCTCATAAAGCTAAGATATTAAAAATCGGAACAATTGATTTTCGGTTGGTTAAAAAAAAGGCACAATCGCCAACTTTCTGACAATTGTGCCGATCAAACTCCTTTATATGATTGGTTAGGGACAATTTACCAATGGATTCCAGTCATAAAACAAACCGCTTGGGTTTTCATTCAGTCCAAACATGCGGAGCCCAAAATCTTGGCTTTAAATTGGCATGAAAGTGTTGAAAAAATAACGCGGGCGGATCTGCATCTGCCGTATGAAATTCAAAGGGTACCAAATATTCTACACTTAAAAATTCCATTTCTTGGTTTTGACTCATCATATAAAAGAGCACTTGAAGTTATAGGTGGTTAACTCTACCGTCCAAAAACTCTAATCTGGCATAGTGGCGTCCCATTCCACTTTCGGTAGTATGCTTTACACAACTGGATAAATTTGTGTCCCAGCCTTCATTGATTGCCATATCCATATTTTGGAAATCAGCAGCGACACTTCTCAATTGCGGTATCATTAAATCAATTTAGTGTTCATGCGTCAATTTTCCGGATTCTTTGTCGTCACTTGAACAAGAAGTTAGAAAACTGTTAATCAAAACACACATTATATTATTCGAATTTTTCATTGTACAATAGTTTTAATCAATATTCATTCTTGTATTGCAGATGTGAATTTTTCCACTGTATTGTCATAAGGTTCAAGGGTTTGTATGTAATCATAGATCGCTCCGATGTCATCGGCTTCCATTCCTGAATACATCACCCAAGGCATCAAAGTTTGAAAACCACCGGGCTTGACATCAGGAAGAACGAAAGTTGAATCAGAATACTGCTTGAATAATTCCACAAATTGTTTTTTGTTGTATTGTTTAATTCCGGTTTCATGTGGAGTTAGATTAGGAGCTCTCACAATGCTTCCGTCTGGGAGGAGGAATTCTCTACCTCCGCCACCAACCGGTCCAACAAATTTGCCTTTTTCAAATTGGGTGTGACATTCTGCACAAGCAGCGGCTGTAAACATATACTTTCCATAAGCCACGGTTTGGGATTTGTCGGGTTTTGAGTTAAGTTGAGCTTTCTTGGGCATGGTTCTCAAAATCAAATTAAAAGGAAAATTTGCTTTTGATTCCGGATGATGGGTTTCTACAGGTTCTAAGGTTCTCAAAAATGCAATCACAGCTTCAATATCCTCTCTGTCCAATTGTCCGAAATGATGGTAGGGCATCACTGGAAATATCGGTTCGCCATCTTGTTTTACCCCGGTGGTAATCAATCTGAAAATCTCACCATCTGTCCAATCCCCAATGCCATAGGGTGTGATGTTGGTTGAAACAAATTTGCCTGGAAATCCCATGGACTCATCGAAAATATCACCACCTACAAATTCAGTCCCGGGAGTAGGAGGGCCCGAAAATTTTGAAAAGTCTCGCTTAGAATGACAGTCTGCACACATCATGACATGATGAGCAAGATATCTTCCTCTTTCGACTTTGTCTTGGCCGACTTCAACCTCTATATACTCAGCTTTCCCTACATTTGGCAACACAAAGCTGATATACCCGAGGAAAAATAACAAAAGAAGAATTACACTTCCACCGAAATATCCTGTTATTTTCAAAACTCTTTTCATCGTCAAGGTGTTAATAGTTAAAGTTTTTGTTTTCTTTAAGTTATTTTGTGTCAAAATTAGAAAAGACGAATCAGTGCGGTATCAAAGAATTCCATGAGTTTAAGAAATAAGGGAATTCATAGAGGGAAAAGAAATTAGCATAAAATCAATTGATCTAACCGATGAATTGGTTGTTTCATATGTTGTGATTCGGTATTTCAGTCATCAGCATCGGGAAATAAACTTTCTTTTTCCTAATCAAATCATCAAAAGGTAGCTCGACTGCATTAGCGCCTGAGGCGATTTTCATATTTTCAAATAAAATCAAATCCACAAAAGCCTCCAAACCAAATTTGCAGAAATGATGAACGCTGCCAAAGTAAATTCATTGGGCGAAATCACAGATGCGTTGTTCAATGTGGGCGGAAAGTACAGGAGGAATATGTAAATCCCACCCCAAAAGGGAGGGGGCTTGGTTGGGTGATTAGTTGGATGTATGGGTTTTCTTTTTATTTTTCGGTGTTTCGCATTAAAAACAGGATTCAAACTTAATTGATTAATTTGAAAAACCTAGCTAAATGTTTATTAAACAGATATTTGTGATTCATGGAATCTAAATTTAATTTCACTTCATATTTGGTTTTAGCTCTAATTTGTGGATTTGCTTATGTGGCATTTTTAATTATTCCTGGTTTTTTTAATGATCCTTATTATGATGATAAGCTATTTCCAAAAATTTTCATACCCTCATTGGTGTTTTTCAGTTTTATCTATTTGGTCTTTGGAGAATTAAGAACTAAAATTATTATTATTAAAATTCAACCAAACGAAATAATCATAAAGCGTTTTTTTGGTCTTAAAACAGAAGTTTATAAGAATTCAGAAATCAATGGTTGGGTAATTTCTTATTTAACAGCTCAGGGTGGAACTTATGAATATTTATACCTGAAAAAGGAAAAAAGGAAAGTCATAAAAATTTCGCAGTTCTATCATAAAAATTATTTTCAACTGAAAAAGGAAATTAAAGGGAAATTCAAAGACTTAGGTTACGAAAAATTTTCTTTTATAGATGAATTCAAAGAAATATTCATTTGATTATAAATGATACTTCGTTATAAATTCAATCATTAACATAATCTTAATAAATCAGTTGCCTTATTTTTTTGTTTATTTTTTCTGCTCCTTATTCGGGTTTTTGTCTTTTTCAGGAATCCAATGGGTCACTTCACTAAATTTATGGAAATAAGTGAGGCATAGAAATGAAAATCCAACTTGTTTCTGCTTTGTACTTCGCTGTGATTCAAACCTGTGACCTGTATGACATTGCTCAATAGTAGCTTCATCACGGATGTTTCCTTTAGCATCAGGATTTTTATCCCGCCACTCTTTGGCAGTCATTCCAAACAAAGCTACATTCAGCAAATCGGCTTCATTGGCATATACAAAAGCAGCTTGTTGTTTTGTGATTTCATTTGGTATCAGGTTTTCTTTAATGGCATCCGTATGTATTCTGTAATTGATTTTTGAAATAGTTCGTTGTAAATTCCATTCCAATTTTTGTTGGTTGTTTTCTTCTTCTTTTAGACGTTTGAACTCTTTGATGAGATAAATCTTAAACTTGGGGCTAATCCACATCCCAAATTCAAAAGCAATATCAGGATGGGCATAAGTTCCACCGTATCTTCCGGTTGTGGCTTTCAAACCTATTGCTTTCGTTTTTTCAACCCATTCTTTTACACTTAGTTTGTAGCTGTTTAATCCTGCCTGACTTTTAATTATGGCGAATTCGCCATAATTAAAAATTGGATTATAAACAGATTCCCAAATTCCAAGATATTCTATGGTATTACGATTTCTGAGCCAATCGGAAATAAAAAAATCACCATCCTTAGCTTTCAACATATCTGTCAAGGAAATATACTCTTTGTTGTTATCAATAACTATTGATATCTCTTTTCCTTCAACGTGTATTTTCTTGTTCTTTGCCATCATTCAATCCTTTGATACTTCAAAGTTAATCAATTGTAGGTTTGGATTTCTTTAATAGAGAAATAATTAAACCAACGCCGACAATCACATCTACCACATTCCAAAGCTCTCTACCCAAAGCAATTTTGAAAAATGGTTGAAACAACAAAGCCAATGCACCATAAATAATCATTTCGGTTTGCTTCCCCTGCTGATTGGCTTGATAGGCTAAAACTCCAAATCCTACCAAAGCTACGAAGCGAACCAATTGGTAAAAACCATAAGGCATATCCAAAAGACAAGCAAACAACAAAACCGCAAGAATTATTTTGATTCTTTTCTCCATTTTTTTAATTTAAATATACCCTATTTTGAATAGTCGGCATTATATCAATAAACTGAATCAGAAGATTACGAATACTTGATGTATTTCCGTCCGAACTTTTTTCCACTTATTTTTTGTGAATTTCCATCATCTACCGTTGAAATTCCATTACAATTCGTGAGGAGAAAAAGCATCTTTGATATGATTGATTTTCCAGTTGGGTTGTGCTTTTTCAATGGTGATGATGTCAAATCTGGTTTCTGATTCAATGGCATGAGAGGTGATGAATTCGTCCGCGGCTTTGACAAGTAATCTTTTTTTCTTGTTGTTGATGGCGTCTTCCGGATCGGTCAACGGCGTGAATCCCCGGGCTTTGACTTCCACAATTACGATTTCGTCAGCTACCGGGTCAGTGGCGATGATGTCGATTTCTGCATGTAGAAAACGCCAGTTTCTTTTCAGCACTTCATAGCCTATTTCTTTCAGGAAATTCACGGCTTTCTGTTCGGCCATCGCGCCAAATTCATTGTGTTTTGCCATATTATTGTGTCCCAAAAAGCCGATCGCCCGCATCGCCAAGACCGGGAACGATATAGCCGTTTTCATTTAATTTGCTGTCCATTGCCGCTAAATAAATTGGAACTTCGGGAAAGTGTTGATGCACAAATTCCACCCCTTCCGGACAACCGACCAAACAAGCCAGTCGAATGGATTTGGGTTGGCTGTTTTTCAGAATCTCAATCGCTTTGGTCGCCGAACCGCCGGTAGCTAACATGGGATCAAGAATGATGATGTCGCGGTTGTTAAGATTTTGCGGAAGTTTACAAAGATATTCAACGGGCTGCAACGTATCATGGTCGCGGTAAATTCCGATATGTCCGATTTTGGCGTTCGGAATCAAATCCTGAATCCCTTCAACCATGCCTAAACCGGCTCTCAAAATCGGAACCAAAACCAAATCTTCACCTTTAACTCGGTAACCAATGGTTTTGGCAATGGGAGTTTCGATTTCAATCTCCTCGGTTTCAATGTTTCTTGTGATTTCAAAACACATCAGCGAAGAAATTTCTTTGACCAATTCTTTGAAGAATTTGGTGGGGGTATCCTTTTTTCGGATTTGTGTCATTTTGGTGCGGATCAGCGGATGATCCAATACATAAACTTTATTCATCAGTTTTAAATTCTAAAGTTGTAAAATCTTTTGTAACATTCAAATGAACCTCAACGCCCATCATCAGCGCACGATTATCGCCAATATGTCCGGCGGGAAAACCATAACAAACCGGAATTTTAAATTCCTTCATAAAATTATGAATAATCTGCATGGAAAGCGGGTCAAAATCCATTAAAAAATCCAGGTTCTCATTTTCTATATCCATTCGGGTGAAACTGCCTACAATCAAACCTTTGATGCGGTTCAATAGTCCGCATCTTTTCAGATTCATCAGCATGCGATCCAAATGGTACCAGTTTTCACACCAATCTTCGATAAAGAGGATGCATCCGTCGCCTTTGAGCTCCGTTTTACTGCCCATTAAACTGTAAATCAAAGACAAATTTCCACCCATTAGTTTTCCGGAGGCTTCCCCCAAATAATTATAGGGATGATGGGGTGTTTGATAGGGTTTTATTTCTCCGAAAAGCATGTTTTTCAAGGTGTTGAAAGTTTCACAGCTGTATTTCGTATTCAATCTTTTGACGGTAACTCCGTGAATACTTGCGATGTTTTGAAGGTTGACATGATTGTGAAGCACGGTAATATCCGAATATCCAATCAGCCATTTTGGTTTTTGATAAAAATGATTCCAATTGATTTTTTCTAATAAATGAACGGCTCCGTAGCCACCGCGCGCAAACCAAATTGCTTTGATATCCGGATTGTCCAATGCCTTTTGCAATTCTTCTGCTCGCTGTTCCACAGTACCGGCGTAGTGATAGCCTGCATAATAATCCGCAAAAAGATGTTGACCGCTGACCGGAATCAACTCCCATTCCTGAATGAGCTTTGTGCCGGCTTTCAGTTCTTCGGGAAAAACCCGCCCTGAAGGCGCAATGATGGCTACTTGCTCTTTTGGACGAAGAAATTCGGGTCTCAAGGATTGAATTTTTAACGAAATTATGAAAAATTCCGTGAAAGCCTCATCCGAAAAAAATCAAAATAATTTATTACAAGTAAAATTTTGTAGAAATGCATTGAATTTAAAGCTATTTACTTGACTTTTCTTTCAGATTCATCAGCATATCTGCTGTCATCTTTTCTAAGCTGAATGCTGGTTTCCAATGCCAGTCTTTTTGCGCAACACGGTCATCGATACTTGCTGGCCAAGTCGCTGCAATCGCTTGTCTTTCATCAGGTTTATAAGAAATTGTGAAATCGGGCAAATGTTTTTGTATGGCTTCTGCAAGTTCTTTCGGATTAAAACTCAATGCGTTCAGATTATAAGAAGTACGGATACTCAGTTTTTCCGGATCGGCCTGCATTAGTTCAATGGTGGCACGGATGGCGTCATCCATATACATCATTGGCAATGCGGTTTCTTCGGTCAGAAAGCATTCATAATGACCGGATTCCAATGCCTGATAGAAAATATCAACAGCATAATCCGTGGTTCCACCGCCAGGAGGTGTTTTCCAACTGATCAGCCCGGGATAGCGGATGCTTCGGACATCCACATCAAATTTGTCAAAATAATATTTACACCAATATTCTCCGGCGCGTTTTGAAATTCCATAAACTGTTTCGGGAATGGCCATTGCATTTTGTGCAGTTTCATATTTCGGGGTTTCAGAGCCAAAAATGGCAATACTGCTCGGCCAAAAAAGTTTTTGGATTTTCCGGTCTTTGGCTAATTCCAAAAAGGTCAGCAGAGAAGTCATATTCAGTTCCCAAGCTTTTGAAGGAGATTTTTCCGCAGTCGCCGACAGCATGGCCGCCAAATGATAAACCGTGGTGATTTGGTGGTTTTGAACTATTTCCGAAATCCATTCGGCAGCCATCACATTGAGGCTTTCATAGTAGGGATCATCGACTTCATCCTTGTTTTTCAAATCAGTAGAAAGCACATTTTCGGTTCCGTAAATTTTTCTTAATGCCAGTGTCAGCTCGGATCCGATTTGCCCCCTGGCTCCGGTTACCAGAATCTTTTCGGTCATAATTTTCATTTTTTGAAGCACAAAGATACTGTTTATAGCCAAAGCGATTTATAAAATTTCTTCATAGATTTGTAACCAGCTTTATTCATAAAATTATTTTGTGATGGATTCAAGGCGGAAGCTATGTAGAAGACACAATTAATAATTCAAGCAATGAAATGAGTTTCAAATTAATATAGAGTTATCATTGAATGCAAGTGGCGTAATTCATTGAAGTGTATGTGTTTAGTGAATAAATTGCGATGAATAATGCAGGTGAAAGTTTAAAGAATAACAAACAAATAATCTAAATGTCAAATCAAATGAAGAAAATAATTTTAATGGGAATTGCCCTGCTCTGTGTGAATGGTATGTCTCAGGACAGTTATCATGCAATAAATCTGGATTATATGGATACAAGCGTCAGACCTCAAGATGATTTCTACAACTTTGTCAATGGAAACTGGATGAAAACCACAGAAATTCCTTCCGACCGTTCGAGATGGGGGAGTTTTGATGAATTGCGGGAAAATACCGACAAGACCACCCTTGCAATTTTGAAAGGATTGTTGGGGAAAACTTTTCCTAAGGGAAGTGATGAGCAGAAAATCAGAGATTTGTATGAATCTTATATAGATTTTGATGCGCGCGACAAAGTGGGATTGGCACCGATTCAACCTTATCTCAAGAAAATTGACGAAATCAAGAATCTGACTGATTTACAGAATTATCTCATTGAAGTGACTCCCTTGGGATTGAATTCATTTTATGGATATTTTGTAAATTCCCACAAGAAAAACAGTGCAGTAAACGCAATTTATCTTACAAGTGCCGATTTGGGATTAGGAAGAAACTATTATCAACAAGAAAATGAAAACAACAAGAATACCTTAGAGAAATACACCACCTACATCGATAGAATTTATCAATTTACCGGCGAAAGAACCCGTGATATGAAAGGGCCAAAAATCGTTGGTTTTGAAAAGCAAATCGCTGAAAATCTATGGACGGTATCGCAAAGAAGAGATAATAATTTGCAATACAACCCATATTCAGTCAATGACTTAGGTGAAATCTCTAAGCATGTCAATCTGAAAAAATTCTTGGAAGACCTGAATGTGAAAACGGATACAGTCATTATAGGAGAAATCAATTATTTCAAGAATTTGGATAATATCATCAGCGAAAAGAATCTGCCGGTCATCAAACAATATTTAAAATTCCATTTGATTGACAATGCCGCCGGATATCTCACACGGGAATTGGATGAACTCAGCTTTGATTTTTATGGCCGTCAGTTGACAGGACAGCAAGAACAACGGTCGTTGGATAAACGTGGATTGCAATTTGTAAACGGTTCTGCCGGAGAATTGCTCGGAAAAATTTACATCAAAGACAATTTCCCGCCGGAAGCCAAAGCCACTGCGGAGGAAATGGTCAATTACCTTTTCAAATCCTTTGAAGTTCATATCAAAAATTTGGAATGGATGTCTCCGGCTACCAAGGTTAAAGCATTGGAAAAACTGAGCAAATTCACCGTCAAAATCGGTTATCCGGATAAATGGCGTGATTATTCCAACTTAGAAATCGTTTCTCACAAAGAAAATGATGCGCTGTATAAAAATATGATGGCACTCAGAAAATGGCGTTATGAATACAATTTCAATAAAATCGGAAAACCGGTTGACCGCACGGAATGGGGGATGAGTCCGCAAACGGTGAACGCATATTTCAGAGCTTCCAACAATGAAATTGTATTCCCGGCCGGAATTCTGCAACCACCTTTCTATAATTACAAAGCTGATGCAGCAGTTAATTTTGGTGGAATCGGTGCTGTAATTGGGCATGAGATTTCCCATAGTTTTGACGACAGCGGTGCGCAGTACGATGGCGATGGAAACCTGAGAAACTGGTGGACGGAAGAAGATTCCAAAAAATTTGAACAAGTCGGATTGGCGTTGGCCGAACAGTACAATCAATATGAACCCGCGAAAGGAAGTTTTGTGAACGGGAAATTTACATTGGGTGAAAACATCGGAGATTTGGGGGGTGTCAGCGTAGCTTTTGATGCTTTGCTGATGTATCTGAAAGACCATGCCGATCCCGGGAAAATTGACGGATTTACACAACAACAACGGTTTTTCATTTCTTGGGCTACAATTTGGAGAACCAAAGCGACAGACGAAGCCCTTACAAATCAAGTGAACACAGACCCGCATTCACCGGGTTATTATCGGGCATTCGGTCCCATCATCAATGTGGATGGATTCTTTGAAGCCTTCGACATCCAACCGGGCGACAAAATGTATAAAGCGCCAAAAGACAGAATCAGAATCTGGTAAAATGGTAAATTCCGTATTTTTAAATAAATTAATACTTAGTAAAAACAAGAAAATGACAGCAGCTGAAGCTATAAAATCCGGGCAATGTACTTTGATTGATGTTCGCGAAGCCTACGAATTGGAAATTGACGGCAGTGTGAAAACCGCCATCAATATTCCGATGGGAGAAATTTCCGAGCATATTCAGGAAATAGAAGCCTATCCAAAACCAATCATCGTTTTCTGCCGGGGCGGCAATCGGGCAACTTCTGTTTCCGATTTTCTGAAGGAACACGGCATTGAAAATTGTATGTGTGGCGGTGGATATGAGGATATTATGAATATTCTTGAATCCTGATTATTATAAAATTCAAAAGCCTTGCCCATAGCAATATCCGGCAAGGCTTTTTTTGTTGGATAATCTTTGCTTAGAAATAAAACAGATTTTCAGTACAATGACCAAAAAAGAAAGAGCAAAATGGGTGATGGAAGAATTGGAAAAATGCTACCCCAATCCACCGATTCCGCTTGATCACAAGAATCCTTTTACACTATTGATTGCCGTTGTTTTATCGGCACAATCCACTGATAAAAAGGTAAATGAAGTTACGCCTGAACTTTTTGCACGCGCCGGCAATGCCAAAGCCATGAGTCGGCTTGAAGTTTTTGAAATCAAAGAATATATAAAACAAATCGGGCTGTCCAACACCAAAGCCAAGAACATCAAAAGATTATCTGAAATTCTGGTAGAAAAATACGATGGAAATGTTCCCCAAACTTTTGAAGAATTAGAAGCCTTGCCCGGCGTGGGACACAAAACTGCGTCTGTGGTGATGTCGCAGGCTTTCGGACATCCGGCCTTTCCCGTGGATACGCACATTCACCGGCTGATGCACCGCTGGAAATTGAGCAATGGAAAATCTGTGGAACAAACGGAAAAAGACGCCAAAAGACTCTTTCCCAAAGAGTCTTGGAATAAACTTCATATCCAAATCATTTATTACGGCAGGGAATATTCACCGGCACGCGGCTGGAATTTAGAAAAAGATTTTATCAGCCGGAAAATTCTGGGTTAATTGTATTAAAAATCATGGTTTTCCATTTCTTAACAGGACAGTAATATGAAATTAATTTTCATAAATTTGTAATCACTAATTAAACGTTTGCAATGTTAAATACTATCATCACAGGTTCCGGCAGGTTTGTACCGGAGCGTATCGTTAAAAACGATTATTTCAAATCCTATGATTTTTTTGGTGAAGACGGGGAGAGAATCGAGAAATCCAATGAAGAAACCATCCAGAAGTTTCAAGAAATCACCGAGATAGAGGAGAGGAGATATGTTGAAGATAATATGTTTACTTCAGACATTGCAGCGATAGCCGGTGAAAGAGCGATAGCCAATGCGGGCATCGACAAGGAAGAATTGGACTATGTGATTGTCGCCAATAATTACGGTGATATTGACCCGGTTTATCGGCAGGTGGACAGCATGCCGTCCATCGCTACACGGGTCAAAAACAAATTGGGCATCAAAAACAACCATTGTCGTCCTTATGAAATGCTTTTTGGATGTCCGGGTTGGATTGAAGGCTTGATTCTTGCCCATCATCTTTTTCTGAGTGGCACAGCCAAGAAAGCTTTGGTGATTGGCGCAGATACGCTTTCCCGTGCGGTGGATCCGCATGACAGAACTGCGATGATTTTTGCGGACGGTGCCGGAGCCGTGGTTTTGGAAGCCAGTGAATCCGACCAGAAAGAAGGAATCATAGCTTTTGATACGATTTGTGATACTTTGGATGAAATGGATTATTTGGTCAGTGATATTTCACTGAATGATGAATACGACGGTTCAAAAGTGAATATCAAAATGAAAGGTCGGAAAGTTTATGAATATGCGTTGCGCAAAGTTCCCGCACTCATCAAAAGAGTTATCGATAAATCCGGCGTGGATGTGAAAGATATCGATAAGCTGTTGATTCATCAAGCCAATGCCAAAATGGATCATGCGATGATTGCCCGATTGTTTAGATTGTACGATGAAAAGGAAATTCCGGAATTTTTTGCGCCAATGACTGTTCAAAAATTAGGGAATACTTCCGTGGCCACCATTCCGACCATGTATGATTTGATGGCAAGAAATGAAATGGGAGATTTCCATTTCCGGGCAGGAAGCCACGTTGTGTTTGCATCCGTCGGCGCGGGCATGAACATCAACGCCATCGTTTATAAAATACCTTGATACGACTGATTTATTCAAGTTAAAATCGCACTTCAATTTAAACTTTTATGAGCAATAAGCCATTCAATAGCGGATTCATAAAACATTCCCATTGCGGTAAATCATGCTATTGCAATGAATCAGTCTCCTGAATATTCCACAAAATTTCGCGGGGTTTCATAGAGGGTAACTTTTAGTTTTAGGTTGGCATTCAATTTGTTGCGAATGCGATTCCAAATCACTACAGAGATATTTTCAGCCGTAGGATTGAGGGTTTTAAACTCCGCAATTTCTTCATTCAGATTTTTGTGATCCAAATAATTTTCGACTTCTTCCAGAATTATTTTCTTTAGCAAATCTAAATTCATCAGAAAACCGGTTTCGGGGTCGATTTCACCCGTCACGCTCACAATTAATTCATAATTGTGTCCGTGATAATGGGGATTGGAACATTTTCCAAAAACTTCCAGATTTTTTTCATCCGTCCATCCGGGTTTAAACAGCCGATGGGCAGCATTGAAATGCGATTTTCTATTAATCGTTATCTGCATATTCTAATTTTGCTAAGTATTCATTGAATATGATTTTGAACCAAACGGTATAATTTTCCGGATTCACTTGTACATCGGATTTCAAATCTTCAATTGAAATCCATTTGTAAGTTTTTACTTCCTCGGGATTCAATCGGATTTCACCTTCATAAAATCCGGTGAAAACCCTATCCAATTCGTGTTCAAACAAATCTTCATCCAATTGTGCTTTGTAAATAAAATGAAATTTTTCTTCCAATTCACAATCAAACCCCATTTCCTCCATTAATCTTCTGTGTGCTGCGTCCTCATAAGATTCATTGTCGCGCGGATGGCTGCAACAGGTGTTCGTCCAAAGTCCCGGAGAATGGTATTTGTTGCCTGCCCGCTGGTGCATCAATAATTCATTTTTGGAATTGAAAACAAATACTGAAAACGCTCTATGCAGTAATCCAGCATGATGGGCTTGTTGTTTCTCCATCAATCCAATTTGATTGTCATTTTCGTCGATTAAAACTACGTATTCTTCCATCCGACAAACTTACGGAATTCCTGATGAACAGAAGGAAAGAAGTGTTTCAGATGTTTTGAAGGAATTCAAAGGATAAACACAAAAAAAGCACAGACTTGGCAAATCTGCGTTTTTGCACTTAGGAAACCATTATAACAATTAGGCAAGCCCACGGCGAAGTGTGAGCGTTCTTTGAATATGCTTACTCTTGCTTATGATTTATGGAAATTTAGAAGCACAAGAATAAAAGCTAAACGCTTTTTCCGATATGTTTTTGCATAATAATTACGCTATTCTTTCATATTAATTCGATTTTTTTGTCAATCAAAGCAAATATTGAGAATTTACAAGCCTTTTCAGAAAATAAATTTCCAAAGTTCCAAACTTTGGAAAAGCTGTCTATTAGCCAATCATAGAAACAAAGTTCAATCAATTTATTAATTGATAATCAATAGCATACAATAGATTGACATTCTAATGGCACAATTAATCATTTTCTTCCAAAAAAGCTTCAATAATTTCAGATTTAAGATCTTTTAAAGGAGTTCCACCCCAATTTTCCTTATTGACAATGTGATTGAGCCAGTTTTCAATAATTTCCTTCTTTTCTCTCATGGACAGAGAATCATATTTTAACGGAAGCGGAGTCCTTAGCCTATAGGCGAAAGAAAATGAATTCTCATATTTAATTTCATTTTGCTTGAATTTAACAGGAACCTGCCATCTTTTGGTTTTGAATAAGGTTGTAATCAGATGTTCACGATTCATGCACAATAGCATTTCCAGCAAAACTTCCTCATTTACTCCGCCAAAATGTTTACAAAGTTTGTCTTTTAAATAAACAGTTTCCCATTCTTCGGGTTCGTATTTGGGTGAATTGGAAAAATCGATAACCGCCTTATAAAAATTCTGAACTACTTCCTTTCTGGTTGTCGGAATTCGCATAATTGATTTGTCCGGATCATAATCACTTAGGAAAAGAATGCCTTTGTTTCGAACTTCTTTGAAAACAAAATGAATTAATTCTCTACCGTTTTCAATCGTAATCGTATTTTGATTTTCAAGACCGATAGAAATTTCTTCCAACCAATTTTTTAAATCCATCATTGGATCAAAAGCAGTATCAAATTCATTTTTGAAAAAGATATTGCCGTATTGAATTTCGTAATAAATGAAACCGTGTTTTGCGTGCGTCAAATGCACTTGGAACTTTTGAAACATACTTTAAATTTTTTAAAATTAGACAATCAACAACCTCAAATAGAAGCTGTTGTATTAAGCTTATTAAAGTATGTAGTAATTGAATTAAGTCATAGTGAAATGCAAATGTAGGGATTAAATCATTTCGTTGTTGGGTTCGTTTACGAAAGTTTCCTCATAATCTACTTTGTTAGAAACCGTATCGTACAACCCGACCTTTTCATTTTGATGTTTGTTGATACCGATGTATTCCAAACTTGCATCTTCGTAGCGTTTGAATTTATAAACCGCATCATTCATCAATGCAGAATTAAAAACGCCCAAACCGACCAATAAATCAAAGTCTTTCACATTGAGACCGGTTACTTTTTTAAAAAGTCCAGGCTCTAATTGAGTAATGATGTCTTTTAAACTGTGTTCTCGGTAATCGGTCAAGTACATAAAAACCGGAATTCGGGTCGCAAACTTGATGAGCTTTTCTTGTACTTGTTTGCGAAGACTTTTGTATTCTTTCTCTTCGGCTGTTAACGCTTTTTTTTCTTTTGCTGTAAGTTCTTTGTCATTGGCTTCTTTTTTTGCCTTTTTAACGGCTTCCGACTTGTTGATTATGGTTTCAATATCCTGATTGAGATTTCTAAAACCTTCAATATTCATCAAGGCATTCATTGCATTTTCATCGTTCATTAAGCGAGAAAGTGTATGATTATCCACATTTACGAGCAAAGCACTTTCCCATCTTCTTGCCAAAAGCGTTGCAGTCGTTCCGCTCATTGCCATATCCAAAATTCCTGCCGCATCAATTTGTTTCATACTACTTCCGTCGTACGCCAACACAGGCAGAAAACTAATAAACTCTGCTACTTTGGCTTCGGGATTGCTTTCATTCACATTTAAACGCGTGCTGTATTCGGCAATTTGACGCAAAGCTCGATCGGGTGCAAAATCAAAAACATAACATTCTTCCTTTAAAATTTCTTCTTTATTGGGTGAATTTTTATCAGGATTTTTGATCGTCCAAGGTGTTTGTACTCGAAAGGCTGCTTGAAAATAAGTTTCCGGACTTGATGAATTTCGAAGCATAAAAATTCCCGTCCATGGTTTTACCGAAACACCTGTAGTCAATTTTCCGCAGGAAAGTGTAATGGTTTTGGTTTCCAAAGGATTTTTGCCCATGGCATCCAAAACAGGTGGAAGCGCATTTAATCCAATACCCGCTTTGTTTCCAGCTGCAACAATAACTTTGTAATCGTGATAAAAGGTGTTTTGTCGTTCGGCCAACAAATTTCCCATGGCATAACAGGATGCAACGGTCGGTAAAAACCAAAAAGTATGATTAAGTATTCTCAATAAGGGTGCGTGTGAAAAAGGTAAAGGCGGCTTTTTTGCGCCCATTTTTAAATTATCGATGGTCGTTTCTGCAAATCCTCCTCGGATCAAGTCCAACCACTTTTGCACTTCATCTTTGTATTTGAATTCCGCCTTTTCATAGTCGCCCGATGCATTGAAAAATTCGTTCAAATCAAATTCTGAAAATTCACCTGCCATGGCAATTTGTCGGATAGCATCCGGCAATTGGTAGGTCAACATCACCATTCGTGGAAGTGCGGCATAAGGATTATCCTCTCCTCCCGACCATTCTGTCTTTGCTTTTTGTTCATCCGAATAAGTCCAGTTAAAAATCTGCTCTTCAATAAATTCACCCATAGCGATGGCACGAAATGGCGTTCCAGAAAGATACAAATAATGACCGGTCGTAATCGGAAGAACTTCCTCATCGAAATAATCTAAACCTTCACCTTCAGCAAATTCGATTTCTTTTTTATCTTCTGCTTCAAACAATTCTTTGGCATTCTCACGCCAAGCACCAAAATGGTATTCATCAAAAATAACGCAATCCCAATTGGTGGCGTGTACCCATTCGTTTCTGGTTTTTATACCACCTGTTTTGGTGTTTTTTCCCAAATAATCTTGGAATGAACCAAAGCAAACCAAAGGCGTATCATTTGTTTGACGAACAATTTCTTCCATGTTTTCAGTATGTCGAGAGACAAATTGCCAACCTTCAAAATCAATATGCGACTCCAAATCTTCTTTCCACGAATTTTCCACTGCTGGCTTAAAAGTCAACACCAAAATCTTTTTCCATCCCATTTTTTTTGCCAATTGATAAGCAGTAAAGGTTTTACCAAAACGCATCTTGGCATTCCATAGAAAATGCGGTGTTTTATCTTTTGTGGAAGGATCTTTTGTGAAACTTTCAAAATAAGTTGCGGTTTTCTTTATCGCTTCCGCTTGTTCTGGACGAAGGCCAAAATCTTGGGTGCGATGTTCTTCGTTTGTTCTTCCCGTCCTGATTTCTATCAAACAAGCTTGGATGTCTTCTACCGTACATTCAAACCATTCACCATTGATGTTTTTAATTTTCTTGACTTTCAACAAACGATGAATGTCTTTGTCTGTAAACAACGAACCGTCCTCGCGGATGGCATTTTCCTCCAAAAGGATTTCCCAACTTTGATTGGGTAGTTTTACCGGATATTGTTCCTGCACTCTTTCTTCAGCGGTTTTGGTGGTATAACCAACTTTCAGACAATTCGGAAAACGATTATCGGAATAAGCGTAAATTTTTGGATTTTGACGGGTAGGGAAGAAGGTGTTTTTCATGTTATTTTAGTATATTTGTCTCTTAAGATTCATTAAACTTATCGAATATGAAAGGTGTAACATTTGAAAAAGATGCCAATGGCAATAACCGTTATGTTCGGTTTGACTTGAACAAATACGGTGAGGAACTACGTCCTTTGCTAAAAAAACTGGGTATTGTAGATGAAGAAGAACAAGCTCCTGAAGGTTGGGAAGATGCTTTGACATCTGAAGAATTTTTTGAAGAAACAAAGAAAATGTTACGCAGAAAATTTGATGAAAGAAGTAAAATACGATAAAACAGTCATTCTTTATTTGGATGAGTTGACTGATATTCTTATTGAAAAGGAGTACTTTTCCTTTTATGATACCTCTGTTGAATACATTTGGGATTTGATTTCTTATGTGAAAAATAACATCAATTCGCTTCCATACACAAAAGCACCTGCTTATTTTTCCAAATACGGAAAAGATTTGTTTTACATTTCTTACCACAGAAACCAAAGAACCACTTGGTACATTCTGTTTGAAAAAACAAACGTTCATTTCTTGATTCGATACATTACCAATAATCATAAAGAAGGACAGTTTTTTGAATAAATTAATCCATTGGTTTGATCATACTTTCTATAAAATCAATCTCTTCTTGCGTTAAACCATACTTTTTGTACAATTTTTCATCCGTCCAAGGTTCTGAAAAGTCTTGAAGTGGGATCAGTGAGAATACTTTACTACTTAAGCCTTGACTAACTTTTTTAAGAGAAAGTAGAAGATGAAAAAACTTTGTCTGCATGTATGAATAAACATTTTCAGCTGTTTTCTTATCTGAGAAAGGACCTATAACAATATAAGTTTCTGTGCAACAAGTATTAGGTTCTACAATTATTGGTTTTAACCAATCTTTTCTCATACTTCCAATACCTGAATTACGAGGAATAAAAATTTTATGTTTGTCAATCCATTCTTGCTTTTGTAAGACTTGATCTAAAGTTATATAACCAATCTTTTGGTTCGCATACAGTTTTATGGAATTCTCAAACGGTTCTTTTTTGAATTGTTTAAAGAAACCTCGTAAACCAAACGGCTTTTGAGAACTTACTATTTCATTAAAATTATTTTCTCCTTTTGATAAAACTTTTCTTAAAATTGGAATTGGTTCATTATACCGAATAAAGGTATCATTACCTGGTTCTAATAAAGGTCTTTCAGAAACTGAGACTAATTCACTTTCTTCATATGAATGAATTTTGCATAAACCACGATTATCTCTATCCCATAGAAAATATGAAACACCTCCCTTTATTTCCACTCCAGGGAAAACATCATTTGCCCTAACATAATCATGGATTACTCTTAACCTATTATCTTCCAGCATTTCTTTTCTAAACTCATCAAGCCCTCGACCACCTGCAAACCAACGACTCGGTGTAATCATTATTAAATATCTTGGATTAAGTTTTTTTGCTTGTTGAACAAACTTGTGATAAATAGGCATTGCACTTGCTTGTGCTCCTCCATCACTCAACTGATAAGGTGGGTTTCCAATTATGACATCAAACTTCATTTCTTTTTCTTTAAAAAGTTCATAAGGATTTTCTGTGTGTATAAAATTATAGGCATAGGTTTCCAAATCATCTTCTCGGTCATACACTTCTTGGCTTGCTCCACAAGCAGTACATTTTCCATTATGAAAGGTGTGTTGCATGCGTTCGTAGCGGATATTTCCTTGTTCATCGGTAAATTCGGTACAAAGTGCGTATTTCTCATGATTGGCTTTCTTACTGCAATACACACTTCGTCGAGAGAGTAGGGCGGTCAGTTCGGTAATGGCAATGCCGTAAAGTTGTTGGGTAAAAATATGGTTGATGCGTTCTTGTTTATCGGGTATTTGCTGTTCCAATCCTTGCATCAATCGTTTCGCCATTTCGCGCAAAAAAACACCACTTTTGCTTACCGGGTCTAAAAACTTTGCATCGGGATTGCTCCAAAGTTCGTTGGGAAGTAAATCCAGCATATCATTCACCAAATTGGGTGGCGTGAATACTTCATCATTGCTCAGGTTGGCAAGGCAGGTGAGCACATCGGGATTGTAGTTATTTTGTGTCATCTTCACCTAATTTTAAAAAATGTACAAGCGGAAAATCTTTTATAGGTTCGTCTATGGCAGCTGGTTCTCCTTCGTCGTTAAACATTGAAAACTGATGAGTTTTTTCGACCAAAAACCGGAATACAAAATCCCGCCGTTTCAACATAGAACCGTTGACGGCACTCCATTCCGAGAAAACAATCGGTTCTTTGGTTTGGGGATTGGTAAAGTCGAGGGCATCGCCCCAAAGAATATTGCGGTGCAAGAGAAATCGCACACTTCGGCGGCATTCTTCTTTGCAAGTGTTTTTGTAAAGTTGGGTGTAGGTTTCGTCAAAGATTTGGAACAAACGCTGGCGACATTCTTGGGCATTGTCTTCGAGGATTTCGACGCCATAAATATTAGCAATCGCAATAATGGCATAGCGTTCCCATTCGATTTGGCTGTTTTTGTAGCGGTCGGTAACAGCGGTAAGTTTTCGGCGTAAGATTTCTACCAAAAAGTTGCCGTTTCCACAAGCGGGTTCTAAAAAACGACTTTCAATGCGAAAGCTTTCGTGTTTGACCAAATCAAGCATCGCATTTACCTCGCATTCAGCGGTAAACACTTCGCCGTGGTCGGCAACTCTTTTTTTGGATTTGACCTGCTTTTTGGACAGCTTGGTCTTTATAGGATCGTTGGCTTCCATTTCATGTTGTTTTCTGAAAAAAAACACACAAAAAAAGCGCGGACTTAACAAATCTGCGCTTCAAGGTTTTCCACGACCTGCAACAACAAATAAGCAAGCCCACGCCGAAGCGTGAGCGTTCTTTGCCTATTCTTATTGTTGCTTATTATTTGTGGAAATTTAGAAGCACAAGAATAAAAGCTAAACGCTTTTTCCGATATGTCATTTGCGTATTGCTACGCTATTCTTTCATATTAATTCAATTTTTTGTTCATTCAGAGCAAATATAGCGAATTTACAAGCCTTTTCAGAAAATAAATTTCCCAAAGTTCAAAGCTTTGGAAAAGTTTGAATCTATAAAAGCCGGATTTTCATTATCGGTCTATAAGTATGATTCTATTCATTATACAGCTAATTTACGTTAAAGTATAGTTTTAAAAAATAAAAAACCGGCTTCCATTTCTGGAAGCCGGTCTATTGATTACTCTGTATGCTTTGTTAAGAATGAATAGCTCTTTTGCCGGTAGCATCCAATGCGGCCTCTTTGATGGCTTCGCTGTATGTCGGATGCGCATGGCTCATTCGGGCAATATCTTCAGCTGAAGCCCGGTACTCCATGGCCACAACGCCTTCGGCGATAAGATCTGCGGCACGCGCACCCACAATATGGAAACCAAGGATTTCATCGGTAGAGGCATCGACCAAAATTTTCACAAAACCATCCAAATCCATACTGGCTCTGGCACGTCCCAAAGCACGGAAAGGGAAAGTTCCTGTTTTGTATTTCACGCCTGACTCTTTGAGTTGTTCCTCCGTTTTTCCAACTCCTGCCACTTCCGGCCAGGTGTAAACCACCGACGGAATGAGGTTGTAGTCGATATGCGGTTTTTCTCCGGCCAATACCTCTGCCACGAAAACACCTTCTTCTTCAGCTTTATGAGCGAGCATTGCGCCGACGATAACATCACCGATGGCATAAACATTCGCTACATTGGTTTGGCACTTTTCATTGGTTTTGATTCTGCCTCTTTCATCGGTTTCAATTCCGGCATTTTCCAATCCCAATCCTTCCGTAAATGGTTTTCGTCCAACGGAAACCAAACAATAATCTCCTTCAAAAACCACTTCTTTTCCGTTTTTGTCTTCGGCTTTTACCGTTACTTTTTTTCCTTTTCGGCTGACGTCGGTTACTTTGGTGGAAGTATTGAATTTCATGCCTTGTTTTCTCAGCACTTTGGAAATTTCTTTGGACAAGCTGCCATCCATTCCAGGGATTACGCGGTCTGCATATTCCACAACGGTAACTTGTGAACCCAACCGCAGATAAACCGAACCCAATTCCAATCCGATGACGCCGCCGCCAATGACAATCAGGTGTTTCGGGATTTCTTTCAGTTCCAATGCTTCGGTCGATGAGATGATTCTTTCTTTGTCATATTTCGCAAACGGAAGTTCCATCACATCAGAACCGGTTGCGATGATGACATTTTTGGTTTCAATTTCCTGAATTTTTCCTTCGTCATCTTTTATTTGGATGTGGGTCGCATCTTTGAAAGAACCCCAACCTCGGAAAATTTCAATTTTATTTTTTCCCATCAGGAATTCCACGCCTTTGACATTGGCATCCACGACTTCCTGTTTTCTTTTGATCATTTGTTTGAAATCAATTTTCGGTGGAGCGGTAATCAGTCCGTGTGCAGCGAAATCATGAACCGCTTTGGAATAATGTTCGGATGAATCCAACAAAGCTTTGGAAGGAATACAGCCGATATTCAAACAGGTGCCGCCCATCCCTGACTTTTCTATGATTGCTGTTTTAAACCCTAATTGTGCACAACGGATGGCAGCAACATATCCGCCCGGTCCTGAACCGATTATCGTTACATCAAATGAACTCATATCTTATTATTTTATTTTAATTTTCAAATTTAACGGAAATAATCCTTTTACTTGAATCAATTTGAAAAAACAAATTTTCTGCGCAACCTTTTTAATTTTTTACGACTTAATAGTAGAACTGAGAATTAAAATATTTTCAGGTAATGTTTTTGTTCTAATTGAATTCTTTATCAGTAAAATCCCCGCAAAACTAAGTTTTACGGGGATTTTTTTAATTCACCAAAATTAATATTGGGTGTAGTCTAAATCTAATTTTTCGGCTTCTTTTTTATAGACCCCCGAATCTAATTTTTCCCGAATAGATTTAAAGGCTTCCAATGTGATTTTCACTTCCTCTTCAGTATGCGCTGCAGTTGGCATAATCCGAAAAATGATTGTTCCCTTAGGAATGACCGGATAAACCACAACGGAAACAAAAATTCCGTAATTCTCTCTCAAATCTTTGGCCATGATGGTGGCTTCAATCGGTGTTCCCTGAAGTATAATCGGAGTAACCGGTGTATTGGTCAGCCCAAGGTTAAATCCTTCTTCTCTAAGTCCGGCTTGCATCAAATCGACGATGTGCCACAGATTTTCTTTGAGTTCAGGTTGTTTTTTGATGATTTCTAAGCGTTTCAATGCCCCCAAAACCATCGGCATGGGTAGGGATTTTGCAAAAATCTGCGAGCGCATATTGTATTGCATATAGCGGATTATCTCTTTGTCTCCGGCAAAGAAAGCACCGATTCCGGCCATGGATTTTGCGAAAGTGGAGAAATAAACATCGATTTCGTCCATCACATCTTGTGCTTCTCCCACACCGGCACCTTTTTCTCCCAATACCCCAAAGCCGTGTGCGTCATCGACCAACAAACGGAAGTTAAATTCTTTTTTCAGCTCCGCAATTTCTTTGATTTTCCCTTGCTCTGCCATCATTCCAAAAACTCCTTCGGTAATCACAAGGATTCCGCCACCGGTTTCCTGAACGATTTTCTCGGCACGACCTAAGTTTTTTCTCAGACTTTCTATGTCGTTGTGTTTGAATGTAAATCTTTTGCCCAAGTGGAGACGAACACCATCCACGATGCAGGCATGGCTTTCCATGTCATATACGATAACGTCGTTTTTTGAAACCAATGCATCAATGCCCGAAACCATTCCCTGGTAACCGTAATTGAGCAGATAAGCTTTTTCTTTGCCTACAAATTCCGCCAATTCATTTTCAAGTTGCGCATGATATTTGGTTTGTCCGGTCATGGCTCTGGCTCCCATCGGATAGGCCATCCCATATTGTGCAGCAGCTTCGGCATCCGCTTTTCTGACTTCCGGATGGTTGGCCAATCCCAGATAGTTGTTGATACTCCAAACGATGACATCCTGCCCGCGGAATTTCATTCTCGGTCCGATTTCACCCTCTAATTCAGGGAAAATAAAATATCCTTCCCCATAATCCGCAAATTGTCCAAGTGGACCCGGATTTTGTTTTATTCTTTGAAAAATATCCATGATTTTAACGTCTTTTTAATATGCAAAATGCTCCTTATTAAATAACAGGAGCATTCAGGTTAATTGTATAAATTATTGAATGATTCTCATATCATTTTTTCCACATACTCTACGGTTGCATTGGATTCCAGACCATTCAGTTTACTGTTGGTAAATCCTTGTTCTACCATCCATTCTTCGCTGAATACTTTGGTGATGTATCTGGAGCCGTGATCGGGAAAAATGATGACAACAAAGTCGGTATCTTTAAATTCCGATGCGAGTTGGCGATAAGCCTGAACGGCTGCACCGCTGGTATATCCGCCCATGATGCCTTCTTTCAATGCGATTTCTCTGGTTCTGTATGCACTTTCTTCGTCAGTTACTTTTACAAACTGATCGATGATGTCGAAATCAGTTGCGGTCGGAACCAGATTTTTTCCTAATCCTTCAATTCTGTATGGGAAAATTTCATTGGGATCAACTTCACCGGTTTCGTGGTATTTTTTCAAAATCGAACCGTATGCATCCACCCCGATGATTTTGATATTCGGATTTTGTTCTTTCAAATATCTGGCCGAACCGGAGAGTGTACCCCCGGTACCACAGCAGGCAATCAGGTGGGTAATCTTTCCTTCGGTCTGTTTCCAGATTTCAGGGCCGGTTGTCAGATAATGTGCATCAATATTCAATGGGTTGAAATATTGATTGATATAAAATGAATTGGGTGTTTCTTTGGCTATTCTCTTGGCTACTTCATAATAGGAGCGCGGATCATCAGCCGGAACATTTGAAGGACAGATAAACACTTTCGCCCCCAAAGCCTTTAGATAAGAAATTTTTTCAGCTTTTGTTTTGTCGGAAACCGCCAATATACATTTGTATCCTTTTGCGATACAAATCATGGCTGCGCTGAACCCCGTATTTCCTGAAGTAGTTTCTACGATGGTTGCCCCCGGTTTGATTTTTCCTTCCTTTTCTGCTTCCACAATTATGTGAAGAACAATTCGGTCTTTGGTTGAGTGCCCAGGGTTATAACTTTCCAGTTTGGCGTAAACTTCCCCTGGTATTTCCTGGCCTATCTTGTTCAGTTTCACCATTGGCGTATCCCCAATGAGTTCTAAAACACTTTTATAAGTTCCAGTCATTACTATTTAGTTCTTAACTATCGGGTGCAAATTTATGAATTTTTCTTTAACATCCCTGATTCATTTATACTAATATCAACAAATTGAGATTTATCATTCTTTTACTTGAATTGTAACAGGAGGTCTAACTCTTTAATTTAAAGAGGATTCGGAAAAAATATGATTTAAGATATACTTATCTTTTTCGGTTAATAATTTTTTCCTTCTGACCATCATTTTCTCTGCGGCATCGAAACTTTTCTCCAAATCAAATTTTTCTGAATCTTTTTTTCCGCCCCAGCTGAATGATGGAATGAACTTTGGCGGAAACCCCGGATCAAAAACGTTGGCCGATACTCCGACTACCGTACCGGTGTTGAATTGCGTGTTGATAGCGGATTTTGAAAAGTCCCCCATCATCAGCCCGCAAAACTGCAATCCTGTATCGATGTAGGATTTTGTGGAATAATCCCACAAACGGATATTGGAATAATTGTTTTTCAAATTGGAATTGTTGGTATCCGCTCCTAAGTTACACCATTCACCCAACACTGAATTTCCAAGAAATCCGTCATGACCTTTGTTAGAATATCCCATTAGAATGGAATTGTTCACTTCACCGCCTACTTTGGAATGCGGCCCGATAGTCGTTCCGGGATAGATTTTCGCACCCATGTTGATTTTTCCGTGTTCACAAAGAGCCAATCCGCCTCTAATCATGCTGCCTTCCATGATTTCGGCTTCAACACCGACGTAAATCGGACCATCGGTTGCATTGAGAATAGCGTGTTCTACGACTGCACCTTCTTCAAGAAAAACCCTTTCGGGATGGATGATGCGGTTGGTTTCTGAAATTGCTTGGGATTGTCGCCCCTCAGTCAGCAAATCAAAATCGTACTGAATTGCGAAGGGATTGTAAGTAAATAAATCCCACAAATGCTGAATTTGAATTATAGTGGATTGGATGGATTGCTTTTCTTTGAAACGCTTTGATTGAAAAGCGTTCAATCCCGTATTGGCGGCTACAAGACTTTCTTTGTACCAAATGGATTCGCCTTCTCTCAGGTTTTGAATGCTTTGCACCAATTCGCCATTGGGAAAAAAAACGGAATTGATGAACAGATTTTGTGATTCGGCTTCCACCTTATACTTATTAGCAAGATAATCCTGCGTCAGAAAACTGTAATTTCCTTTCAGTAACTTTTGCCAGCGTTCGGCAAATTTCAGGATGCCGATTCTCAATTCAGCAACGGGTTTGGTCAGGGTAAAAGGGCGAAGTGTTTCCCATTCCGGCCCGTCAAAGAAGATAATATTCATGGATCAATGATTTGTTGCAAATTTAGAATTTTTAGGGAAATTTAAATTTTGAATACCGAACTTTAAATGGAATTATTGTCGAGTTTAAAAATGATAAACGGATAATAGGTCTTCTTTTTGCTTTGAAATTGTATCAAACTGCGTTTTGTTTATACTTCCATAAAATTCATTGGAATAAGTCATTCCGCTAGCTTGTTTGTATTTTAAACGCATTTTGGTTGAATAATTTCCTTCATAAATCAAAGCTGAAGTTACAATATAAGATTCAGGTGCCATAATTATGTAGAATCCACTGTGTGTAGTCTGGTATTCAATGGGTTGCCATTGTTGGTTTTCTTTGTGATATGCCTCCATAATAAGTGTAAAAGACATGAGGTCAAACCATCTGAAATACCATTTATTCGATTGATTAATCAAATAAACAGGATATTCATCTCCGGTCTTAATCTTAGGATAGTATTTTAAAGTTCCTTTAACAAACTGAGTGGTGTCAACAAAAACAATCAAATCAAGATTCAATTGCTGATTAAATTTTTCTTTGGAATAACCTGTTTTTTCTAAAAACCTAAATTCATCAAAAAAAGGAATCAATTTTAAAGAGTCAGAAGCAGTTCCTTCTGGAAAATACTTGTTGCCCCGTCCCCAAAATAATCTATCGTAAATTTGCATGGTCATTGAATCAATATTGGTTCTTTCTCCTGTTGGTTGGTAATTGGATTTGAAATTCGGAAAATAACTTGTGTCGAATTTTAATTCGGTAACTTCATTATGTTGAAACATTTTCAATACTTCCAAATGAATAGAATCCAGCTTGTTCAGGGCTTTTTCTTGAATAATGGTTTTAGGTTTGTCTTTTTTACAATTTAAGAAAAGCAAACAATTGATTAATAAAAAATAAAATAATAGGAACCTCATACAAATATAACTACGGAAAGTGGCGGTTTATTATCCTGAATCCCAACTTACGCAATTTCCAAATTTTGATTGTTTTGTTTATCGTCTTTTTCTAAATATACTTCTTTCAGAATGCCCAATTTCTCGTAAATTTGTCAGGATGATGCAAAGCCGGGTTTATTTTGATGATTTGCGTGAATTGAAAGCATTGTTGCAGCAATTCAATTCCAAAGAAATTTTTGTCTTGACTGATGAGCATACTTTTAAGCATTGCTTACCCAAATTCATGTCAGCCATCGGATTTGAAAAAGCACCGATGATCATTCAGCTTCCTGCCGGAGAAGAAAACAAAACCTTGAAAAACACCCAAAAAATATGGCAAATTTTATCTGAAAATGCTTGCAGTCGAAACGGGCTATTGCTTAATCTTGGTGGCGGAATGATTACCGATATCGGCGGTTTTGCAGCTTCGGTTTACAAGCGTGGAATTCCATATATCCATTTTCCGACTTCGCTGCTTGCGATGGTTGATGCCGCTGTCGGTGGAAAAACCGGGGTGGATATGAATGGAGTAAAAAATATTATCGGCACTTTTTCCATGCCGGTAGCTACTGTTGTCATTCCTGAATTTTTAGAAACCCTTCCCGAACGCGAATTTCGTTCCGGATTGGCTGAAATGCTGAAACACGGTTTGATTTGGGATGCTGCACAATGGAAAAAAATCATTCAGCTTGATTATTTTAACCCCGAAAATATTGTCAGTCTGATTCAAGAATCGGTGAATATCAAATTGGAAATCACTACCAAAGATCCTTTGGAAAAAGATTTGCGGAAAATCCTGAATTTCGGGCATACCATCGGACATGCCGTGGAAAGTGAATTTTTGAATTCAGAAAATCCGCTTTTGCATGGTGAAGCCATTGCGGTAGGCATCTTGGTGGAATCGGTTTTGAGTTTTGAAAATAACTTAATCAGTCAAGCTGAATTGGATGAAATTTTTACTCACATCATCCGGATATTTGGAAAGACAAAGCTTCCGGAAATTAAATTTCCAAAGCTGTTGGAGTGGATGAAAAATGACAAAAAGAATCAAAATCTTGAAATCGGATTCAGCTTGCTAAAGGGAATCGGCTCTTGTGTGAATGATGTATATCTGAATGAAAATCAGATTATTGTGGGAGTCAGGAATTATAATTTAAAGTTAGCAGATTTTAATTAAATCACAACAATGAAAACAATTGTTTCAATTTTATCGGTATTATTTTTGATGAATTGTTCTTCGGAACCAGTTAAAACAGCAACAAAAATGAAAAAATCAGAAGAACCGGAATACAAAGTGCAAAAAACGGAAACGGAATGGCGTGCGGAATTATCGCCGGAGCAGTATGTGGTGTTGCGTGAAGCCGGTACGGAGCGGCCGGGAACCGGGAAATATTATATGAATTTTGAAGATGGCGTTTATCATTGCGCCGCTTGTGGTGAAACTCTTTTTTTATCTGAATCCAAATTCAATTCTAACTGCGGATGGCCGAGTTTCGATAAGGAAATAGCGGAAGGAACCATCGTCGAAAAATTAGATACTTCCTTTGGAATGGTCAGAACAGAAATTCTGTGCGGCAGTTGCGGTGGGCATCTCGGACATGTTTTTAATGATGGGCCGACCGAAACCGGATTGCGCTATTGTGTCAATTCACTTTCATTAGAATTCACGCCGAGTGCCGAAGAATAAATTCGTTTGAGTACATTTGTCGGATGAATTTCAACATGGCATCAGTCAAAACGGGCTTGACATTGTTCGTCATAACAATGTTGCTATTCTTTTTGGTATATTATCTTTTTTCGACCGATGGGAATTTTTCGGAAATGCAGTATTTCAATGTTTCCGTGCTGATGAGTTCATTTCTTTTGCCTTTGATTTTTGTGGGATTTGCATTTTTCAATGTTTACAAACATGCGAAAAAGAAGGTACTTGGATTTAGGGAAACTTGGCGGCTGGCTTTCATCCCAATGTTCGTCGGTGGTTTACTGAGTTTGTCTTTGATTTTTGTGTTTTTCAACACGGCCGGCAGTTGGGCTGAAGACAGTTTGCAGCGTGGCTGGCATGAACTGATGACGGCCAATCCCAATCCGGAATTCATGGAAAAAAACGGCGAATTGGTAGAGAAAATGATTGATCTGAATGTCAATATGTTTTCATTCAAAGTTTTCTTTCTCGCTTTTTCCTTTATACTCTTTTTTTACTTTTTGATTTCCACTATCTTCGCAGTATTTATCAAAAACAGACAATTCTAATGCATTTGTCCATCATCATTCCGCTGCTCAACGAACAAGATTCTTTGGAAGAATTGTTTGTCCGTATCAAAAAGGTTTGTCAGGACAGCGGCTTTGAATTCGAGGTGATATTTGTGGATGACGGAAGTACGGATGATTCTTGGAAAGTCATCGGATTTTTGTCGGAAGTACACCCTGAAGTTCGCGCAATACGATTTCGAAAAAATTACGGGAAGTCGCAGGCATTGATGGCTGCTTTCCACGAAGCCAACGGTGATGTCATTATTACGATGGATGCGGATTTACAGGATTTTCCGGAGGAAATTCCGGAGTTATATCAAACATTGAAAACTCAAAACGCAGACATTGTCTCCGGTTGGAAACAAAATCGCCGCGATCCGAAATTGACTAAAAACTTACCATCAAAACTGTTCAATGCCGTTGCCCGAAAAGTTTCCGGATTGAAGCTGCATGATTTCAATTGCGGATTAAAAGCCTATAAAAGTAAAGTAGCCAAAGAGTTGGAACTTCATGGTGATATGCACCGCTATATTCCGGTCATCGCCAAAAACAGAGGTTTTACAAAAATTATTGAGAAAAAAGTCCAACATACCACCAGAAAATACGGGAAATCCAAATTCGGAAGCCGCCGTTTCATCAACGGTTTTTTAGATCTGATTACCTTATCATTCATTTCGAGATTTGGCAACAAGCCCATGCATCTATTTGGTGCCATCGGTACGCTGATGTTCATTATCGGGCTTTGCGCAGCCATTTACATCGGTGCGGATAAACTGTACAAAGTATATAGGGTCAAAACGGATGCCCGCTTGATTACGGATAATCCTTATTTTTATATTGCACTGACTGCCATGATTTTAGGGACTCAATTGTTTTTAGCCGGATTTCTTGGTGAAATATTGGTGCAAAGCCAAAAGGATAAAAAGCAATTTGAAATCCGGGAAATTATTAATTCCAAACCAAAAGTAAAATTATGAAAAGAATGATAATTACCCTGATGATGACAAACTTTTTCTTTTCCTGTCGATCAAATATTGAAGGAGAAGGAGTGGCTACGGCACAAAGCGAATACCAGATAGAACAATTTTCAAATTTAACGGTTGATTGCAATTGTGATGTAACATTGATACCGTCGGAACTTCCGAATGTGGTGGTGGAATCGCATCAGAATATCATTGACAATTTAGAAGTCACATCCAAAAGAAAAGATTTGATTATCAAAGAGAAATCCGGGGTTTCCAATACGGATTTATACAATATCAATGTCTATGTCAATCAGGATTTAACAAAAATCAAACTGACCAATCATGCAAAATTGCGGATTTCAGGCACATTGAAACTGAATGATTTACAGATAGAATTAAAAGATCTTTCCACGATTTCAGAAGCCAATGTGGATTTGAAACGTTTGGAAATGAGAATGAGCGGACTGAGCCGAATTGAAATGAAAGGAACTGCCATCAATCTGATGCTTCATGCATCCGGAGAATCCGAGGCAGATTTATTCAGTCTGCAAACGGTGGATACAGATTTCAGAGCGGAGGACGAATCGCAATTGCTGTTGTATGCAATGAAAGGATTGACGGGAACGGCGACAGACAATGCAAAAGTAAATTACAAAGGTGATCCGGTGAAAAAAACAACCGAAAGAGACCGGGCAATAATTGAACAAAAATTTCTTGATAATGAGTAATAATGCAAGAGAAAAGGCAACCGAATGGTTGAGCGAACAATACGATGAAGCGACCAGAAATGAAGTCCGGCGAATGATGGAGCATGCGCCTGAACTGTTAGAAGAATCCTTTTACAAAGATTTGGAATTCGGAACCGGCGGGATGCGCGGCATCATGGGCGTCGGCACCAACCGAGTCAATAAATATACGTTAGGAGCAGCCACACAGGGATTGGCGGATTACGTGAAACAAGAATTTCCCGATATGGAGAAATCCGTTGCCATCGCCTATGACGTCCGCAATAATTCCGATAAATTCGCGAGAATTGTTGCAGATATTTTGACCGGAAACGGCATTCGGGTTTATCTTTTTGAAAGTTTTCGTCCCACGCCGGAATTGTCTTTCGCAGTGCGTTTTCTCCAATGCAATGCAGGAATCGTTTTGACCGCTTCCCACAATCCACCGGAATACAACGGTTATAAAGTTTACTGGAACGACGGGGCGCAGGTTGTACCACCGCACGATGTTTCCATTATTGAGAAGGTACAACAAGTGAAGCCCAAGGATATTCATTTTCAAGGTGATGACAGTTTATTGGAAATCATCGGTAAAGAAGTGGATGAGGCTTTTATCAAAGCTTGTGTCAACCACATCGGTTTTACCCATGCCGGGAAATCTGATTTGAAAATTGTATTCACTTCCTTGCATGGAACAGCCATTGCCATCATGCCCGAAGCTTTGAAAAGAGCCGGCTTTACAGATGTGCATATCGTTGAAGAACAAGCCGTTCCAAGTGGAGAGTTTCCAACGGTGAAATCTCCCAATCCCGAAGAACCCGAAGCTTTGAAAATGGCTTTGGAATTAGCCGATGAGATTCAGGCAGACATTGTAATTGGGACGGATCCCGATGCCGACCGCTTAGGAATTGCGGTGAGGGATTTTTATGGAAATATGGTATTGCTCAATGGAAATCAAACGAATACAGTGCTGACGGATTACTTATTACAGCAAAGACAAAACGACGGCATGGATGGTACGGAATTCATCGGTTCTACCATTGTGACTTCCGATATTTTCTTTGACATTGCGAAATTTTACAATGTAGATTGCAAAGTCGGGTTGACCGGATTCAAATGGATTGCCGATATGATTCGCAAAGCGGAAGGCAAACAGAGTTTCATCGGTGGGGGAGAAGAGAGTTTTGGGTACATGGTCGGGGACTTTGTGCGTGACAAAGATTCAGTGACATCCACTTTATTGGCCTGTGAAATCGCAGCACACGCCAAAGCCAATGACAGCAGTTTTTTTGAGGAATTGGTGATGATTTATACCAAAACCCAGCATTATCTTGAAGACTTGGTTTCCATCGTCCGGCAAGGAAAAGATGGTGCGGCGGAAATCAAACAAATGATGTCCGATTTTCGACAAAATCCACCGGAAACCCTTGATAATTCAAGGATAGTGAAAATTGAGGATTTCCAGTCTTCGGTTTCCAAAGATACAATCACCGGTATTGAAACGCCGATTACGGAAATTCCAAAATCGAATGTACTGATTTTCTATACCGAAGATGGCACCAAAGTCTGCGCTAGACCTTCCGGTACAGAACCAAAAATTAAATTTTATTTTTCAGTCAAATCCAATTTGGATGAAATACAAGATTATGAAGAATCCAAATCGAAATTGGCTGAAAAAATTGAAAGACTCAAAAATGAGTTTAAATAGTTTTAGAGAAACAATCGTTTTGTGATTATAATATAATATATTCATTAACATATATATACGACAATTAAAATATAAATTAAAGTGAAATTTTTGGCCGGTATATTGTCCCTTTTCTATTATTTTTTTTTCGGATTGGTTTTGGGGTTGATGCATATCGTGCAATGGTTGGCTTATAATTTAGGTGGATACAAAATGCATCACGCCTCCGTAAGAATAATGAACTGGCTGTTGATTCAGTGTACCAAGCTTTTAGGAACGACTTATCGGTTTTCCGGCAAGGAAAATTTGCCCAAAGACCGACCGCTGATTTTCGTGAGCAACCACCAAAGTCTTCATGATATTTCACCCTTGGAATGGTATTTGTCGGATTATCATCCGAAATTTATAAGTAAAAAAGAATTGGGAAAAGGAATTCCGAGTGTTTCCTACAATCTCCGGAAAGGCGGATCGGTGTTGATTGACCGAAATGATTCCCGTCAAGCTTTGCCGGAAATTGCAAAACTTTCAAAATACATTGAAACCCATAAACGTTCGGCGATTATTTTTCCCGAAGGAACGAGAAGCAGAAATGGCGTATTGAAATCTTTTCATGAAACAGGTTTGAAGATTTTGTTGAAACACGCACCAACGGCTTTGGTGGTGCCGGTTACGATCAACAATTCATGGAAAATGGTCAAAGACGGTATGTTTCCGTTGGGAACAGGGATAGGATTTACATTGGAGGTGCATAAGCCATTGAATCCCAGAGATTTTGAATTTGAAGAATTAATTGATACAATCAAAAAAGTGATCCAAGCCTCACTTCTCACAAATTAAAAAAAATGACAAAAAGAGAAAATATCAGATTAGAAGTGATGAACCACATCGACAAAGATGTGGACAACTACATCAGCAAATTCCTGATGAATCCAGAGAAAGTGTGGCAACCCACCGATTTTCTACCGGATTCACATGCGGATGATTTTTACGAACAGATTACGGAATTGCGAGAACTTTCCAAGGAACTTCCCTATGATTTTTGGATTACTCTGATTGGTGACACCATTACTGAAGAGGCATTGCCATCCTATGAAGCTTGGGTCATGGAAATAGAAGGGGTGGACAGCGAAGAAAACAATGGTTGGGCAAAGTGGTTTCGCTGGTGGTCGGCCGAAGAAAACAGACATGGGGATGTATTAAATAAATTTCTGTATTTGTCGGGTCGTGTCAATATGCGGGAAGTGGAAATTTCTACCCATTATCTGATTGCGGACGGATTTGATATTGGCACCAGCCATGATCCGTACAAGAATTTTATTTACACGAGTTTTCAGGAAATGGCCACGTTCATTTCGCACGACCGGGTTTCCAGATTGGCTAAAAAATATGGTTCCAAAGGTTTGGCAAGGATGTGCAAAATCATTGCAGGAGACGAAATGCGTCACCATCTTGCGTACAGCGAATTTGTGAGAAGGATTTTTGAATTGGATCCGAATGAAATGATGATGGCTTTTTACGATATGCTGAAACTCAAAATCGTTATGCCGGCTCATTTTGTCCGGGAATCGGGTGAGCCGAAAGGCAGGGCTTTTGAGATTTTTTCTGAATCGGCACAACGACTTGGGGTTTATACCGGCGATGATTATGTGGAAATCATTCGGGATTTAATCAAAAAATGGGAAATCGATCAAATCACGGAATTAAATGATACGGCTGAAAGAGCAAGGGATTACATCATGGCACTGCCTGACAGATTAGACAGAATTACGAAAAGAATCATAATTCCGGAACATTCTCCCAAATTGAAATGGGTTTATTAAAAAATTAAATAAAATATGAATTTAACAGCTTATTTTCAAAAAGGCTTTACTTATCCTGCTTATCTTCAGAAGATTGAGCAGCAAATGTTGGAATTGAAGGAAAAAGGAGATCCGAATAATTTCGCAGAATATTATTCCCTGAATCTCAAAAGAATTGAAAGGCTTGACCATTCTTTTGAGTTGTCTGATGCGCAAAAAGCAGCATTAAAATCTGTTCGATCTGATTTTAAATTATTGACCATCAGTGAGGGATGGTGTGGTGATGCAGCGCAGAGTGTGCCGATTGTCCATAAAATCATGCAGGAATTAGAAGTCGAACACCGCATAGTTTTGCGCGATGAAAATCCGGAGCTTATGGATGCTTATCTCACGGACGGCGCCAAATCCATTCCGATTTTTATTGCCATTGGAAATGATGGAAAAGAAGTTTTTCATTATGGACCAAGACCCGAAGAAGGTATGAAAATGTTGGAGCGACATAAAGCGAATCCGGAGGCTTATACTTCGGATGAATTTCACAGGGATTTACAAATCTGGTATAATAAAGACAAAGGAAAATCAATTTTCAATGATTTTTTAGCGTTGATGAATAATTAATAAAAACAGCTATGAAAATAAATGCGGGTTATGTAATTTCAGGTTTGGCGGTAGTCATATTGGGGCTTGCATTTTTCACGCCGTTGGGCAAGCAATTTAGTTTCAAAGTCAATGACCTGACCCTGACAGGTGCAAGCACGGAGCTGCCGGACAAATTTTACAATCTGAATGATGAAAGCATGAATGTGGAACTGAAGGGGTACAACGGAACTGCCGATGCGAATCTCACGGATTTTCGGGGTAAAGTTGTATTTCTGAATTTTTGGGGAAGCTGGTGTCCGCCCTGTGTGGAGGAGATGCCGAGTATTCAGCAATTGTATGAGGAAAAAGGGGATGAAGTAGCCATCGTGTTAGTTACGATGAATGATAAACCGGAAAAATTTGTTCCTTTTTTACAAAAAAACAATTATACCATGCCGGTTTATGAAGCTAAGTCCTTGTTGCCCAAAGCCCTGATGCCGGGTTCCTTTCCCACCACCTTCATTGTCAATAAAAAAGGGGAAGTAGTGAAAAAGGAAGTAAGTTCCAAAGACTGGAACAGTCCGGAAACTCATCAGATGCTCAATAAATTGCTGAGGGAATCAATCTAATTTCAAAACTCACCCCACATGATTGATCAAAAATATTATACAGGAATTCCGGCGTTTTTTCACTATTATTTTGATCTGTTGGTATCTGACAATCTGATGGCTGAATTTGCGAGAAGCAGCAGGATTACAAATGATTTGATTCAAAAAATTCCGGTCGAAAAAGAGAATTTCTCTTATGCTCCCGGAAAGTGGACAACCAAAGAAGTCATTCGCCATATCATTGATTGTGAGCGGATTTATGTGTACAGAGCGTTTCGGTTTTCGCGTTTCGACAATACGCCTTTACCGGGATTTGATGAAGATTTATTCATCGAAAATCTTAAAGGAATTGAATTCAGCTTGTCAGATTTGGAAGAAGAATTTGAAAGCGTCAGAAAATCCACCCTTTCATTGTACAAACACTTGACGGATAAAATGTTGGACTTTGAAGGCAGCGCAAATCAAGTAGCTTTTACTGCAAGAAAAATTGGATTTATGATTGTGGGGCATAATCTGCATCATTGTAATTTTATTGAAACCAACTATTTAGGGATTTCATAAAATTATCTAAATAGCACAATGTATCATGAAGAAATGTATGCGATACTTACTTCTTGATCCAATAGCATCATTTCTGATTAAATCATTTTCGGAAAAGCCAAAGCTTTGGCGGCTTCTGCGTTCCCGCTGTTTTTCTTCGACTTTTTTTCTAACTTTGTAAAGCTAAATTTGAACAAAATGAAAGAACTGACAGGAACGGGGGTTGCGCTGATTACTCCATTCAAATCGGATGGGAGAATTGATTTTCCGGCATTGGAAAAATTGACGGATTCCGTTATTCGCGGTGGGGTGAATTTTTTAGTTTGTCTGGGTACAACCGGGGAAACACCAACGCTTTCTAAGGATGAGTGCAACGATGTGGTGGCAGCGGTTAAATCCGTCAACTCAGGGCGTTTACCGATGGTGTTGGGAATCGGAGGCAATAATACAGCGGCTTTGAAAGCAGAATTTAATGCCACGGATTTATCGGATTTCGCAGCGGTTCTTTCTTCTTCCCCCAATTACAACAAACCAAATCAGGAAGGAATTTATCAGCATTACAAGGCTTTGGCGGAAAATACGGAGGCCAAAATTATATTGTACAACGTACCGGGCAGAACGGGTTCCAATATCGCACCTGCAACGACTTTGAGATTGGCCAATGATTTTCAAAATATCATTGCCATCAAAGAAGCTTCTCCGAATTATGTGCAAAGTACGGAGATAATCAAAGACAAACCGGCGGATTTTATGGTGATTTCCGGAGATGATGAATTTGGATTGCCGATGACATTAGCGGGCGGAAGTGGTGTGATTTCAGTGATTGCGCAGGGATTGCCGGAATTGTATTCAAGGATGATTCAGTTTGGTTTGGAAAGGAAAGTGGATGAAGCTTATGGGTTGCATTATCAGCTGATGGACATCACGCGTTCTATTTATCTTGAAGGAAATCCCACCGGTATCAAAACCCTGTTGTCAATCAAAGGAATTTGTGAATCTTACACCCGGCTGCCCTTGGTTCCGGGAACTGAAATTCTGAAAAATAAAATCCGGCTGCTCTTGGAGAGTTTAAATCAAAATACAATGTGAACATTTGATTCCATTGGATTTATCAAAGAATTGCATAATTTCTAAAAAAAAATCCTGATTCTTTCAAACCAGGATTTTTAATCTAAAGAATTCCCCGAGGCTTGCCTCGGGTTGTAGACAAGGAAAAGTTTGAAAAACGGATGGTTTTTCATAACGCTTTGAAAAAGCGTATATTTCGCGAGTGAAGGATGAACATATCTAT
>JBBAEI010000028.1:0-45332 GCA_041656055.1 Weeksellaceae bacterium
TATTACAATAATCCAGCACAGATTATCTGCCGAATTATCAAACGCTTCTTAATCTCTAAAAGCGGGTGCAAAGATACATATTTATTTAACCCCTGCAACTTTTTGTCAAAATATTTTTTAACCGAAATCATTATTATAAATCTAAACGGTAAAAAATATGCTTTTTCCCTTAAATTGGGATTGCAAAGATAAGACGATTTACTTTTCATGGACAAGTTTTTTGACTAATTTTTTAACCGATTTGAAACATAAAAATATTCAAACTTTACACCTAATTAATCTTCAATTGTTTATAATTCACAACCTGATTAAAGTCAGGTAAATAAAGATAGAATTCGGCTTTATTTTTTTAAAATCTTATATGTTCTGCGAATCCCTTCTATAGTTAATATTATCAGATAATTGCCTGCCGGAAGACGCCTTAAATCCGTTGAATTATTCTGAAATTTCAGGGAGCCAATCAAGTTTCCGGACATGGTAAATAATTGTCCATTTTGAATATTTTCATTGGTTTGAATCGTCAAAATGTCTGAGACCGGATTTGGAAAAACTGAAACCTCCTCTATTTCCGACTCAATCAAACCCATTTCCTGACCAATTATTTTATGAACCGCATTATTTCCCAATACATATAATTCTCCGCTGACATCTTCACCAAATGAACTGATGTTGACACCTGAATTCATGACAAATTCTATGTTATGGCTTTCATCAATCCAACCGATTTCCCGCGAACAATAATCCCCAAAAAAATATTTTCCTATCAGATTCGGATAGAGACTGCCCCGATAAACATAACCACCTGTTACAGAGCATCTGCTTTGTGAATGATTGTAAACTGCAACTGGAAAAATCATGGTTTCCGAATTTTCACAGCCAGTCGTATTATAAGGTGCATTTCCTTCATAACACCGCCAACCGTAATTCAGCCCGGCTTCCGTGTATGGGCGATGATTAATTTCTTCAATTTGATTTTGCCCGACATCCGCAATCCACAAATCACCCGTTTCCCGGTCAAAAGAAAATTTCCAAGGATTTCGCAGACCATAAGCCCAAATTTCTTCTACATAGCCGGAAAGTCCTGTGAATGGATTATCCGGCGGAATCTCATAGGATTCTGAATTCAAACTAATTCTCAGCAGTTTACCTAAATAAGAATTGGTATTCTGTCCATTGTTTTGCGGGTCACCTCCACTTCCACCATCACCGGTAGAAATCCATAAACATGCGTCCGGACCAAACTTTATAGTGCCTCCATTGTGATTGGAAAACGGCTGATCAAAAGTCAGGATAATGGTTCCGTTGGTTTGGGCAACATCTGGGTTTTCACTGACCTGATAGCGTGCGATGACCGTATTTCCCTGCGTATTCGTATAATTAAGATAAAAATAGCCATCATCGGCATAATCCGGAGAAAAAGCCAATCCCAACAGACCACGTTCGCCACCCGTGGAAATCAAAGTAGATACATCCAAAAAAGGCACTGGATTCACTGAACCGTCAGGATTCAGAATTTTAATTTTGCCTTGTTGTTCAACCACAAAAAGACGACTGTCGCCCGCATGAGCCATTTCCACCGGAGAACTGAATTCCTGTGCAAATAGTTGTAAAGTAAACTCCTGCGCTGTGATTTTGAGCGAAAAAAATAGAACCGAAATTATCCATAAAGTCTTTTTCATTTTGTGGTTTTTTTGAGATTCAAGGTTATAAATTTACTGAAAATCAATTTAAACCAATATTCAGAAATACAATTTAACATTTAAAAATCAAAAATTTGTGTTTGCAAGGTATAGACGACCCCAACAAAGTTTTGTGGATTGAATGAATATCCTGAGCTTGTAATGTCTTTCAATTTGAAATTGAAATTAAGGCTTTGCAATTAATTATTTATACCTAATAATTATCAAAAATGAGACAATTCATTTCAACCAATTTCAATTATTCAGAATTTTTATCATGAAAACAGGAGAAACATTTAGGTTCCGGCAGAATCCATTCCTGATGTCCGAAATATTTCCATTTGACCGAAGTCAAATCAACATGTTGGTCGATGTAATCATAAAAAGAGCTACCGTTAATTGATAATTTTGAAGTTACAAACACCGCGACATCCCTTCCGTTTTTTTCAGCCTCGATTTTTTTAAGTTGCTGAGCGAATTGCCACATGAAATCAGGATAAACCCCTACCCTTGATATTTGCAGCGGTGTCAGGTATTCATTGAGCCTCACTTGCGACCTTTCACCGGATTTTTTATCCACCATATAAAACTGCGTGGAAGCAGACTTCGACCGAAGCATCATCCGCCATGAAAGTCGATGCCCTTCTTCCGTCCAAAGCACATCGCCCGGAATCGCCCAATGCCGCAACGGCAGATAAATCTGCCATGCTATGTAAAGAATAAAGACAAAAGAAAACAATGAGCGGTTTTTATAGGAGGTGTTATAATCTCCGCCACCTTCAAATAACACGGCTTTCTTCGGGAAAAATGCTTTCCGAATCAATTCGGGCGGAAAACAAAACAACGTCAATGCTAATGCGAAATATGGGAAAACCCCAATGTGCAAAGTTAGGGAATTGATGATATGAAAAATCAATGCCATCAAAAACGCCGGAACTCTGGTTCTTTTCCACAATAATAAGGGGACAATCAATAAATCAAATCCAAATCCAATCCACGCTATGGATTTTGCAAAATCTGTGGAATACAGAAATTGAGTCAGTGGCTCCCATTGAATGTGAGTGTTTGCCCATTGCGCAGTTTTCCGGTACAAAATCTGTAAAAAATCCCCGTTCAGCCATCCCGGATATAACTTGGCAATCGCCGCAAAGAAATAAACAATAAAAATCTGCAGGATAAACAATAACTGCGTCCAGAAATAAGTATAAGTCTGTCGGATTTGCGGCCAAATCAGTACATCCACGGATTTATAACGGTTGGCACGGATAAAAACCATAAACCAAGCCACCAGCATCAACAAATAATAATGATTGTTGTAATGTTCTTTTTGCATAAAGTAAACCAGCGACCAACCCAATGCCAACAACAAAGCAGACAATCTGTAAATTGCCCCCAAAGCCACCATCAACCCTAAAAAACCGAGAACCCCATAAACCATATACATCGTTTCCCCTATCAAAAACTGTGTCCATTGGAAACCAATAAATGTAAAAGTGAAATCCGGATCCACAAAAGTCTCTTTCACCCAGCCGGTCGCAATCGCACCCCAAGCATCCGCCATCATCAGTAATCCAAAAAGAATACGGAAAACGATGATTTGTGAATTGTCAATTTTATGAAAAAGTATTTTGTTAAACATATCCGGTTTAATCAGCCAAAACTATTAATTTTAACGGTATTTCTGGTGTTGGAATTTATTTATTTCAAATCAAAAGTGGAAAAATCAACAGAAAGTTTAAAATTCGGGAGAAAAATATTTTTTATGCAAAATACTTTCAAAAATCCAATTGTTCCCTATCTTGTTAAAAAAATAAATTTATGGATACTAACAACAAAATCCATGTGTTGGACTTGCACTTTTTAGATACACCGACCGCCATCGGCTCATTTCTGATTGAATCTTCTGAAGGTCCAGTTTTGATCGAAACCGGACCGGAAACAACTTTTGAACACCTGAAACAAGCAGTTGAAAATAAGGGATTTAGCTGGAAAAACATTCATAATGTATTGTTGACACACATACATTTTGACCATGCCGGCGCAGCCTGGAAACTGGCGCAAAACGGCGCAAAAATTCATGTTCACCCAATTGGATTGCCACATTTACAAAATCCGGAAAAACTTTGGAATTCAGCCAAAATGATTTACAAAGAGGATATGGAAAGACTTTGGGGAGCGATGCAACCCATTGATGAAAAACTCCTGATTCCCGCTGATGACGGCGATATTCTGAACATCGGAAACCTCGAATTTAAAGTTCATTATACGCCAGGGCATGCGATTCATCACAATGCTTATCAATTAGAAAATGTGATTTTTTCCGGGGACGTGGCCGGTGTCAGAATTCATGGAGGAATTCCCGTACCGCCCTGTCCTCCACCTGATATTGACTTGTATGCTTGGAAAAACTCCATTGAAAAATTGAGAAAACTGAATCCTGAAGTAATTTATCTGACCCATTTTGGTCCGATTGAGGATGTTGCCTATCATTTAAACGCCCTTGAAGATAACTTGAATGATTGGGCTGCTTGGATGAAACCCCATTATGATGCAGGAAATTCAGTGGAAGAAATCACACCGAAATTCATGGAATACACCAAACAACAGCAACGTCAGGCCGGAGCTTCGGAAGAACATATTGACCAATATGAAAAAGCCAATCCGTCGTGGATGTCTGTTACTGGATTATTGCGATATTGGAAATTAAAAGAACAAGGAAGATTGCAGTAATTTTGGTTAATTAGCTTTCTTTTCAAGCTTATCTTTTGCTTTCATTTTCAGAATTGAATTGATGATTATCACAACAATCATTACCGCAGTGGCGACATAAAATAAAGGGGTCATTTTTTCGGATTCTCCAAAAATCAGATATGCGAGAACAATTCCATAAACCGGTTCCAAATTCACATTGAGCAGCAAAGTAAATGGGCTGATATTCTTCATTAAACGAACGGATTCCGACATCGGATAGGCTGTAAACAAACTGCCCAGCAACAGCAGCAACAAGAAATCTTTAAATGTAACGTCGGCAAGCGCACCAAATCCGTCAAAAAACGGTAGGAATATAGAAACCACAAGAAATCCGCCCAACATTTCGTAAAACATGATTTTCTGCGATGGAAAACGAGTGTAAATTCTGCCGTTGATAACCGAAAAAAGGGCAGACAGAAAACTGCAAATCACTCCGAGTACAATCCCTAACCAGTAATCGGGACTTGCGTTGTAAATCAACAAAATACATAATGAAACAATAATCGCCAGAATGATTTCTGAAAAAATAATCCTCCGCTTGAAAAACAAAGGCTCCAGAAATGCCGAAAACAATGCGCCGGTTGAGAGGGTACTCAATGCCACAGCGACATTTGAAACTTTAATCGCACCAAAAAAAGTCATCCAGTGCGCACCAATAATCGCACCAATCCCCAACAGCATCAACAAATCTTTCCGTGAAATCTTTAAACTGATTCCCGAAATTCGAATAAAAACATACAGCGTTACGGCACAAATCAACGTTCTGTACCAAACCAAAGGAATCGCAGAAACTTCAATGAGCTTTCCCAAAACACCGGTAAAACCCCATAAAAAAACAATTAGCTGAAGCCGTGATTGTGTACCCGAAATCAATTCTGAATTTTCAACAAATTTACTTGTTGAATTTGATATTTGATTTAAAAATCTGAATTAAATTTTTTATGGGGAAATAAAATAATCTGCTCAATTTTGCGGGATTCAACAAAACTGTAATTAAATTGAGATTTGAAAATACCTACCGGTTTTCATTTCGATAAATTTAAATCTAATAAAATGAAATACTATTTTTTGACTTTTTGGATGGCAATTACCGGCAGCTGTATTTTTGCGCAGGAATCTGAACAAAGAATCCATAAACTTTTGGACAACTGGCACCAAGCGGCGGCAGTTGCCGACGAAGAAGCCTTTTTCGGTGCCATGGCTTGGGATGCACATTATCTCGGAACGGACGAAACCGAAGACTGGTCGCGGGATGAAATGAAAGTTTGGGCCAAAAAGATTTTTCAGCGTGATTCTGCTTGGGATTTCAAAAAAAAGGCTAGGAATATTTATTTGTATGAAGACGGGAAACTCGCTTGGTTTGACGAAACTTTGAACACTTGGATGGGCGTTTGCCGTGGGTCGGGCGTAGTCGTGCTGACTTCTGAAGGATGGAAAATTAAACATTATGTTTTATCGGTAGCCGTGCCAAACGATACCATCGATGCCTATCTGAAACTGTTGAAATAAGCAAAGAAATTCACATGAAAAAGCCCGCTTGGAACGGGCTTTTCAGATTTCAACTTCACTGTTTTTTTACTTCAATTTCTTTGAGACTTGAAGCTTGAGGAGCCTTCTTTTTGTCGGCTTCCATCATTTTTCTTCTTTTTTCCAAACGTTCTTTCAGGATTTTTTCATCCTTTTCATTTCTTTCTTTCGTAACCGCACTTCCTTTGCCTACTTCCTGTGCCGTAGGTTCATCACCTCTGGAAACCCTATGAAGATTGTCTGTTTTGGATTCCGTTTGTTGAGCTTTTACATTTTTATCCGATTTCATCTGCTGACTCGTTTCCAATGCTTTTACAGATGAAGGGCTTTCACTTTTTACCTGAGTTGTAGTTGGTTTTTGCTGTGCGAACATGAAAGGAGCAGCGATGAAGGCTGCCATGGCAATAATCTTTTTCATAAATTTCAGTTTTTAATATTTATGGCTAAAATATAAATAATGAAAGAAATTACCAAAACCAGGATTTCAATCATTTTGAATTCAATTTCTCATCAATGATTTAGTCGTATAAAATTCAATAACATGGAAAAACAGCAAGCCAGTAAGCCGGATTCTGTATCCTGAATGTTCAGGATTCTTGTCATTTATCTGGCCCCGAAGTTACCCGCGGGATCTATCTGCCTACCCCCCGGCAACGGACGAGCCGCCCTTAACTGCCGGTATATTTGGCATTGCACCGCATAGAGTTTACCTGATTTCACTACAGCCGCACTGTACTTGCTTTCTGTTGCACTAGTCCTTTCTCGGCTAAGCCAAGACGACGGGCGTTACCCGCTATGCTGCTCTGTGGTGTCCGGACTTTCCTCCTCCTGAAGCAGGAAGCGACAAGTCGGCTTGCTTTTGCAAAATTACGGATTATTATGTGGAAACCGATGTTTGATTATTGATGGATTTTTATTCTTTTTTTGCTGATTTTAATATCGATATTCGGTTCAAAACCTTCCACATGCTGTAAAATATATTTCATCGTATCAAGCCGGGTTTTCCTTTTATTATCCGAAATGATTTCCACCCACGGGGATTGTTCGGTACCTGTTTCTCTCAGCATTTTTTCGATATAAAATGAATAATCATCCCATTTCTCAATGGCATATTCGTCCAATCCACCAATTTTATATTGTTTTTGCGGATCTTTTCTTCTGTCATCCAAACGCTCAATCTGTTCTTCTTTGGAAATCGTCAAATAGAATTTGATAATTAGCATTCCATCTTCAATCAAAATATTTTCAAATGGATTAATCTGCCGCATAAAGGATGCGTACTCCTCCGGGGTACAAAATCCAAAAACCGGTTCCACCACAGCGCGGTTGTACCAGCTTCTGTCAAAGAAAACCACTTGCTGCTGCATCGGTAACTGTTTGACATATCTTTGGATAAACCATTGTCGCTGCTCAATTTCACTCGGTTTGGGCAACACTGTGACATGATAATTTTTCGGATTCATTTTAGCAATGGTGCGGCTGATGGTTCCGCCTTTCCCCGCAGCATCTCTGCCTTCATAAATAATCAAAAGCCGTTTCTTATTGTTGATTATATATTCCTGCAAGCGCAATAATTCCATCTGAAGTTTATCTAACTCGATTTCGTATTCAAGCTGCTTCCGAAATTTTTTCTCTTTGATAATTCCATTTTTGACCAATTTATCAATGAGTTCCCGACTGTGGTAAATTTTCTTCAGGTCATCCAAATCAAATTCTGACATAATTTTAAGTTTTAATTCTCACAAATTTAAAATTCTTTAGTTAACATGAAAGTCGAATCCAACGCACAAAATGGAATGTAAAATCATTCCGCAGCGTGGAATTCATTCCAGATTTGAACGGCTTCCCATGCTGCTTTGACATCGTGAACCCTAAGTATATTCGCTCCTTTTTCCAAAGCCAATACATTTAAAGCAGTAGTTCCGTTTAATGCTTCCATCGTTTTGATATTCAATAATTTTGTTATCATTGACTTTCTGGAAACACCTACTAAAATCGGATATTCTCCAAACCCGATTAAATCCAAATGCCTCAGCAATTCATAGTTTTGTCTGACTGTTTTTCCAAACCCAAATCCCGGATCGAGAATGATGTCATTTACGCCTAATTTCTTCAGTACATAAATTTTTTCTGACAAGAAAAGATTGACTTCTTCCACGACATTTTCATAAGTAGGATTGAGCTGCATGGTCTGTGGATTGCCCTGCATATGCATCAAAATATAAGGAACCTGAAGCTTGGCTACGGTTTCAAACAGTTTATCATCCAGATTTCCGGCGGAAATATCATTGATAATAGCCGCTCCAGCCAATACGGCTTCTTCCGCAACTTTTGCGCGGTAAGTGTCAATGGAAATCAGCGATTCCGGAAATCTTTCCTGAATGGCTTGGATGACCGGAACCACTCGATTCAACTCTTGCTCTTCGGACAAAATCTCAGAACCCGGACGGGTGGACATTCCCCCTATATCTATGAAATCCGCGCCATCTGAAAGCATCTTTTCAGTCTTGCGCAAAGCAGCATCCACATCCGAAATCCGACTGCCGAAATAAAATGAATCCGGTGTCATATTCAAAATTCCCATGATGGCGGGCGTTGAAAAATCAATCAACTTTCCTTTGCAGTTCATTAGCATAATCTGATTGGTTATTATTATTTTTGAAACCGAAACGAATTTATGGAAAAAACTTTAAATCAATTTTCGGAAATTTTTGCAGAATGCAAAGCTTTGTTTGAAAAAAAACACAATGATTACGGTACTGCGTGGCGGATTTTGAGAATGCCTTCACTAACGGATCAAATCTATATCAAAGCCGTGAGAATCAGAAATATACAAGAACTCGGAAAAAGAAAAGTAGAAGATGATGAAGAAACGGAATTCATCGGCATCATCAATTATTCCATCATGGCGATGATTCAACTTGAACACAAACCTGTAATCACCCCCGATTTCACAGGAGAAAAAGCTTCGCAAGAATATGAAAAACAATGCAAAGCAGCCATCGAACTGCTTTCCGCCAAAAATTATGATTACGGTGAAGCTTGGAGAGAAATGAGAGTTAGTTCCATCACGGATTTAATCATTCAGAAATTATTCAGAATAAAAAGCATAGAAAATAATTCAGGAAACACCACCGTGTCTGAAGGATTAGACGCCAATTATTTAGACATCATCAATTATGCGGTTTTCGCATTGATACTTTTGAGAGAAGGAAAATGAAAATTAGACAAAACAGCTGGAGAATTTATCTCGGTTTATCCGTCGGTTTGTTTTTTATTTTACTCGGATTCATTCAAATAATAGCTGACTGGAATTTACCGGATTACGCACCTTTCCTAAATTGGGGCATCGGACTGTTGTGGGTTGGATATTTTTATTTCAATATGAAAAACGGCTTTTTCAAAATCACGGAAGATGAACTGATTTTATATGGATTCAACAAGAATAAAGTATTAAAAATCAATGAATTGAAAGAGATTAAATTCAGTGCGGGAGATTATATTTTCAAAGATGGCAAACAAGAAATCAGAATCATTAAAGAAATGATAGATAAAAAAGATTTCCCTAAGTTTGAGGAAAAAGTCAATCAGCTGAAAACAGCTTTAATCGATACTAAAATTAATATTTAAAAATCATAAAAAGAAATTAATTTACAATGAAATATATAGTTAACTTTTTGAGAGTCATCGTCGGGGTCTTTTTTATATTTTCCGGCTTTGTGAAGGCCATTGACCCGGTTGGGTTCAGTTATAAATTGGAAGAATATTTTTCTCCCCAGATTTTTAATATCGGATTTTTGCATGACATGGCATTGCCGCAGGCCACTTTTCTGAGCATTTTTGAAATCCTGCTCGGGGTATTATTATTGCTCGGAATTTTCAGGAAATTCACCGTTTGGGCCTTGCTGCTGATGATTCTTTTCTTTTCATTTTTGACATTTTATTCCGCCTATTTCAACAAAGTAACAGACTGTGGATGCTTTGGGGATTTCATGAAATTAGAACCGTGGACTTCGTTCTGGAAAGACATTATTCTGCTTGTTTTAATTTTAGTTATATTATTGGGAATCAAACATATAAAGCCATTCACCCGAAATAGAAGTTTAAACATCACAGCCTTGGCCGTGGCAGTACTGATTTGTGGATGGATTTCCTATATGGGAATCAAGAAACAACCCATTATTGATTTCAGAGCTTATGCTGTCGGTAAAAACATTCCCGAAGGAATGAAGTCGGCTGAAGAATTAGGAAAAGAACCACCTCAATTTCGCGTTACTTACACCATGAAAAACAAGGAAACCGGCGAAATCACGAAAATCACCGATCAAGAATATTTGGAGGACGACAAATGGTACAGAGAAGGCACGCCCTGGGAATTGCAGGTGGATCTGACAGAAACCAAAAAGATTTCAAGCGGTTACGAACCTCCGATTCATGATTTTATTTTAGATTGCGAAGAAGGCGATATGACGGATGTTTATATGGAAGAACCAAAACTCGTTTTCTTTGTGATGCCGTTCGCAGACAAAGTTTCAACAGAAAGTGTAAATCAGTTGAATCAACTTTATAATGAACTGATTACAAAAGACGTAAAAGTCATTGGTTTATCAAACGGTGATGTGGCAGGCACCGATTTCCAAATTTGTTTTGTAGATCAGATTACACTGAAAACCATGCTCAGAACCAACCCGGGAATCATGACACTTAAAACAGGAACCGTAGTCGGAAAATTCCACAACAATCCCTTGCCAACCACAGAAGAAATTTTGGAAACAATGAATTAATTAACTAATGGAAAGACTGACATTAAAAAAGTAAATCTGTGATTCGTTACATTCTCAACAAACTATTTTACAGTTTCCTGACTTTGATTGGGGTGGTAACGATTGTCTTTCTGTTGTTTACAGTTTTTCCAGGTGATCCTGCGCGGATGATGCTCGACCAAAAGGAAGACCCGGAACAGTTGGAACTGATTCGCAAAAACCTCGGTCTTGACCAGCCGATGTGGAAACAGTATTTTTATTATCTGAACGACCTTTCACCGGTTTCCCTACATGCCCGTTCGGGAGATGCTTACACTTCCCTGAATTCCGGGAAATACACCGGAATTCAGTTGTTAAGCATAGGAAATTCCATCATGATGTTGAAATATCCCTTTCTGAGAATTTCATTTCAAAAACAGGGAAAACCTGTCAGTGACATCATTCGGGAAACTTTGCCCAATACCATTGTGCTGGCTGTTTCTGCAATTGTTTTCGCATTTGTCATCGGCGTAATCCTGGGGATTTGGTCGGCTTTGGTCAAGGACAGTTGGATTGACCGCACGCTTTTGGTTTTGACGAGTATGGGAATGAGCATTCCTTCATTCTTTTCGGCCATCATCATCGCTTATATTTTCGCATTTTTACTGCATCAGTACACTGGACTGAACATGACAGGCAGCCTTTATGAAATCGACGATATGGGCAACGGAAAACATCTGGCGTTGAAAAACCTGATTCTTCCGGCATTGACATTAGGAATTCGTCCTTTGGCCGTGATTACGCAATTGACGAGAAATTCTCTATTGGAAGTGATGAGTCAGGATTATATCCGTACGGCTTTTGCGAAAGGTCTGCAAGCCAAAAACGTCATTCGGAAACACGCTTTGAAAAATGCTTTGAATCCTGTAATTACCGCTACATCCGGCTGGTTTGCCTCCATGTTGGCGGGAGCGGTTTTTGTGGAGTTTATATTTAACTGGAACGGATTGGGAAAGGAAATTGTGAACGCACTGAATACTTTGGATCTTCCTGTCATCACGGGAGCAGTTTTGGTGATTGCAACGACGTTTATCCTCATCAATATTTTTGTGGATATCACTTACGGATTTTTAGACCCCAAAGTCAGAACGCAATCATAAGAAAAATATCAGCATGAAATTTCAAATAAAATTACTTGTATTTTCAATTTAATTGAAATTCATAATTAATTAATCAACAAATGTTTAATATTGAATTATGACAAACTTCTATTAGATATTAATTTTTAAAAATCTTTCTTTGATATATTTTAAATTTCAAACTGAAAATATTTTGAGTAATTTGAAATTCAATTTTTCCAAGACCTTATTTTTTTATAATTTTAACAAAGAATTTAAAGTGAATTTATACGCATAAAAATCTATAAACTATGAGACGAAAAATTGTTGCCGGAAACTGGAAAATGAATTTGACCTTTCAGGAAGCCAGAGAATTAGCACTCAGACTGAATACGTGGGTGAAAATCCACAAACCCGTTGCCGAGGTTGTCATCGCACCGACACACCTTTTTCTGGATCAAGTAAACAAAGACCTGAAAAACAGCACGATAACCATTGCTTCGCAAAACGTATCTGCCATGCCGGAAGGTGCTTTTACCGGGGATGTATCTGCGAAACAATTGTTGTCCATCGGGATTCACCTGAGCATTATCGGGCATTCTGAAAGACGCGCATACCATCATGAAGTGAATAAATACATCGGAAAAAAGATGACGCATCTTTATGAAAACGGCATGAGTCCGATTTTATGCGTAGGAGAAAAATTAGAGGAACGTGAAGCCGGAAAACACTTCAAAGTGGTCGGAGAACAAATTAAAATCGCATTGGAAAGACAGTCTGAAGAGAATCTAAAAGACAATCTGATTGTCGCTTATGAACCGGTTTGGGCCATAGGCACCGGCGTTTCTGCACATCCTGATCAGGCACAGGAAATGCATGCCTACATCCGAAAAGTACTCGGCGAAGAAAAAGGACTGACTGTGGCGCATTCCACTTCCATTCTTTACGGTGGAAGCGTGACTGCCGGTAACGCTTCTGATTTCTTTGAGCAGTTCGATATTGACGGTGCATTGGTTGGAAACGCTTCATTGGATGTAGATGATTTCACCACCATCATCTCTGCGAGAAAATAAAATTCTGACATGAATTATACCGAATACGACATCTCCATTTCCCCGCTTGAACCCTGGAGAGAAATTCTCATTGCTGTTTTGGGAGAAGGAGATTTTGAAAGTTTTTTAGAAACTGAAAACGGCGTAAAAGCTTATATACAAGCAAATTTAGATAATGAAAATAATATAAGGGAAACGATTGATTCATTGCAAATCCCGACGGTGAACATCCACCGAACGATAATTGAAAAACAAAACTGGAACCAGATTTGGGAATCAGGCTACAAACCGGTTTTGGTCGATAATCTTTGTTACATCCGAACCGAATTTCATGAATCCAAACCAGAAATTCCGTATGAAATCATCATTGAACCGAAAATGTCTTTTGGCACCGGGCATCATGAAACCACACATTTGATGGTGGAATATATTCTGGAAACGGAAATGAACGGAAAAACCGTGTTAGACATGGGTTGCGGGACTTCCATTCTCGGCATACTTACAAAAATGAGGAACGCTGCCTATGTGGAAGGAATTGATATTGACGACTGGGCCATTGAAAATTCCATCGAAAACGCTGCAAGAAATGGCGTGGAAATTCATCCGAAATTGGGCGATGCCAGCCTGTTGGGGGAAAGGATTTTTGATGTGATTTTAGCCAACATTAACAAGAACATCCTGACGAATGATATTCCGGTCTATGTGAAATCGCTTAACTTTGCAAACGGAGTGCTTATTCTCAGTGGTTTAATGGAAACTGATTTTGAGGACATTAAAAATATTTGCAAAGAGAACGGCCTGAGATTTGAAAGCCGGAAACAGAGAAATGAATGGATAGCTTTGAAATTTATTAAAACCAATTAAAAAACTTGGAATTGAATTTTAATTTTCACACCAAACCGATTTGGAAAGAGGAATCTGAAGTGAACATCCTCTTTCAGGAAGAAGACTTGAACGTGATTGTATTGCACAATGACGATGTGAATACTTTTGATTTTGTGATAGCGTCTCTGATTGAAGTTTGTCAACATACGCCCGAACAAGCCGAACAATGCACTTGGTTAGTTCATTTCAAAGGAAAATGTGAAGTGAAAACCGGAAGTTTTGATTTTCTGGAACCCATGTGTACTGCCCTGCTCGAACGCGGATTGAGTGCGGAAATTGTCTGAATCTCGGATTGAAAATCACCGATAAAGCTATCTGAACGATGGCTTTTTTGATGAATTGGAAATTTACAAGGAAAATCCTTAAAAAAAACAAAAAACCACCCAAGAATGAGTGGTTTTTATCTATATTTTGAAATACTTGATTAAGCTTCTTCTGTCGGAGTGTTATCTCCTTCAACGGCTGTTTCAGTTTCTTCCATCGGCGTTTCTTCTTTTTTAGCTTGTCCTGCATAAAGTGGATTATCAAATCTAAATGAAGAATCATCTTTCTTGCCGGCTGCTGCAATTCTTTCAGCATCCATTCTGGCGACCTCAGCTTTGGCTTTGGCTGCAGCTTCCGCTTTTTGAATTGAAGCCTGATCTGGAACGATTTCAAATTCGAATTCCGTTTCCACATCACGATGAAAACGAATTTTCGCAATGCTTTTTCCTAATCTTTTGATTGTATTTCCGGGGATTTTGATGTTTTTTCTTTCAATTTCTACTCCCGCATTGTTCAATGCATCTGCCAAATCTGCATTGTTAACAGATCCAAACAATTTGGGTCCGGAACCAACTTTCGCTTCAATTTTGATGTCTAAGCCTTCTAATTTGGCTGACATTTCATTGGCTTGGGCAATCAGTTTTTCTTCCTCGGCTTTTCTGGATTCCAAAAGTTTATTGAGTTCTTCTCTTTTGGCCGGAGTTGCTAAAACGGCTTTCCCTTTGGGTATCAAAAAATTACGGGCATAACCCGGTTTTACGGAAACAATCTCATGTTCAAAACCCAAATTTTCCACATCCTGTTTTAATATAATATCCATCTTATTTCTTTTTCAGGTTTGACTTATTTTAATTGATCACCAATGTAAGGCATCAGGGCAAGATGTCTTGCGCGCTTGATGGCCGTGGCCACTTTTCTCTGATATTTCAAGGAAGTTCCGGTATATCGACGGGGAAGGATTTTTCCCTGCTCGTTGATGAACTGCATCAGGAATTTTGGATCCTTGTAGTCCACGTATTTGATGCCGTATTTTCTGAACCGACAGAATTTTTTCAGTGACTGTGTGTCTATATCCAATTGAGATAGGTAACGGATTTCACTACCGCTTCCTTCTGCTGCTTTTTTTGCCAAATCGTCTATTGCCATTTCTCTAATTTTTAAGCGTTGGTTTTTTCAGTTTTCAATTTCAATCTTCTTTTCTCTGCCCAATCGATGGCGTGTTTGTCCAATTTCACGGTCAGATAGCGAATCACGCGTTCGTCGCGTTTAAACATCAATTCCAATGCTGAAACCAAATTGTGGTCATCAGATTTGAATTCAACCAAATGGTAAAAACCATTGCGTTTGTTCTGGATTGGGTAAGCCAATTTTTTCAAGCCCCAATCTTCTTGTTCAACGATTTCCGCTTTTGAATCTTTCAGGAAATCCTCTACTTTTTTAACTGCTTCCTCCACCTGAGTATCAGACAGAACGGGAGTTAAAATGAAAACAGTTTCATAATGAGTCATTTAATTATAATTTTTATTTTGGGTTGCAAATGTAAGGTTTCTTAACTGTTTGACCAAACAGATTTTGGGATTATTTAAAGTGTTTTCATTTGGATGCAATTATCATGAAGTAATTTTAAATTTTGATGGATAAACTTTGGAACGACATTCTCGGAAAACACACCTTAAATTTGACTTATAATTCATTACATTTCAACACAATACATCATTCCAAGAATCATCGAAATCTAACAGTTTTTATTCGAATAATGACACAAGTTACGGATTCTAAAAATATCCTACAATTAATTCAGGCTGTGTGAATGAGAAATCATTAACTTAGTCATCCTGAAACTTCAGGGAAGTTGTTTCAAATTAATTGCAACGACTTTCGTTTGCAAATAAGATACCCGAATATGGAAGCACCCCGTTCAGCAAATACCTCAACAGAATTCCGCGGCAATGACAAGCTGATTTTAGGAATCGTTTTGGCGGTTATTACCTTTTGGCTTTTTGCACAGACTACGCTGAATATTGCACCGACCATGGGATCCGAACTCGGCATCAGCAATGACATTATCAGCATTGCAGTTAGTATCACAGCCTTGTTTTCCGGAATTTTCATCGTTGTAGCCGGAGGATTGGCCGACAAAATAGGCCGTGTGAAAATGACTTACATCGGACTTGCACTCAGCATAGCCGGTTCATTGCTAATTGTAATTTCTCCCACCGGAACAGCGGTTTTCCTTTTGACCGGCCGGATTCTACAAGGGCTATCCGCTGCTTGTATCATGCCAGCTACCATCGCACTTGTACAGGCTTATTTTGAAGGAAAAGAACGCCAACGGGCACTTAGCTTTTGGTCCATCGGTTCTTGGGGCGGTTCAGGTCTTTGTTCCTTATTTGGAGGGCTGATTGCTTCTTCCATCGGGTGGCGTTGGATTTTTGTATTTTCCATCATCATTGCCGTTATCAGCCTTCTGTTGCTGCGTGGAACGCCCGAAAGTAAAGTTCAACAAACTTCGGAACACAAAGCATTCGACTGGCCCGGACTAATTGCTTTCATCATTGCGATGGTTGCACTGAATGTCGTTATCGGACAAGGCTCTGCTTTGGGTTGGTTCAGCCCTGTGACTCTGGGCGGTATCCTTATTTTCATCATTGCTTCAGTCGCATTTTACCAAATTGAAAACAAAAGTAAATTCTGTTTCATCGATTTGAGTATTTTCAAAAATAAAATTTTTACCGGAGCTACAGTTTCTAATTTTCTATTGAATGGTGCTGCGGGTACCATGCTCGTTTCCTTGGCTTTGGTGCAGCAACAAGCAGGATTAAACTCTTTGCAATCCGGTTTGATGACCGTTGGATATTTGGTCGCAATCCTGAGCACCATTCGCATAGGTGAAAAATTACTTCAAAAATGGGGAACCAGAAAACCTATGCTGCTCGGCTGTTACATCACCGGCTTTGGAATTCTGCTCACTTGTTTCACAATTTTACCCGCCAAAGAATACATCATTCTGACTTTTATTGGATTCACACTTTTTGGAACCGGACTTGGATTTTACGCCACGCCTTCCATCGATGCGGCAGTGAGCAATATTCCGGGCGACAAAGTTGGCGGGGCATCGGGAATTTATAAAATGGCATCCTCATTGGGAGCTGCTTTGGGGGTCGCCATTTCAGCCGCTATCTATTACGGATTAAGTAAAATGAACAATGAAGCCACTCCGATGGCTGAAATTTTTCTTGGCAAAACGTCCAATATCAATGTTCGCTATGCCGCCGCCATGGGATTATTATTCAATGTTTTAATGGTACTGATTGCAATTGTCGCAATCCGACTGACCATTCCAAAGAAGATCATAAAATAACTGAAAATCAAAGATCATGACCATTGAAAAAATCAAAGCTTTCAATAATAAAATGAGTCCTTTCGTGGATTCATTGCTTCCTGAATTAGAGGAAATATACAAAGATATACATCGAAATCCTGAACTGTCAATGCAGGAATTCCGAACCGCCAAAATAGCAGCCGATTATTTGAAGAAATACAATTATCAAGTAAGCACTGAAGTTGGTGTAACCGGTGTCGTGGGTTTGATGAATAATGGGGACGGCCCGGTGGTCATGCTTCGCGCAGATATGGACGCATTGCCCGTAACAGAGGCTACCGGTTTGGACTATGCGAGCAAGGTTGTTGCCCGAGATGAAGAAGGAAAAGAAGTGGGGGTTTCCCATGTTTGTGGTCATGATTTGCACGTCACTTGGATGATGGGTGTAGCAAGATTATTTTCCGAACACAAAGCCGAATGGAAAGGGACTTTGATGATTGTATTCCAACCGGGCGAAGAAGTGGGACTTGGCGCACAAAGCATGATTGATGCTGGAATGATGGAACGCTTCCCAAAACCTGACATCATCCTCGGTCAACACGTTATGGTCGGTGAAGCCGGCACGGTAAGTCATCGCAGTGGTTCTATTTTATCTGCCGGAAACAGATTGAAAATCAAACTGTTCGGTCAAGGCGCGCATGGTTCTCAACCTCAAACCTCTATAGATCCGGTAATCATGGCTGCGGCTACAACCATGCGGCTGCAAACCATCGTTTCCCGAGAAATAGCACCCACTGAAAATGCAGTTTTAACCATTGGCTCTATCCAGGCCGGAACAAAGGAAAATATCATTCCCGACAATGCGACCATCAAACTCAATATCCGGACTTTCAATGATTCTGTGAAAGACCATATTCTGTCTGCGGTGGAAAGGATTTGTGTTGCAGAATGCCATGCTTCGAATGCACCGAAAAAACCTGAAATCACCTATATCAATAGCTATCCAATGACTGTAAACGATGCGAAAGCCTCCGCAAAATTAGCAGCTGCCTTTGATGCGCAATTCGGCAATAAATCGATGGAAACTCAGCCGGCTTCAGCCAGTGAAGATTTCAGTGTTTTCGGCAGAAGTTGGCAAGTGCCTTATGTCTTCTGGTTTGTTGGTGGAACTGATCCCAAAACCTTTTTGGAAGCAAAGAAGAACAATGAAATCAATAAAATCCCGAGCAATCATTCTCCCAAATTCGCGCCTGTCCTCCATCCTACCCTGAAAACGGGTTTGCAGGCAATGATGACTGCGGCTTTGGTGTGGCTTGATTCTACTACAGATTGAAAAACAATGCACAATGTGTCTCGACCTTGTGGGATAGGCGTTAGTATGCAAACTGCAAACGTTGGAATTTCATTTGCAACTTTTTCTCCATTTCGGGTGTAAATTTAAATCTTGATTCTCTGTAAATTACTTCCCAATACAAAATTTCCCGAAGATAGTTCCCAAAATATCTTGGTCCACATCGATCTGCCCGGTGATGGAACCGATGTGCCGGAGCGTGTCCCTCAGATGAAAGGCCAATAAATCACCGGTCAGCCCTGACTGCATTCCGGATTCCACATTTTCTAAAGATTCCATGGCTTTGAGCAATGCCTCTTTGTGTCGGACATTGGTGATGATGACCGTGTTTTCGTCCACGCCGCTTTTGACCGATTCGACCAATTCGTTTTTGAGCCGGTCGAGATGGATGTTTTTTTTGACCGACAATCCAAAATGGTGGTAATTGGGATGATTCCTTTGCAGTGATTCCATGTCCATTTCGTGGTCGTGGCCTTCTTTGTCAATTTTGCTCAACAGATTGAAAACCACTTTTTCTTGCAGCATTCTTTCGAGCTCTTTCAAGATTTCAATATCATCTTCATACAAATGAATCACAATTTTTGCTTGCGCAATTTTTTCTTTTGCTTTTTCCACACCGATGGCTTCAATCGTGTCGGTGGTTTCACGGATTCCGGCGGTGTCGATGAATCGGAATGTAATTCCGTCGATGGTCATGGTTTCCTCAATGGTGTCTCGTGTCGTTCCGGCAATATCGCTGACGATGGCTCTTTCTTCGTTGAGCAAAGCATTGAGTAAGGTTGATTTTCCGGCATTGGGCTTTCCGATGATGGCCACAGGAACTCCGTTTTTGATGGCATTCCCATATTCAAAAGTTGTAATGAGATTTTGAATTTTAGATTTTAAATTTTGAATCAAATCCTCTAATTCCTTTCGGTTGGCGAATTCCACATCTTCGTCCGAAAAATCCAATTCCAATTCAATCAATGCAGTGAAATTGATTAATTCTTCGCGCAAATCTTTCAATTCCGAAGAAATTCCGCCGCGCATCTGGTTGAGCGCAATCCGGTGCGAAGCTCTGTTTTCGGCCGAAATCAAATCGGCCACAGCTTCGGCTTGTGACAAATCAATGCGGCCATTCAGAAAAGCGCGTTGTGTAAACTCGCCCGGTTCAGCCATACGAGCACCTTGCTGAATCAAAGCCTCAATGATTTGTTGTTGAATATAAGGTGAACCATGGCAGGAGATTTCCACCAAATCCTCGGCTGTAAAAGTTTTGGGTGCTTTAAAAACCGAGACCATGACTTCATCAATCATGTTGGAAGACTGAAGTTGGGTGTTAGAAGTTCTTTCCCCTCTGAGGAAGGTTGGGGAGGAAATAATAAATCCATAATGCACCGTATGTGATTCTGCTTCCTCTATGTTTTTTCCCTTGAAAATTTGGTTGACAATCTTGATAGCCTCTTTGCCTGAAACACGGACAATGCCCAATGCGCCAATGCCTTGTGCGGTGGAAGTTGCACAGATAGTATCCTGAAAATCCATGCTCATATTTTTTCGACCAGAATTTTGTCAGCAGCTTTGTTGCTGAGTGTCAATATGTTGTTTTTGAATTTCACATTCATGCTTTTGTCAAATTCTTCGATTTCCAGAATCTCAAGCTTGGCTCCTAAATTTAGATTTTTTGAATTCAGGTATTTCAGAAACCCATCATCCGAATTGGTAACAGCCAGTATTTTGATTTTGTCTCCTTCTTGAAAACTGTTTAGTGTGCGGTAATTTTTCAACTGAATTTTTCCATCTCTGTCCGGAATGGGCGAACCGTGTGGATCTACTGTGGGATAATCGAGCATTTCGTCCATTTTATTAAAAAATTTGGGTGAATGAATGTGCTCGATTTGTTCCGCTACTTCGTGTACTTCTTCCCAACCGAAGCCCATTTTATCGACCAGAAACATTTCTGTCAGTCGGTGTTTTCGGATGACCAATAGTGCTTCTTTTTTGCCGGAAGTGGTAAGCTCAACCGGCCTGTAGGCAGTGTATTTCAGATATCCCTTTGAGGCCAGCTTTTTGAGCATACTTGTGACGGTTGGCATTTTGATGTCCAAAGCTTTGCTCAATTCATTGACGCTGACTTCACCGGTTTTCTCAGAAAGATTGAAAATGGTTTTCAGATAATTTTCTTCTGTAAATGAATTCATGGTGCTAATTTAAGCAATATTCGAGCAATAATTCAGCTATGAAAATTGAGATTTGATTCATTTACCCCATAAAAAAGCCTTCCAAAACGGAAGGCTTTCCTTTGTAAGTGAGCGGTTTTACTTTTTAATCACTCTCACGGTTTGCATTGCTTTATCAGTATATATTCTCAACGAATAAATTCCAGATTTGTATTGGCTGAAATCAATCATTCCGCCATTAAGCTGATTGATTTGATTCAATTTTCGACCTGTTTCGTCAAAAATCTCAACCAACTCAATGCTTTGTTTACTGTTGATGAACAACACTGTTTCTACCGGATTCGGATAAATGCTAAACATTTGCGCATTCAGGTCATTCGTACCTAAAGCCAAATGAACAGTTATGGCAAACAATGCACTCTCGCAGCCTCCTTCAATGGTTTGACTTACGTAATAAGTTGTTTCATTTACCAGTTCTGTGGTTTCCGGTAAAGGAACAGTTCCTTCTTCATCCGCATACCAACTAAGCTCGCCACTGGCTTCCACAACTAAATCAGCCAATGTATCTCCCAATTGGAAGAATTGATCGGCTTCTCCAGTCGGAGCATCCGGAGTCGGATTTACCGCAATCGCATGCTCTATGCGATCAGATTCGCAAATTTCAACAGATCCAGTTTCTACCGTCCAATTGTAGAAGAAATAATATACATTATTATTGGTGTTTGAATTATTGATAGTACCGCCGGTTACTGAGCCTACGCCACCAATCGGATAAGGAAATCCGGGATGTCCGGAACTAAATTCTCTGACCATATCCGGACTTGATGAAGCTACAAGCCGATAGGTTTGGTTAGCTTCTACTGAGAAACTGAGCGGAACTGCAAACTGCACCGGATTGGATGAACTTCCTGCCGGGCATTCGATGACTGATTCATCCAATACCTGCCAGTTTTCGTCTAATAATTGCATCACTAAGCTTCCGGGATTGGCTGATGCCAAATAAACATCAACCGAGGTAATGGTAAATGCTTCTGTCGTTTCAAATGACAATCCCCAAGGCGAAGTTGCGGTAACCACACTGCTCGATGAATTGCTGGAAGGAGCTACCCTTGCACCCCCTTCAATTGTTTCTCCTTCACCTGCGCCGTAGCTTACGGCTTGCGCCCAGTAGGAAACAGATTCTGTCAATTCAGGGGTTGTGAAATCCGTTCCGCTGGTAATTGGGGTTGTAGAAGTTTCAGAATCATACCAGTAAACCTCTTCACCGTTAGTATCGGCAGTCAGGGTGACAGACGTGTTTTCACAAATCTCATCCGGTCCGCTGATACTCAGTGTTGGCGTGGTACAGCCTTCATCTCCTTCATCATCGGCATTTAGTAGTGCAAAAAACTGAGCGGATCCTGATTTAATCATCGTGCTGGTGCCGGATATTCTGTCGAGTAGATAAATACCGCTGCTGCTGGTCCAGAGAATGTTTCCATCGCCGGTTTCCATCACTCCTCTGGCTCCAGACTGTGACCAGAAATCGAGTTGTTCTCCTGTTTCTAAATTGAAAATATAAATTCCGGCTGTTCCGCTAAATGTGGAAACCAATAAATTTCCATCCTGTGTAATCCACATTTGTTCTGCAAAATTCACGACGTTGGGGCTGACAACAAAACTCAGGAAATTCCCTGAATAGTCCCTTTTCTCAATGGGCGAACCTCCGCTGATGTAAGAAATTAAGACCTCTCCATTGCCGATATCCAGCACATCAAATGAAGACCTGTCGTCCGTCAAAAAATGACCCAGAAAATTCCCATCCGTATCAAATCTAATGATGGCATCTCCAGGTGCTCCATTACCGCTACCCGCATTGGTTATCCAGACTTCAGAGCCGTCAATGATGTCCAAGCCTTTGATATTGTCCATATTTCCAGAAAACTGAGAAAGGAAGTTCCCTTCCATATCATAACGGAAAACTGCATCTGTAATTTGGTCTGTAACCCAAATTTCGTTACCAACCTGTCTGATTCCTTTGGGTGTTGTGGGATTTTGTGCAGACAAGTCAATAAACTGTTCATTCACAATTTCCCCGGTTTCCGCATCGAGTAGCAAAACGTAGGGATTTTGTATCACTGCAATATATTCCTGCGCAGTCAGCGAGAAAGATATCATCAGAAATGCAAAAAAAGTAAATAATAGTTTTTTCATAATTAAAAGATTTTTTATTTGACACCCTAAAATTAGCAATAAAAATCTTATTAAAATGAATATCATTGTATTTTTGTTCTTTAGTCCTTTAAAATCATGGAATTGTGATTAAAAAGCTGTTGAAAGAGAAGATTTGACAACTTAATTTGAAGAAAAGTTTTGAAGGAAAAACAATCGTTTTAGTGTAATTCAGGGAAATATTTTTTTAGTAAAAGAACGTAATCTCATTCTTTGGAAAGCAAATCCACCCTTTTGAGTAAATCCGGAATCCGGAAATTTCCGGCCATACTTTGAATTAAATCGGCAGCTTTACCAACATCAATTCCGGCTGCTGAAACATAAATAGGATTTCGGCTTTCGCCGCGAAAGATTTCTCTTTTATTTCGAAAAACGGTTACGAAATCGGATTTGGCCACGCCGATAATCGGAATTTTTCTGTCTAAACATTCATACAAATGTCCGCCCAATCCGGGATAATCATCATCGTCCAGATATACAAATCCATCGATCAAAATCACATCTACTGCCCTCAGATCCAACTGATTCAGCAAACTTAGAATACAAGGCAATTCCCTTTTGTAAAATTCACCGGAATGATATTCATCCGGAGTCTCCATGATTTCCGTCCAAACTTTTTTTTCCACATCATCTGTCCAATCTTCAAAACCGACGGCAGCCGCTTTGGCAATTTGGTCTCTGTAACTGACATCGACAGCGAGTATCATTTGTGGAATATAAAATTAAACCAACGACAATCTTGCGACTCAAATCAGTTCGGTCGTTGGGTTCGGGGTTTATCCTTTTTCAGGAAAAGGGTAAAATTACCGGATTATTCTTCAAACGGCTCTTCAGTTGTTTCTTCCACTTCCGGCACAGCTACATCTTCAGTCGCTTCGACTTGCTGTTGAACTTCAGCCGTATCATCGGCCTGCTCCATGATACCGTCGTGTTCAAGTGGTAAAATCCCCTTATTTCCGGTTGAATTTCCGTCACAGGCGGTCAGAAAAAATACACCGGCAATCAGTAATCCTAATTTTTTCATCTGTTTTCTTTTTTTGATTTTATTTGCAAACTTACTTTAATTCCGCAATCTTTTGAATACCTCCTTTGGTTTTATCACCCAAATTCACCAAAATTTCCGTACCAAGCGGTAAAAAAACATCCAATCGGGAGCCGAATTTAATGAATCCGTATTCTTTTCCAGCTTGTGCCGAATCGCCGTCTTTGGCATAAAGTACAATTCTCCGGGCAACTGCACCTGCAATTTGTCGGAAAAGCACTTGGTGTTTGCTTTCGGTTTCTGCTACTACGGTTGTTCTCTCATTCAATTCCGAGGATTTGGGATGAAAGGCTACCAAATATTTTCCAGGATGATATTTTGTATAAATGACTTTTCCTGAAACGGGATACCTTGTAATATGTACATTCAGCGGCGACATGAAAATGGAAACCTGAATACAACGGGATTTTAAAAACTCTTTCTCTTCCACTTCCTCAATCACCACGACTTTTCCATCCACCGGAGCGATTACATCATTTGGGGACCAACTTGCTTCGCGAACCGGATTTCGGAAAAACCAAATGATAAATCCATACAACACCCACAGGGCGAGGGCTAAAAAAGCAGCAACAGCAATCGGCAAAAATTTAAAAATGAAGTACGAAAGAATTAAAAAACCAACAAAAAACCATATCAAAATAGATTTTCCCTCTCTATGCAAACTCATAAAAACTTAATTAATAATAAATACAAATATATCATTGGAATTACAAACAGAAAACTGTCCAACCTGTCGAGAAATCCGCCATGACCGGGCAATAATTTCCCACTGTCTTTCACATCAAAATACCGTTTTAACTTCGATTCAACCAAATCTCCCAAAGGTGCAAAAACGCCGACTATCAATCCGGCAATTAGCCAGTTGATTCTTCCCGGTTCCAGAAAATGATATTGAAGCAAATAACCCATCAGAATAGTAAACGCAAATCCGCCGATGGCTCCTTCCCAAGTTTTTCCACTTGAAATTTTCGGTGCCAACTTATTTTTGCCCCACAAACTTCCAAAGACATAAGCCATCACATCACTTACCCAGATTAAAATAAAAATAAAAAGAATCTCTTTGGTGATGACTTCTTTGCCCAAATCAAAAATCGTTTGAGGGAGGGTCAATGCGAGTGAAAATGGAACTGCCGTATAAATTATTCCAATCGTTGCTTTCCCGAATTCCGTTCTCAGTTCATCGGTTGAAAACAAGATGGTGAAACATGCCAAGAGAAAAAGCACAGGTCCTGCAAAACTAAGTGTGTCCAGATAAAATGCATTGCCTCTATTTAGCAGAAAATCAGAAAAATAATAGAAAACGCCTATAGATCCTGCAAATGCCAATATCTGATACAATTTATCTTTCAACCTTGTTAATCTGACAAATTCAAATAGACACAACAGCATGAAGACAAGCATCAGCCCTGCAAACAACCAAGGAGAACCCGTAGTTCCGAAGAAAATCAAGGCTATATAAACAATACCTGATAGAATGCGGGGCGTCAGATCTTTCATTTGTTTTTTTCTACCAGTAACAAATATATGGCTTTCGCATTGGCAGAGTCAATTCCGTGGCTGCCATTTCCTTTGAGTGAAGTAATGTTGGAAGGAAGTTCATTTTTCTTTGCCCGTCTGAGCTTCTGCAAGGCATCGCTCAGATTGGGAACGATTTGTTCGGGATGTGCGTAAACAATGATATTTTGGGGTAAATCATCTTGTTTATTACCACGCGTCTGATCTGAAGAAAGCATAATGACCCCATTGAAAGCTGCTAAATATTCACATTTCAAAAAAGCAAATTCCTGACAGTCCTTGTGATTTTCAGTGGTTTTGATACTCACCCTGTTCAGCAGTGATTTTAACTCTTTATCAAAACAAATGATTTCATCAATGTGTTCGTAATCAATAACTTCCTTCAAGTGAACCAATACTTCCTGTTCATTTTCGCAATAGAAGAAATTTCCACCGCCAGCAATAAAATTTTTGGTAAACTGAACATCTATGGGGTCTTCCTTTCCGAATATCACAAGCTCTTCTTTCTCCTCCCCTTCTGAATCAGGGGTTTCGGGGACAAAAATCTTTTTTATTTTCTTCCAAAAGTTCACGTGCAATTCTATTCAGTACAAGGTTAACAAACCGATTTATTCATTAATATGATTCTTGTTTTCAATGTTTTTTTGTTCCGGCTCCATACTGATGGAAGAAACAATATTTCCCGGAGGGTCAATGTTCAAATCATCTTCAAAAGCTCTTTCTCCAAAAATTTCCACCATATCTTCTCTGAAAAGCACTTCCTTTTCTAACAGTCGATATGCCAAGGTATCTAACTGCTCTCTATGTTCCGACAATAGATTTTTGGCACGCTCATATTCCGTTTCTATAATCTTGGAAATTTCTTCATCCATGATTTTTGCGGTTTCTTCACTATATGGCTTATTGAACGAATAATCCGTCTGTCCGGAGGAATCATAGTAAGAAATATTTCCGATTTTATCATTCAATCCAAACACGCTTACCATCGCAGTCGCCTGTTTGGTCACTCTTTCTAAATCACTCAAAGCACCGGTAGAAATATCTCCGAATACCACTTTTTCTGCTGCACGCCCTCCCATGGTTGCGGCGATTTCATCGAGCATTTGTTCTGTTGTGGTGATTTGTCTTTCTTCCGGCAAATACCAAGCTGCGCCCAATGATTTCCCGCGGGGAACAATGGTTACTTTCACCAAAGGAGCTGCATGGGGTAGCAACCAGCCAACTGTTGCGTGACCAGCTTCGTGGTATGCGATTCTCAATTTTTCTTTGGGTTTGATTAATTTTCCTTTTTTCTCAAGTCCACCCACAATCCGGTCAACTGCATCCAGAAAATCCTGACGTTCAACTTCATTTTTGTCTTTTCTTGCTGCCACCAAAGCTGCTTCATTACATACATTGGCGATATCGGCACCGCTAAATCCAGGGGTTTGCTTGGCCAAAAATTCAGCATCCACATCTTTTCCTAATTTCAAAGGATCTAAATGCACTTCAAATATTGCCTTTCTTTCATTCAATTCCGGTAAATCCACGTGAATCAACCTGTCAAAACGACCGGCACGCATCAGGGCTTTGTCTAAAACATCTGCACGGTTGGTCGCAGCAAGGACAATGACATTCGTATCGGTTCCAAATCCATCCATTTCAGTTAAAAGCTGATTCAGCGTGTTTTCCCGTTCATCATTTCCACCGGTGATATTATTTTTTCCTCTGGCACGTCCGATGGCATCAATTTCATCAATAAAAATGATAGATGGTGCTTTGTCCTTGGCGTTTTTGAATAAATCCCTAACTCTGGATGCGCCAACGCCCACAAACATTTCCACAAAATCAGAACCTGAAAGTGAGAAAAATGGCACTTTGGCTTCTCCGGCCACGGCTTTGGCCAAAAGGGTTTTTCCGGTTCCGGGAGGACCGACTAACAATGCGCCTTTCGGGATTTTCCCACCAAGTTTTGTGAATTTTCCTGGATTTCTCAGAAATTCTACGATTTCTTCCACTTCTTCTTTGGCGCCTTCCAAGCCGGCTACATCTTTAAAGGTAACGGGGACTTTGTCATTTTCATCAAACAATTTGGCCCTGGATTTTCCGATGTTGAAAATTTGCCCGCCGGGTCCACCTGCGCCACCGGCCATTCTTCGGAACATAAAAAACCATAAAGCACCGAAGATCAACACCCACATCAGAATAGGCCCAATGAAATTGCTGAATTTATCGGGAGGAATATTGGTGTAAGTTGTTTTCAGATTGCTTTCCTGGATTACTTTTTCAGTTTCTTCTTCAAAGTTGGCATTGTCGGCCACGATGAATGAAAAATTGGGGGCTGCCTGTGAAAAAGCACCTAAACCGGAATTAGGCTCTTTGATATCCTTGAATTTATCAGACTTTAGTGCTTCTTCTGTCAGAAAAACTTCTACTTTATTGTCTTCAAGGTACAGTTTCACGGATTTGATATAGCCTTCTTTGAGATACTCATTAAAGGTTCCTCGGTCAATTCTCTCCGTTGTGGCACCAAAATTATTGGGCAAAAACATAAAACCAATCAAAAACAGTATCACGGCCGTATAAATCCACATCGGATTAAAACCGCCACCCGTGGGTTTTTTGTTTTTGTTCTTGTTATTGCTATTTTTATTGTAATTTTCTTTCTCTTTCAATCGATTTGTTTTTAAGCTGTTATAGAAATCTCTTTGGCATCGCCCCACAAACTATCTAAATCATAAAACGCCCGGTATTCCCGTTGGAATACATGAACGATTACATTGGAATAGTCCATAAGAATCCACTGTGCATTTTCCACACCTTCCACATGCCATGGTTTTTCATTGGCGTTTTCTTTTACTTTTTTTTCTATGATTGCGGCTATTGAGGCTACATGTGTATTTGAATTTCCAGAGCATATTACGAAATATTCACAGAAAGTATTTTCTAATTCCCGAAGATCCAATAAGACGACATCTTCGCCTTTAATATCTGATATTGAATCAATTATTATGTCTGCCAATGCTTTTGATTCCTTTTTTTTCGCCATTCAGTATTTTATAAGTTGTAAAATTAATGAATTCTTGAGAATGTATTCACAAATTAAAATAACTTTAGCAGATTATAATCGTTTAAAATAATGCAAGTTCTCAAATTTGATAAAATTCCGAATACCAATTCTTTCTTAATGGAATTATCCAAAAAGGGTGCCAAGTCATGGACAGTTGTCTGGACTTCAGAGCAGACCGATGGACGTGGCTATGTAAATAACCGGTGGGTTGGCGAACCGGGTCAGAATTTAGCAGTCAGTGTATTGATTAAGAGCAATTTAGAATACAGTCAACTGGTATTTTTCAACCAATGGATTTGTATTTCGGCACAAAGGATTTTAAGCCGTTTGGGCAATGAAGTTTTCGTAAAATGGCCAAACGACCTGATTCTTGACAACAAAAAAATCGGTGGGGTTTTGATTCAAACGAGAAACACAGCAACAGGCTTGGACATAATTACGGGTATTGGCCTGAATATCAACCAAAAAGAATTTGAAGGAATTCCCAAAGCCGGTTCGCTATTTTCACTGACAGGTCGAAAATTTGATGTAGAGGAAATTTTGTCAGCCTTGCTGACAGAAATGGAAAATTCATTTGAACTGATAGCAAACAAACAATGGGAAATGATTTCGGAAATCTACCATTCCCGGCTTTACCGTCGAAATGAGAAATGTACCTTCATAAAGGACAGCCAACAATTTGAAGGAACAATACTTGGGGTCAATGAAAAGGGAGAACTCGAATTAAAGCTTTCAAATGGAGAAATCAAACAATTTATTCATAAAGAGATTGAAATGAAAGAAATGAAAAATTAAAAAACAAAAACACCCGTTCAATTACCCATTGCGGTGAATATTAGAAATTGTTGGTTAGATTGCTGTTTATATGGCAGGCAGCAGTTCCGGGATTTTGATGTGCGCTATGCTTTTCTCCCAATGTTCAAGCGATTTCAGTGCTTTGCAACGGTATTCCTCGGTTTCGGATTTCATTTTTTCGAACACATCCCTGTAATATTCTATACCATTGAGCAATGAACTCTTGAAATTTTCAAAATACTTTATTTGCTTGACATTCAGGTTCTCAATGTTTTTTCCAATTTCTTTCTGCAGATGATTGACATACATTTCCAATTCATTCACAAACATATTTTCCCTTTTCAGTGCATTCAGCAGAAATTTTCTTCCGTAAATGTGATCGACCATGTCTTTGAGTGAAAATATTCCAGAGAAATAGGCCAAGTTGGGTCCGGGACAAATTGAGACCGCACTGGTTTGTTTCCTTTTCAGCGCATTGTTCACAATCAGTGCCGGCGCAGCCAAACCTTCACACAGACATTCCTTTTCGATGATTTTTTTGCTTTCTCTCTCGTATTCTTCCTCTGAAGTCGCAATTTCTCTAAGTTGTTTTAATTTCAAATCCTGATATTGTCTGGATGCTGCGCAGATACTTTGTTCGGTAAATTCTCTGTCAAAAGTCAGAAACTTTTTGAGGCATGGACTGCCCGGTCTGTTTTTTTTAACCCGCTCTTCCAACAGTATTTGAGAGGAAGTATTTTTGAAATTATTGAAAGGCACACCCAGTGGTGAAGCATCGCTGAGATAGTAATCTTCCTTTCGTGCGTTGGCCAATTGATTTCTGGTTTCATCGTCCACATTGGTTGCTTCTGGAACGAGCAAAAACGGACTTCCCCAACCGGTGGAGTCCACCTGATAATACTCCATCAGAAAATTTCTTTCCCCGGCCGTTCCTATGCCACCCTGCACCGTAACTCTGGTGTCAGGAAGCTGTTTGAAGAGCAGCCCATCCTTTTGGGACAATGCTTGGTTTGTGATTTCAAACAATTCGTTGATGAGTTCTCTTTTTTGGTTTTTGAATTCTTCCAAGATGGTGCCTAAGAGTTTGCCATCGGTTGCAAAGGCATGTCCACCGCAGTTCAATCCTGATTCAATCCGGAATTCTGAAACCCATAAACCTTTTTTGGCCAAATATTTTCCTTGAATGTTTGCTGATCTGAAGTCGCTGACTTTTAGAATAATTTTTTTCTTGAGCTGCCCGTTTTCATCCGGAAAGAAATCAGAAAAACGCTCAAAATAACTATACAATCTCGGATTCATGCCTGCACTCAGAATGATGGATGAATTCAGCTCGCTGTTGGCATAACCGCGCAAAGCAGCCATGGCATCGTTATAAATTTCAGGCAACTGATTGCCTTTGCGGTCATAATTTTCGGTATCTACTTTGGCCATGATGTTGACATCGATCGAGCCGCATCTCATTCTGTTTCTCAATTCGTCCTGAATTTCAGCTTTCTTCTGTGGCTCCTCTTCGGCGAGCATTTCCAGATAACGGAGTTTCAGTGGAGAAGAAGCGGGCAACAGATGGAAATATTTTGTGATGTCGGTGTTTTCACTGAATTCCTGCTGCTTGGTGTTTTCAAAATTCTTCTTCACCATGCGGTTCACCAAATTGAGATAATCGGTGATTCTTTTTGCTCTGAAATCTTCTTCGTATTTGCCGATGGGAATATATTCCTGTTGCAATGATTTATAAAAATGCTCTCTCATCTGTTCAATGACGATGTCATCAACAATTGAAATCACTGAATCGATGCCGAAATGAGCGACTTTCACAGGGGTGTCTATCGTAAAACCTATGCCCATTACGGGTATATGAAAAGTGTGGTAATCAGGGTTGTGCATAAAAACAAATTAATAATTGAGTGGAAACAGTGAAAAATGAATATTGAAAACACCGTTTCGCATGATTTTGCCTCAAAGATAGGTTTTCAAAAATTGAAAAAAGATATCTTAGTATTTTATTGGGTATTAATTAAGAAAAATTTAGGATTTGTAGCACTACCCGTTCTCTGTGCCACTTTAAAATTAACTTCCTATCGCTATGTTGCGCGAATCCAGAACATGACTGAGTGGGAGAAATTTGATGTGCAAAGAAATCCCGCATTAATTTTTATTAAGCTAAAATTTATATTACTAATCCTGATACATTTCCAAGCAAAAGCCGCCTCTTGTTGTGAGACGGCTTTTCAAAAAGATATTATTCTCGGGCTATATTAAGCCTTTATAAATATTTATCAGTCAACAGCTTGCCAAAATGTCCAGACTGTTCCATTGAACACTGCCAGCAAATTTCCACTGGTAACGAAAACCATCATTCCGGGCGATGGAGAAACGATGTCATTTACAGATGAAACTTTGGGTAAAACCATGGCTTTGTTGTCATCTTCTAACACGAGTATTCCGTCCGGAGACGCAGTTGGGGTGCCAATACTGACTTTTGCATCTGCCAAATCTGATTTACCATCTTGTATGGTTGTATCCGCTGCTCCTGTATTATCAACACTTAAATCAACCCAACCGGCTGCATATTTCACTTTCACTTTATGATCTGAAGTATCATAAATCATTGTACCATCAACTGCATTGACCGCTGCCGTATTATCAACCCAAGGCAAAAGTAAGCCACGATTTTCGTTGCCGAAGTCCAAACTTACCGCATCCGAAGAAACCGCATTTTTACCGATAGCCACTTGAGAAAACAGCATCCCGGACATTAGTATTCCTGATAGTATTATTAGCTTTTTCATTTTTATTTTATTTTGATTTAAACATTAATTAGAACATGCACGACCTTTGAAACAATGCCATCCGGTAGCTGTTCCATCCACATTAATTTGCAAACAATCATCAGTGATGTTGTAAATCATCATTCCTGAGACCAATTGAGCAGATGGAATTTCGTCTCGCTGAGCCGTCGTCAATCTATTAGGCACGAAACCTTTAGTATGTGCTTCTAATGCAATCCATGCACCTTTTCTCAATTGAGGCCAACCATCCGGGTTGAATGCATCTCTTCCTAAAGCAGAAATCCCCACTTCTGTATCCAAAATTTCTCCGACTGTATTTGCCGAAATAAAACATGCCTCTGCAATCCCAAAGTTGATGTTCTCTATATTGACACCGGAAATAGAGAAATCCGCACTTGAACCTGAGAAATCATAGGTGTTTCCGGTATTCGGCGTGCCATTCCAAGAACCGGTAACTTCCCATCCTGCCGGTGGAGTAAATGGAGTTGGAGGCGGATTGCCCGCAGTTCCTGCTGTGTTTGTCAGAACCACCTTATAACCTGAACCGGTATAAATATCCGGAATTGTTCCAAAAGTGTAAGCACCATCGGTAGCTACTGCTGTAGATGCAATTACATTTCCTCCTGTATCTATCAAATTGGCGAAGATTCCAGAAGGAATCAGATTCGCAACACCACTACTATTGTTTACAAAACCTCTGTCAGGGTCATTGAAGACATTTCCACTCACCGTTACATCTGCTCTTTCAAACATGACGGAAAGATTGAAGGAATCACCTGAAACCTGGCTAGAGGTTGCAAAAGGTGGATCATCTTCTCCAGGCGGTGTCGTCCAACCTCCACTGTCTCTACGACCGTCATCCATATTCAAATAAATATTGAATGTAAGTTCCGTAATATTGGTTCCGTTTACCACAATACTTCCCGAAGCTCCAGATCTGCTTACATTACCTCCGGTAGTACCTTGTGAGTCAGAGTGAAAAAATCGTGAACTATTTTCAATAGTTCCGGTTGTGCTATTAATGGTAAAAAATGGAGAAGCGGTTGGCGTTTCATCTTGATTCAACGCCAAAGAAATATTGTAATTCTCTACAAGCTGCATCCCTACTGAATAGCCAACATACATACCTGACGGTGAAGTCCAGCCACCTAAACCTGCAATATTTACAATGGGATTGCTGACCGGAAAAGGATTCCCATCTTCGTCCTTGAAAGTCATTTTCAATTGACCGAAATAATAAGGCTGCGTTTTGACAACTCCCGGTTTATTTCCGGATGATGTTATCAAGGCATCGGCAAGCAAGTTTACCCAAATAGATTGGCTATTGGGTGGGGAATATAGATGCGATGCAGCAGGATTCCCAATTCCATTTAATTGATTGTATCTGTTTACTGAAGCAGGAGAATTGTTGTTTGCATTATTAACATCTCTACCAAAAGCTATTCCTAACTGTTGGTTAACGGGGGCTCCTCCTTCGAGAACACCACCGGGCAAATCAGGTCCGTACTGTTGGTTTTCCAGAGAGAAAGTTACATTGACGCCTAAATCTGAAAATTCTCCTAAAGCATCATTCCAGAAAACCACTTTCTGTGGATCTACGGTATATCCGGAACCACTAGCACCTCCTGGACCTGAAGTGGGCCCAAAAATAAACTGTGTTTGCCCCATGGAAGCCGGACTCATAAATAGGGATAGTCCGAGCATAAATGTGCAAACTCCTAAATTGGTTAATAATTTTTTCATTGATTTTATTTTTATTAAGATAAATTTATAAATTGTTTTTTAATACTGACACCCAATGCTTAGTGATGTTAATTTCAAAAATCACATCTCTTTTACATGAAATAGCTGTTCAGTATTTGCTGATAGCAGAACTATCCAATGATAGTTCAACAATTGATAACAAGAGGTGCCCTACTTTGAGAATCATCCTCATAATCTTCGGGAAAGAAGATTGTATGCCTGAAATTAAGGAAAGATGTATGAATATTAGCTAATGTAATATTTGCAGTTTTGTGAGCGTAAATATTCTTTTTGGAAGATGACACTACGACAACTACTGTCGAAGAGTTGAAATCCAGAAAATTCAAGGTATCATCTCCCTTTTGAGAATGCAGTTTTATAGGTTTAGGTTGGGGGGATGGTTCTTCCTTAACAGCGATGGATGGGGCGTCTTCAATTTTCTTTTTTGCAGTTAGAAATTCTTTGGGTTTTGAATCAGTTTCTGCTTGAATATAAACGACTTCTATATTATTGGATTGATTTAAATTGATGATTTTAGCCCCGGCGGAAACATATATTTTAACAGGGGTCTCAACTTTTTGCTGTGTTGAAATCGAATCAATTCCAATTATTTTAGTTCCTTCTCCAACGTGAAACGTTGATTCATCTCCTATGAAGATTTGACCGGAAAGTTGAATGGATAAGAGAAAACAAATCAGCATGAAACTTCTTGGAATATTGATAGAGTTTGACACTATTTTTATCCAATTCTTCATAATGATTTATTAATTGTTTTCAAGTTCAGCTTAATATAGTGTTAAGTTAAATATGTTATGGCGTATTTATTTTATATCTTTGTGATAAAAAACAATAGTTATGAGGCTAACAATTTAACCCGACAAATATAGAGAAAAAATAAAAATGAAAGTTTTATGTGCTTAATTTTATTTCAAAATCTATGATTTTGCCACTTTTATATAAAAAAGCCGCCTCTTGTAGTGAGACGGCTTTGGTTTAATTTAACCTTCCACAAGCACCCAATCACCTTGACTGATTAGTCTTTCAGCTTGTTTGTATTTCATCTCTTGTTTCTCGCCGGTTGTCACATTTCGGATGGCCACTTTTTCATTTCTTCCGATTTTCACCACGGTTCTTGGTGCTGTCACTTCAGGTTGAGATGATGCACTGTTTGTAGTGGTTGAATAATATCCGTTGTTATTGTTATCCTGTGTTCTTTCGGGATTGCTTGCACCGCGACCGGTTTGCACTTTCTCTTCTCTGGCTTTTCGTGCCTGCTGAATCTGCTGTGGATCCGGAGTTGGCAATTCACCTTTAAACAAGAATGAAATAATCTCTTTGTTCACTCGGTCAAGCATGCGTTGGAATACAAAAAAGGATTCCTGCTTATAAATCACCAATGGGTCTTTTTGTTCATACACCGCATTTTGTACAGTTCTGCGCAAATCATCCACATCCCGAAGATGTTCTTTCCAGTACTCATCTATCAGGCTCAGTACAATTCCTTTTTCAAAATCTTTCACCAATCTTTTCCCACGGGTTTCATAAGAATCCTGTAAATCAGTAACTACCATCAGCGTACGTCTTCCATCGGTAAACGGAACTTGAATTTTGGTATAGTGATTGGCCGGATTTTCATAAACGCTGGCAATGATGGGATATGCTTTCTCGGCTTGTGTATTGATATGGCGTTGATAATCTTCCAAAGCTGCATTGTAAACTTTGGATGTCAATTCGGTGATTGATAGAGACTTAAACTCACCTTCGGACAAAGGCGTATTCATGGTGAAGTATTTAATCAGATTCAGTTCAAGTCCTTTGTAGTCATCATTTCCTTTGGCTTCCATCACGATGGAATTGGAGGTATCATAAATCATATTGGCGATGTCCAAATCCAATCTATCGCCAAACAAAGCGTTGCGGCGTCTTTTGTAAATCACCTCCCGCTGTTTGTTCATCACATCGTCATACTCTAACAATTTCTTACGAATCCCAAAGTTATTTTCTTCCACTTTCTTTTGTGCTCTTTCTATGGAGCGGCTAATCATCGGATGCTGAATCATATCCCCTTCCTTATGCCCCATTCTATCCATCAGTCGGGCAATTTTTTCGGAACCGAATACCCGCATCAGATTGTCTTCCAAGGAAACATAAAACAGCGAACTTCCCGGGTCTCCCTGACGACCGGAACGACCTCTCAACTGTCTGTCCACCCGTCTGGAGTCGTGTCTTTCCGTTCCAATGATGGCCAATCCGCCGGCTTCTTTCACTTCCGGTGTAATTTTGATGTCGGTACCACGTCCGGCCATGTTGGTCGCAATCGTTACCACTCCCGGCCGACCGGCTTCGGCTACGATGTCTGCTTCTTTTTTATGCAATTTTGCGTTGAGAACGTTGTGTTCGATTTTTCGAAGTTGCAAAGCACGGCTCAACAACTCGGAAGTTTCCACATTCGTTGTCCCTACCAGCACAGGACGGTGTTGATTTTTAGCTAAATCAACTATTTCTTCAATGACTGCATTGAATTTTTCACGGTTGGTTTTATAAACTTTATCCTGTTCATCTTTTCGGATTACCGGTCTATTGGTCGGAATTACAACTACATCCAATTTATAAATTTCCCAGAATTCTCCGGCTTCGGTTTCGGCTGTTCCCGTCATCCCGGCTAACTTGTTGTACATCCGGAAATAATTCTGAAGGGTAACGGTTGCGAAAGTCTGTGTCGCAGCTTCTACTTTCACACTTTCTTTTGCTTCTATCGCCTGATGAAGTCCGTCGGAATACCGACGCCCATCCATGATCCGGCCGGTTTGTTCATCCACGATTTTCACTTGACCTTCCATGACTACATATTCCACGTCTTTTTCAAAAAGCGTATAAGCCTTCAGCAATTGTGTCAGGGTGTGAATTCTTTCTGATTTAATGGAAAAATCTCTGAAAAACTCCTCTTTCACCTGTAATTCTTCTTCATTTGGAAGATTCCGGCTTTCAATTTCCGCCAAAACGGTTCCCACATCCGGCAAAATGAAGAAATTTTTATCTTCCATTCCTTTGGAAAGGAATTCAATCCCCATATCGGTCAGTTCCACCTGATTGTTTTTCTCATCAATCACGAAATACAAATGTTGATCGACTTCAGGCATTTCGCGGTTATTGTCCGCAATAAAATGCGCCTCCGTTTTTTGAAGTTGTGTTTTCACCCCTTCCTGGCTGAGGAACTTAATCAATGGTTTGTATTTGGGCAATCCTCTGAAGACCTGATAAAGATTAAAGCCTCCTTCTTTTCTTTCTCCTTCGTTAAAGAGTTTTTTGGCTTCATTCAGGGTTTTCCCTAATTTTTCACGCTGTACATTGTAGAGTTTTTCAACTTTAGGTTTCAAGGAATCATATTCCTGACGATCTCCCTGCGGCACCGGTCCGGAGATAATCAAAGGCGTTCTGGCATCATCGACCAACACGGAATCGACCTCATCGACGATGGCATAATTCAATTCGCGCTGCACCAACGAATCCGGAGAACTTGCCATGTTGTCACGCAGATAGTCAAAACCAAACTCATTGTTGGTTCCATAAACGATATCGGATTGGTAGGCTTTTTTTCTACCTTCGGAATTGGGTTGGTGCATGTCGATACAATCCACACTCAAACCATGAAATTCAAAAATAGGTCCCATCCAAGCGGAGTCCCTTCTTGCCAAATAATCGTTGACAGTAATCAAATGCACCCCTCTTCCCGGTAGCGCATTCAGATAAACGGGCAAGGTAGCAACGAGGGTTTTACCCTCTCCGGTTTGCATTTCCGCAATTTTACCTTGGTGCAAGGCGGTTCCCCCAATCAACTGAACATCATAATGCACCATGTCCCAAACCACTTCTTTGCCGGCTGCATCCCAAGCGTTTTTCCAAACAGCATATTCTTCATCCTCCAATTCCACATAAGATTTAGTACCCGAAAGTTCTCGGTCAAAAGCAGTTGCTTTCACTTTGATTTCCGGATTGGCACGAAATCTTTTGGCGGTTTCTTTTACCACGGCAAAAGCCTCGGGAAGGATTTCCATCAATATTTTTTCTTCGATTTCATAAGCTTCCTTATTAATCGCATCTATTTTATCATAAACAGCTTCTTTCTCCGTAAAATCTGTGATATTTCCTGCTTCAGCTTTCAGATTTTCGATTTCATTTTTCTTTTGCTGAGTAGCTGCTGCTATTTTTTCTTTAAATTCTACGGTCTTGGCTCTTAATTCGTCATGGGAGAGCTTTTCAATCTGCTTTTCCGCTTCCAATGCTTCGTCCGCATATTTTCTAAGTTCTTTGACATCCTTGCTATTTTTATCTCCCAAAAAACCTTTTAATATTTTTTCAATTACATTACTCATAATTCTTGTTTCTCTTTATTTTACACGCCGTTTTCTTCTCAAAAGTATTAGGATTGCAAATATACGGCGTTATGTCCTTTTATCCCGATTAATAACAAAAAAAGCCCGCTTGGGGCTTTGAATTCTTTGAATGAATCAATATTCATCTTCATTCCAAAGGAAATCTTCACTTGTCGGATAATCCGGCCAGATTTCTTCAATTCCTTCGTAAGAATCTCCTTCGTCTTCAATGGCCTGAAGGTTTTCCACCACTTCTAAAGGTGCCCCCGTACGAATGGCGTAGTCTATCAATTCATCTTTTGTAGCAGGCCACGGTGCATCACTTAAATAAGATGCCAATTCCAAAGTCCAATACATAGTTATTCTCGTTTATTGTTATCAATTTTCCGGCTCAAACCGGCGAAGTTTCCTTATCAAAAAATCTGCCAAAAAATTATGACAGGTCTTGATATTATATTTTCTAAATTTGGCGCAAATGTATTGAAAAAAATGACAAATAAAATAACGGAATTATTCGGCATCAAATACCCTATCATTCAAGGAGGTATGGTTTGGAACAGCGGTTGGAAACTCGCTTCCGCAGTTAGCAACGCCGGAGGTTTGGGGCTTCTTGGTGCCGGAAGCATGTATCCCGAAGTGCTGGAAGAACACATTATCAAATGCCAAAAAGCCACTACGAATCCCTTCGGCGTCAACATTCCCATGCTCTATCCGGATATCGACAAACACATTGAAATCATCATCAAATATCGGGTTCCGATTGTTTTCATGTCAGCCGGAAATCCCAAAACCTGGACTTCTACTTTAAAAAACGCGGGTATCACTGTTGCCCATGTAGTCAGCAGTACAAAATTTGCGCTCAAAGCACAAGATGCCGGCGTGGATGCGATTGTGGCAGAAGGTTTTGAAGCAGGCGGACATAATGGCAGGGAAGAAACTACGACTTTCTGTCTGATTCCAAATGTAAAACGATACATTGATTTGCCCATGATTGCAGCGGGTGGCATCGCAACAGGAAGTCAGATTCTAGCCGCAATGATGTTGGGTGCAGACGGCGTCCAGTTGGGTTCAAGATTCGCAGCAACAAATGAAGCTTCTTCCCATGAAATTTATAAAAATGAAATTGTAAAATCCGGAGAAGGTGCTACCGCATTGACATTGAAAGAATTGGCTCCGGTCAGAATTATCCGCACCAAATTCTATGAGGAAGTTCAAAAAGCCTATGAAAATTGCGCCTCCAAAGAAGCACTCGCCGAACTGCTTGGTCGCGCCCGCCCCAAAAGAGGAATGTTCGAGGGCAATCTCGAAGAAGGAGAATTGCAAATCGGGCAAAGTTCTGCTCTGATAGATGAAATCAAATCCGTACAAGAAGTTTTTGATGATTTGCTTCAAGAAATCCGTACAGCAGATTTTAGATTTCAATCAGCTTTTACCCATTGAATTCAAATTAATTTCCGGAATTTTTGATAAACTGTTCAAAGTTTATTTAAATTTAATTGGGGTTAAAAATAAAACTTTGACCCCAATTCATTAATTTTGATAAACTTAAAACTATTAAAATATGGAAATTAAATTTTCAAACAAATTAATGGCAGAACTGATTGGCACCTTTGCCTTGGTTCTGTTTGGATGTGGTGCTGCCGTCATTGCCGGAGGCGATACAGCCGGAGGGCTATCCGGTTTGGGATTGCTGGGCATTGCGCTGGCTTTCGGATTGGCACAATTAATCATGTGCTATTCCATCGGTGGCGTCAGTGGCGCACACATCAATCCGGCGGTGACCGTCGGCATGTTGGCAGCAGGCAGAATCAGCGGCAAAGAAGCCGGAGGATATATCGTCGCGCAATTAATCGGTGCGGTTTTAGGGGCGTTTGCGCTGAAAATGATAATGAACGGGATGCCCGGATTTCAAATGGACGAATGGGCGCTTGGAGCCAACGGCTGGGGCGAAGGCTATCAGAATGAGTTCAATATGACTTCCGCTTTCATTGCTGAAACCGTGATGACTTTCTTGTTTTTATTTACCATTTTCGGGGTAACCAATAAATGGGGCAACGGTGCCATGGCGGGGGTAACCATCGGATTTGCATTGGCTGTCATTCATTTGTTCACCATACCGATAACCGGAACTTCCGTGAACCCGGCCAGAAGTTTTGGTCCGGCTATTTTCGCAGGCGGAAGTGCCATGACGCAATTGTGGTTGTTTATCGTTGCACCGCTTTTGGGAGCCATGTTGGCGGCTGTAGTCTGGAAAGCTATGGGAATGAAAAACGAAACCGCATAAAACATTGGCGAAAAACAGTTTTCTTAAAAACCGGAATTCATCAGGATTTCGGTTTTTTTCTTTATTGAATCTAAAATTTTAATAATATTTATCTAAGTACACGCCGAAGTAAATAATTTGTATTTCGCATTCTTAATTCATAATTGACTCGTATTTTTGCGCAAACTTCGCACAATGACAAACGGAATCATCATTTTGGACTTTGGCTCACAGTACAATCAATTAATAGCCAGGAGAATTCGTGAATTCGGTGTCTATGCCGAAATTCTTCCCTACAATGCTCCGCTTGCTGAAATTTTAAGCAAACAACCCAAAGGAATTATTTTATCGGGTGGCCCTTCTTCGGTCTTTGCGGCTGATGCGGCTTTGGTGGATAAAGCTTTGTACGAACAGCATATTCCGATTCTAGGGATTTGTTACGGCATGCAGCTGACGGCACATTTGTTAGGCGGAAAAGTAAAAAAAGGGGAGAAGGGCGAATACGGGAAATCGGAATTTCACCTCAGCGAAACTTCCGCTTTGTTTCAAAATGTACCGGAAATTTCAACGGTTTGGATGAGTCATTTTGATGAGGTTTCTGAACTGCCTGACGGATTTAAAATCGCCGGGAAATCCAATATTGAAATTGCTTCGATTGTCAACGAAGAAAAGAAAATTTATGCGGTTCAATTTCATCCCGAAGTGTCGCACACGGACTTTGGTTCGATGATTTTGGAGAATTTTGTTTTTAGAATTTGTAAGTGTGAGAAAAACTGGCAAATCGAGGATTTTATCCAAACTCAAATTAAAAATATCAAAGAAAAAGTTGGTGACAAGAAGGTGATTTTGGGGCTGTCCGGCGGTGTCGATTCATCGGTGGCAGCGGTTTTGATTCACAAAGCCATCGGTGAGCAACTCAGCTGTATTTTTGTTGATACCGGTTTGCTCAGAAAGGACGAAGGAAAAAAGGTTTTCGAGAATTACGGAAAACATTTTCATCTGAACATCAAAATGGTGGATGCTTCGGAGCAGTTTCTTTCAAAACTGAAAGGCGTGAGCGATCCTGAGCAGAAAAGAAAAATCATCGGGCATGAATTCATAGAAGTTTTCAATGCCGAAGCCAAAAAAATGAAGGACGCAGAATTCTTGGCGCAAGGCACGATTTATCCGGATGTGATAGAATCCCAGTCGGTGAAAGGGCCGTCGGCCACCATCAAATCGCACCACAATGTGGGCGGACTTCCGGAGGACATGAAACTACAGTTGCTCGAACCTTTGAGAGAATTGTTTAAAGATGAAGTTCGGAAAGTCGGTTTGGAATTGGGAATTCCGCGGGAATTGGTATTTCGTCATCCGTTTCCCGGGCCGGGATTGGGGGTGCGAATTCTGGGAGAAATCGATGCCGAAAAAGTGCGGATTTTGCAAGATGCCGACGATATTTTCATTGAAGAATTATACAAACACAATCTGTACGACAGTGTCAGTCAGGCGTTTGTTGTGCTTTTGCCGGTCAAATCGGTAGGCGTGATGGGCGATGAGCGGACTTATGAAAACACGGCGGTTTTGCGGTCGGCAGATACGATTGATTTTATGACCGCAACTTGGTCAAAATTGCCTTATGACTTCTTGGGCAAGGTTTCCAACCGAATCATCAACGAAGTCAGGGGGATTAACAGGGTGGCGTACGACATCAGTTCCAAGCCACCTGCCACGATTGAATGGGAATAATAAATTTAAAATTCTTTTTTGGAAGACTGGAAAATAGACTTATATTTGCAAACCAAAATTTAAAGCAGACCCGTGGTGTAACGGTAGCACACCAGGTTTTGGTCCTGTTTGTCGGGGTTCGAATCCCTGCGGGTCTACAAAACTTAAAAACCGGTTTTCATTTCAAATGAGACCGGTTTTTTGTTTGCAATGCTAACTATCTATAGGATTAAAGTCCTGAACGGGTTTATTTTGGAGAGAATAGTTTGTGGATGCACCAATAACATAGCACCCACACAAAGTCAAGCTATTAAGCTTCATCTTAGAACATAGAAAAACAAAGAAAATTTTGAATTTGAACCGATAACTCCTAACTTCATTTGGTTTGACTGAGGCTGTGTTCGTACGGTAGGCTGTGAAATTTGAATTCTCACCCAAAATCACCAATAATTAATTGACTCTATTTGAGCGCAATGAATTACAAAAATCATTTGGTATGAAAAAATTGGTCAGTTTTATTATTTTGTTTTTTCTAACGATTTCCAATGCACAGGAGCATCATATCGTCATAGAATTGAATAACGGCACTGTCAAAGAAGGTGAAATCAACGGCTGGGCCGGCTATTTATGGGGTTATGACAATATTATCTATAAATCGGGCGGAAAAAGAGCGAAGGTTCCGACCGTTGATGTTAAGGCGTTTACAATTTATGAGTCAGGAAAAATCAGGAATTTCGAAAAAATCAAAGCCTACAAAAACGCCAAAAATATAAAGCCTGACAAAAGGGAGCTGTTTGCAGAAATTTTGTACAAGGGAGAAAATATTGCATTGTTTTATGGAATTTACGGAATGGACAGTCAATGGAATGATTTGAGATTTTATTGTTTGAGAAAAGGTGAAGAAACAGCCAGCATTGTTTCATTTATTTTTGGCAATACCAAAAATTTAGTATTTAAAAAAGTTGGTGCCAAATATTTCTCAGATTATCCTGGATTGTCTAAAAAAATTAAGAACAAAGAATATACTTATAAAGATATCGTTGAGGTGGTTCAGGAATACGACCGATGGAAATCAACCAAATAATTTTCCCGAACACAATGAAACATAAAACCTGAGCATTTTATCACATTCAATCCCAACAGGGAAGCACCATTTCTCACATATACTTTCATTGCTCCAATGAATCTGTCCAATTGTGGAAAAATCAATACCTTCAACCTGAGCTCATTTAATGCGAACCTCGTTTTATGCGTCGTCTGATTACTCCCGACCATGTTTTGGTTTCGCTCAGCGCGGGTTTGGGGAATTCGACTCATAGAAACAAAAATGGCGGAATTTGACCACTTTAAAACGCAGGCTGGATTACCCCTATTTTCACAAGCTAATTTTTCCCAAATGAAAATTAAAAGGATTGTTTATATTTGAAAGCATTGTGAGGATTTTTTCGCAGACTGAGGTTGGCAGTAATATTACAAAACCGACAGTAACGACATAGAAGTAGCTAATGACAGAGATTAAACTATATAAGTCAACAACTAAAGGACTGAAAATCATCGGTATGTGTTTGCCATTCGTAGCAATTGGAATATGGTTGATAACGGACAACCCTTATGGAAGCACCGAATACATTATGGGTTGGGTCGGTACTTGCTTTTTTGGACTTGGAATACCCGTTGGACTTTTTCAAACTTTTGACAGACGACCACAAATAATTATATCAGAAAACGGCATTTGGGACAGAACTACAAACCAAGACGAAGTAAAATGGGAGCAAATAACTGAAGCATATCCTCTCGACATTCACGGACAAAAGTTTATTTCATTAGTAACTGACGACACTTTCGTTTTTAAAAAGAAACCCTACAAATGGGCTGCAAAAATGAATGAATTTGTAGGAGTACAAAATCTCAACCTCCATTTAGGACAAATAAACATTGACGAAATTGAGTTTACCGATTTCATAAACCAACTAAGCCAACAAAACATTGACGAACGGAGAAAGACAATCAAGACATTTAAAGTAAAGAGAACCAATTTCTCGGTTTCAGACTTACAAAAAATCCTTATTTATATTCTTATCTCTTTAACCATTTTAATACTGACACTTTCAAGTTTTGTGGCGTTTTGGATTGTAATGGGTGTAATGGGCGTTTCAGCTTTGACAGCTCGTTGGCAACCAGACAATGCAATAATTAGAAAGTATGCAGGAATAGCGGCTTGGCTTGGCTTTGTTAATATGGTTTTGCTTTTCGGGACGATGAAAGTTTATGACAATGTAACCGAAAAAGTAGGAGAAAAATTAGCGATTGAAATCGAAGAATTTCATAGACTAAACTTAACCTATCCGACAGAGATAAAATCAATTTGCCGAAATACAGAATTTAATTTTTTAGAACGACTTTTCGCTAATCAAATTGACTATAAATCTGATGACAACGACTACGAATTAGAAGCGACAATGACATTTGGGAAACTAAGAAAATACGACAAAAACAATAGCGAATGGAGATAAATACTCCTGACCAACATCGGTAACCCTTGCTTAACCCAATTTCTTCAAACCGATTTCCAAATGAAAATGAAATGGATTGTTTATATTTGAGAGTTTAGTTATTAGGCGACATCATACTTACAACGATGAAATTATTTTATATAATATTTTTTCTTTTAATAAATCTACATATTGCTGCCCAAAAAGTTAAGGAGACAGCATTCAATATTCCAGTTGATAATTACACATATTTTGAAGAATGTTGTACAAAATGTGATGATAAGTTTTGTACACACCAACATAAGACTGACAATTTAAAAATCTATGGTGATAATTAGGCAACAAAAATCTTAGCATTACGAGATGGAATAATTAAAAAAATCACTACTAACCGACTAAATTTATAATTAAAGGGGGATTCCAGATGGTTTCCCCCTAATTTCATATTTTTGAATTGACTAAAAACCAAAATATGAATAGCAAAAATATAGAAAAGAAATTAG
>JBBAEI010000029.1:0-45050 GCA_041656055.1 Weeksellaceae bacterium
AATTACAAATACACAGAAAATCATAACCACTACCGGACAGAATACATTTGGCGAGTTAATCCAGATTAGAAGATGCTCCGAGCCTAACAAAGGGGTGAAAGAAATATATCAGGCACTTGGCTATAGAAATTATCCTTTCGTGAAAAGAAAATCCGTAGTGCCCAAACCTGAACTCAAAAAAAATGAATCCCAGAAACCAAGCGCAATTGAAGACTGTTAGCTGCAATGTGGGTTAAAACAATGGTTTTCATAACTAAAAATTTATCTTTCAAATACATATAGAACTCCATCATCAGCTGTACCCCCTCCTAAAATTAATGTATTCTCATTCAAGTTCATAGGACTCTTTATAAACCAATCCGGATAATAGTTACCTGCAAGGCTTACAGTATCATTAGTTTCATTAATCAGATAAATATACTCGTCTCCTAAAACTCCTTGTGAAAAGGAATCTTCTGGTTCAATTCCTTCTTTTACAAATATTTCTAAAATGTTATCAGGTTTAAAGTTCCAGACTATATCACCCGGTTCATAATAATAAATCGGATTGGGATCCCAACTTAAGTAAAGTTCGATTAAATTCCATTTTCCTACTATGGGATGATTTTCTTCTATTGGCGGAGATGGAGGCGTTGGTTCATCATCATTGCTGCTACATGAAATAAACAGCGCAGAGGACAATATAATGCTTATTGTTAAAAAAAATGCTTTCATAACTAAACTATCTTTCAAATTGATACCCGGCTCCATCTGAAGCTAAATTACCATCAAGTAATAAATGGTTTTCATCTAAAACAACTCTCATTGTGTTTAAAAGAGTAGGATATTCTTCACTGATGATTCTTATAGTGGTTTCTCCATCCATTTCAGTAATTGTATAACTTAAATTTTCTCCTAAAAAACCTGTAGAAAAAGGATCAATAGGTTCAACTCCTTCTCTCACTGTTATTTCTAACGAACCCGACGGGGTATAGTTCCAAAGAATATCGCCTGATTCATAATTTTTATGACCAGCCATACCTAAATCTGCACGGACTAAACTCCATTCTCCAATGATTTGATTTTCTTCAACGGGAGGCGTTGGTTCATCATCATTGCTACTACATGAAATAAATAGAACAGATGATAAAATAATGTTAATGCTTAAAACAATGGTTTTCATACAAATAGAGGTTTTTGAATTTAACAATTCCTCAAAATTAACATAAACTTTTGGAATAAAAAAGCGAATCATGATTTTTGTCATTGTAAGAGTTATTAATCGTTTATCAGATTCTTCGAAGGTTTTAAACTTTTCCAAATTTCCGAACTTTGGAAAAGTTCACGAAATTTAAACAGGTACTTTAATTTTTTGTTAAATTTTTATTAATTTTACTCAAATTCCACAGCAATGAAAAAATGGATATTGTTTGGCTTTCTATTTTTCGTGGCAGGGCAGATTGGGGCGCAAAAGACTTCTGTCACTTTTGATGAACTTCCGCAAAATGCCCGTGATTTTATTTCGGAAAATTTCAAGAATTACCGAATCGTTACCGCACAAAAAAAGGCGAAAACCAATAAAATTGAGTATGAAGTAAAAATCAGCAATGAAACGGAAATCGAATTCAACAAAAATGGAAATATCACAGAGGTTGAATGTGTTGAACCGATGAATATTCAGGCTTTTCCAAAGATTCCGGCGGATTTTGTTGCTGCCAATTTTCCTGAAATCGGTGTATTGGCATACAAAACCAATCGAAATCAAATTGAAATCAAATTGGAAGACGGCACTGAAATCGAATTGACGTCTGAGGGAAATTTAAGTGCATTAGAAAGTGAAGCCGGACTGCCCGAATCGCTGATTCCGGAAAGGTTGCGCAGTCATGTAAAAGCCAATTATCCCGAACAAAAAATCATCAAATACAAAGCAAAAGCCAATCAACAAGAAATCAAGTTAGAAAACGGTATTAATCTGAAATTCAACACCGTCGGACAACCTGTATCCATGCTCAGCATAAAGCCCAAAAAGAAAAAAAATCAATAAAAAACCACCCGAAGGTGGTTTTAATTTTACTGATTCATCAGGGATTTTTCAATCGCCCGCATTTCATCTTCTTTTTCAAACATTTCAGCAGCCTGATATGCTTGCCTCAGGGTTTTGGCTGATTCATAAGTTTTCTCAATGTTAAAAGCTTTTTCCAAATAAGGAACGGCCTGTATGTAAAGATTTTTCCTTTTCTCCATGTATTCGGTATAAATCTTTCTTTCCTTGGCACTACTTCCGCGGTTGTCATTGATGATTTCCACGTATTCCTTTTCCGGTTTCACTTTGATGAGTGCGATATTGGTGTAAGCATTTTTATAATTGGCGTCAGCGGCTATCGCTTTTTCAAAATATTCCAAAGCTTTGGCATCGTTATTTTGTTCCATGTACAACACACCGATATTGTAGAGATTGGTTTCATTTTTTGGATCAATTTTTTCTGTTTCCAACAATTTTTTGAGGAACAAATCATCTTTCCCTGAATTGTGATAAATCGTACCAATCATGGATTGAATTTCACTATCATTCGGATATTTAGCGGCAATCGTTTCTACAATCGGGTCATAGGATTTCATATTTACCAAGGCGTTCAATGCATAATTAGCAAGGTCTTTTTCCACAGATTCTGACTTTACCTGTCTTACATTGGTAACCAAACCGAGTTTCTGCTGGGTTTCTGCTTCTGCTTTTGATGGAAAGCTAACTTCATTTCCTGTATCTTTTTCGATGCCAATCCAGGATGTAGTTTCTCCGGTGTAACCTTTGTTCATCAATTCCTTGTAGATATCCAATGCTTTTTGGAATGTTTTACCTTTATGATAACTAAGTGCTGCATTGTATCGGAATAAATCTCCGTTGCCGCCCATCGCATTGATCAGGGAGCCGGCTTCCAGAAATTTATCACCCGCCTCATTGGACTGATTGCCTTGATAGTAAGCATTGGCTTGCTGAAGGCTGTTTTCAGCCAGCGACTGCAATCTGTTTTGCGCTTTGTCAATCAAATTCGGCTTCAGGGATTTTTCTTTCAATTTTTTAAAATTGCCGCTTGCTTCAGCTTTGTCGGCGTCTTCTTTTGAATAAAAGTATTCGGTATTTCCGGTCGCATTGTTTTTGCCGGAATAAACCGTTCCTCTTTCATAAGTTGCCATTTTCTCAAACATTTTGGCGGCTTCGAGTACATCGCCTTCTACAGCGGCTATTTCACCCAAGGTATAACAATATTTCGCCATCGTTTCCGGGTCAATGGTATTGGAATCCATTTGTCCCTGCACTTTGGCCAATTCTGATTTTGCGCCTTGAATGTTGTTTTGCTCAATGGCATCCAAGGCAGCTTTAACTTCTTTTTCTTGTGCGAATATTCCGCCTGTCATCAGAAGTGCAACGGTTGTAATGATAATTTTTTTCATAATTATTCTTCTGTTTCTGAATCTAAATTAGTGTTATTTTCCGAATTATCTTCCGGTTCGGAATTATTTTCCGCATTATTCTCAATGATGTTTTCATCCTGAAGTTCTTCTTCCTGAAGTTCATCCTCTGGTTCATCATCCATTCCCCGGTCGATTTCCACTTTGGTCACAGCGGCAATTTTATCATTGTTTTTAAGATTTATCAATCTGACACCCTGTGTATTACGCCCCATCACCCGCATTTCTTCCACGCTGGTTCGGATGGTAACCCCGGACTTATTGATAATCATCAAATCATCATTTTCTTTCACCGCTTTGATGGCAATCAGTTTTCCGGTTTTTTCGGTTACATTCAAAGTGGTCACCCCTTTTCCACCCCGGTTGGTAATGCGGTAATCCTCTACATCGCTCCGTTTGCCGTATCCTTTTTCCGATACGACCAATACGGTTTCTTTATCTTCGTCGGCATTCTCCCCGTTGGGTTCTTCATTTTTGATAATAATCATACCGATTACTTCATTTTTCTTGCTGCCGAGGTTTATTCCGCGTACCCCTGAGGCCGTACGTCCCATGGGACGGACTTTTTCTTCTTCAAAACGAATGGCCTTTCCTTCCATGGAGGCAATCATGATTTCACTTTTGCCGTTGGTCAGTTTCGCTTCCAGCAATTGGTCTCCGTCCCGAACGGTAATGGCATTGATACCATTGACCCGCGGTCGCGAATAGGCTTCCAACGAAGTTTTCTTGATAATTCCTTCTTTGGTAACCATCACCACATAATGATTGTTCACATATTCTTCATCGCGCAAATCTCCGGTTTTGATGTAAGCCCGAACTTTGTCGCCGGGTTCAATGCTGATTAGGTTCTGAATGGCGCGTCCTTTAGAAGTTTTGGAACCTTCGGGAATTTCAAATACCCGCAGCCAGAAACACCTGCCTTTTTCAGTGAAAAACAGCATATACTGATGATTGGTTGCAACAAGCATATATTCCAGAAAATCCGCATCCCTTGTTGTCGCCCCACGATTGCCAACTCCTCCTCTGGACTGGCGTTTGTATTCGGAAAGCGGCGTTCTTTTGATGTATCCCAAATGGCTGATGGTCAAAACCATTTTGTCATCCGGAATCAGGTCTTCGATGTTCATATCCCCGCCGGCATAGTCGATGTCCGAACGTCTTGCATCGCCATATTTCTCTTTGATTTCGAGTAATTCTTCCTTGATGATTTCCATTCTGCGTTCTTTTTTGTCGAGAATGTCTTTCAAATCTTCAATGGTTCTCAATAATTCTTCATATTCGGCACGGATTTTATCAATTTCTAATCCGGTCAATGTTCTCAACCGAAGTTCCAGAATCGCTCTTGCCTGAATTTCATCCAATTCAAAAGCTTCCATCAAACCGGTTTTGGCTTCGTCAGGCGTTGCACTTTCACGAATGATTCTGATGGCACGATCCAAATCATCTTTCGTTCCGATGACTTTCATATAACCTTCCAGAATGTGTGCACGCTCTTCCGCTTTTCTTAGTTCAAACTGCGTCCTTCTGTAAACCACATCATGGCGATGTTCCACAAAATAATGAATCAGTTCTTTTAAATTCAATTGCTGCGGTCTTCCGTTGACCAATGCAATATTATTGACACTAAAGGAAGATTGCAGTGCGGTGTATTTATACAACATATTCAGCACAACATTGGGAACAGCATCATTTTTCAAAACATAGACCACGCGCATTCCTTTTCTGTCCGATTCATCGCGAATCTCAGAAATCCCCTCGATTTTACCTTCTTTAATCAGTTCAACCGTTCTGGAAATCATATCAGATTTATTAACCTGATATGGAATTTCGGAAACGATGATGTAATTTCTTCCGTTCTTATCGTCAAACCGTGTTTTGGCGCGAATAATGATTCTGCCTCGGCCGGTTTCAAAAGCTTCCTTTACCCCACTATATCCATAGATTGTGCCACCAGTCGGAAAATCCGGTGCTTTCACAAATTTGATTAATTCATCAATGGTAATTCCGTTGTTTTCGATATAAGCAATGGTGCCGTCAATGACTTCGGACAAATTATGCGGTGCCATATTGGTCGCCATTCCCACCGCAATTCCGGATGCGCCGTTGACCAACAAATTGGGAATTCTGGTCGGCAGCACACTGGGTTCCTCAAGGGAATCGTCGAAATTAGGTTGGAAATCAACAGTTTCTTTATCGAGGTCAGAAAGCATTTCTTCCGAAATTTTTTGTAGTCTTACCTCGGTATAACGCATGGCCGCAGCCGGATCTCCGTCCACAGAGCCAAAGTTACCTTGACCGTCCACCATTAAATACCGCATGGACCAAGGCTGCGCCATTCGCACCATGGTTTCATAAACTGACGAATCTCCGTGTGGGTGGTATTTCCCTAAGACTTCTCCAACGACACGCGCCGATTTTTTATGCGCACGGTTGGAATAAAGCCCCAACTCATTCATTCCATACAATACCCTTCTGTGTACGGGTTTCAGTCCATCGCGTACATCAGGAAGAGCGCGCGCCACAATCACCGACATTGAATAATCAATGTAGGCTGTCTTCATTTCTTCTTCGATGTTAATCGGAATTAATCTTTCTCCTGCGTTATCCATTTACTTTCTTTTAATATTCATCTTCCCCGCTAATAGGCGGGATAATTTATTAATTTTAATTTCTTTATTGATTATTGATTTGATAAATCATTCTTGATCTTACAAAGTGCTAAAATACGCTTTTTAGCCTGAATTTAAGTGAAAGAAATGTTGAGTTTTCAACAAAAAGGCTAAAAAAATGTGAATATTTTAACGGCTTAATCTTTTGTGATTCAATTTAAACAATTTCTAACTCAGGAAAAATAACATTGTGCAATATCAGCCAAAGCCGACAAAATTTTTTGTATCATTGAATATCGAAAAAATTACTGCAACAATGAACAAACCAATTTATGATTTTTTTACAAATGACCACCGGAGAATCGACCAACTCCTTGAAGATTCCATTGAAAATAAGAAGGTTACAAACCTTGACTTATACCATCAGTTTCGGGTTGGTTTGCTGACCCATATTAAAATGGAAGAAAAAATATTGTTCAAAGCAGCACAGGAAGCCAACGGCGGACAACCTGTGCCGATTGCAGCACAACTGCGGTTGGAGCATGGTGCGCTCACCGCTTTAATGACTGTGTATCCCGATGAAAAAGTAATCAACGCCGTACGGCACATTTTAGAAGTACACGACGAAAGAGAAGAAAAGCCCGGCGGGATGTACGACATCTGCGAACAATTGACGGAACACCGAACGGAGGAAATTCTTGAAGAACTGGCGAATGTCACTGAAGTTCCTGTTCATCCTTTTAATACTTCCGATATGGTTTTTGGTGCCATGACAAGAGCTTTGTTGAGAGCCGGATTTGATTTTGATGTAATTTCAAAATGATTCCATCCTGAAATAAAAAATGAATGTGAAAACGCTGATTTCGCAGTGCTGTTATAATTAAGTATAGTAAAGTTCAGACTTGATTAAGAATGATTTTTTTCGTTTTTATCTCTGAAATCATTCCGATTCCAATTTTTTTTCATTAATTTTGAGACATTCTAAATAAAACCTCCTTTCCACTAATTTAGAGCAAAGAAAATCTCACTTAATTCATTAACAACAATTTAAAAATTTATCCAAATGAAAAAACACAATGCACAAGCCGTTTGGAACGGTTCAGTCAAAGAAGGAAACGGAAAAATCACCAGTAAAAGCAAAATTTTAGACAACACCAATTATTCCTTTGTCACCCGGTTTGGAGACGCCGCCGGAACCAATCCGGATGAGCTTCTGGCTGCCTCACATGCGGGTTGTTTCGCCATGGCTACCAGTCTGATGCTCGGACACGAAGGATTCACGCCCGAATCCCTAAGTGCCAATGCAGAAGTTACCATGAATCCCGAAACGCTGACCATAGAAAGTTCACACCTGACCCTGAAAGGAAAGGTTCCAAATATCAGCAACGAGAAGTTTCAGGAAATCGCAGCCAATGCCAGTAAAAACTGTCCAATCAGCAAAGTTCTGAACTGCGAAATCACGCTGGACGCCAGTCTGGAACAATAAATCTGAATGGAGATTGTCTCAAAATCCTGAATTCTGAACGAAATGAAGGGTAGTAGGAAGCTTGGGATTTAATTTTTGAGACAATCTCTTTTTTTTTCATGAATTTCTAAAAACATTACGCACGCCGACTTTCCGGAAACAACAACAATTTAAATCATATGACTCATGTCTCAAAGAATGGATTATTTCAAAGTGGATGCAAAAGCCATGAAAGGACTCATGGAGATGGAAAAATACATGGCCCAATCAGGCTTTGACAAAAAACTCTATCACTTAATCAAATTGAGGGCTTCCCAACTGAACGGCTGTGCTTATTGTTTAGATATGCACGCCAAAGATGCACTGAAATTAGGCGACAGTGTGCAGCGGCTCATCGGGTTAGATGCTTGGCGGGAAGCACCCTATTATACCGACAAAGAACGGGCAGCACTTGAATGGACGGAAGCAGTTACGTTAGTGGCAGAAAATGAAGTTTCGGACGAAATCTATGAAAATGTCAGGAAACATTTCAGTGAACAGGAACTTCTACAACTGACCATGGGCATCATCGCCATCAACGGCTGGAACCGTTTGGCGATTCCGTTCAGAACACCAGCCGGAACTTATGAGCCGGACAATTGAAAAAACTTAAAATAACTGTATGGATTTCGATTAAAATGGAGAAAATCATTACCAAACGGATTTACGATGCCGCTTCACCCAAGGACGGCTATCGTATTTTGGTTGACCGGCTCTGGCCGAGAGGCGTCAGCAAAGAAAATGCAAAAGTGGAAGAATGGTTGAAGGAACTGGGTCCTTCCAACGAACTGAGAAAATGGTTCGGTCATATTCCCGAAAAATATCCCGAATTCAAAAAAAAATACAAGGAAGAATTAAAGTCGCAAACCGAAACACTGAAGCGCATCCGCAAAATTGCCGAAAAACAACAGCTTTGTTTGTGTTATGGTGCCAAAGATACAATACACAATCAGGCATTGGTCATCCAAGAAGTGTTGGAAACGATGAAGTAATTTTTCAAATTAATTCTATGCTTTCAACTGTTCCTTTGAAGTAATGAGGATGAATAATTTCAAATCAAACTTGAAGTAGATTTTCAAGTTTTCCGTGGGCAAACATTACAAAATCACATGCTTTTTTTCCTTGAAATAATAATTTTCTGTAAATAAATCAAGGATTTGGAATGACATGAAAACTTTTGTTACTTTTATTGAATTGAAAAAATCAATTACAAAATATGAAAGTTTATCATTTAAGTGCTGAATGCTATCCAGTTGCAAAAGTCGGTGGTTTGGCCGATGTCGTCGGCGCATTGCCTAAATATCAAAACCGATTGGGAATAGAAGCCGCTGTCATCATGCCGTGGTACAATCGTTCATTTACCCTTGAACATGCTTTCAAAAAAGTATTTGAAGGTGTTGTTGCATTGCGCAATCTTCATTTCAAATTCCAGATTATGAAAGAAAAAGACCGTTCGCTCGGCTTTGACCTTTACTTGATTCGCATTGAAGGATTACTGGATCGCAGCAATGTTTACGGCTATGATGATGATGCATTGCAATTCATCGGGTTCCAATCTGTTGCACTTTATTGGATGCGGGAAACCAACAATATTCCCGATATTCTGCATTGCCATGACCATCATACCGGCTTGGTTCCTTTTTTAATTCAATATTCTGCGCAATTTGAAAAGTTGAAAAATGTAAAAACAGTGGGAACTATTCACAACGGTCAGTATCAAGGCTGGATGGGTTGGGAAATGTCCAATTATATGCCGGAATTTGACAGAAAACATTCCGGAATTTTAGAGTGGAACAATGTCATCAATCCAATGGCTGCTTTGGTGAAATGTGCATATGCGTTTACAACTGTTTCCGAAGGATACCTGAATGAGCTGATGCATACCAAAGGTGCTGGTTTGGAATCGCTTTATCAGCAGGAGCAACAAAAAGCTTTCGGCATTGTAAACGGAATTGATACCGAAATTTGGAATCCAAGAAAAGACCCTTTTCTTTCTGAAAATTTTGGGGTTACCAATTTTGTGAGTAAAAAAGAGGCGATAAAAAAATCCATTTATAAACAATATGGAATGAATGAAAATTTACCTTTGGTATCATTCATCGGGCGCTTTGCATTAGAAAAAGGTGCGGATTTGTTACCCGGAATTATCCAAAGCGTAATCAGGGAAAGAAGTGGAGATGTGAATTTCTTTGTTTTGGGTTCCGGAAACAGCGATGTAGAAAACCGTCTGAAAGATGTACAATACCGGAATTCAGGAAATTTTGCGTTGGAATTGGGTTACAATGAACCGCTTTCTCATCAGATTTACGGTGGTTCAGATTATATTCTGATGCCGTCCAGGGTTGAACCCTGCGGTCTGAATCAAATGTATGCGATGGCCTATGGAACCATTCCCATCGTTTGCAAAACAGGTGGCTTAAATGACACTGTCCCAGATGTTTCAACTCCGGACGGACGAGGATTTCAGTTCAACGACCCCGATGAAAACGGCGCAGTTTGGGCTGTTCACCGTGCATTGGATTTTGAAAGCAATACCAAGGAATCCCGCAAGCTGAGAAGAAAAATTATGAAAATAGATTTTTCATGGGAGCAGTCCGCAAAAAAATATATATCTTTATACGAAGACTTAAATTCAGAAAAATGAAACAAAAAATCTTAGCAGTTATTCTCGGCGGAGGGCAGGGAACTCGGCTTTATCCGCTCACACAGGAGAGATCCAAACCCGCCGTTCCCATTGGCGGAAAATTTCGTTTGGTCGATATTCCCATTTCCAACTGTCTCAATTCGGGAATCAATAAGATTTTGGTCTTGACACAATTTAATTCGGCTTCCCTGAATTCCCATATCAAAAACGCTTATCATTTCGACATTTTCAGCAAGGGTTTTGTGGAAATTCTGGCAGCTGATCAGGATTTTGACAATAAAAATTGGTATCAAGGAACTGCCGATGCCGTCAGAAAAAGTCAGAAACATTTGAATAAATTTGAATATGACTATTTGTTGATTCTTTCTGGTGATCAATTGTATCAAATGGATTTCAACAGCATGATTGAATTTCACATCAAACACAACAGCGACATCAGTATCGCCACGATTCCGGTCGTGGCAGAAGATGCAACCGGATTCGGAATCCTCAAAGCAAATTCAGACAACAAAATCACAGCTTTCACCGAAAAACCAAATGCCGAAGTCCTCCCCGATTGGAAATCAGAAGTGAGCGAAAAAAACAAAGCAGTTGGCAAAGAATATCTCGCCTCAATGGGGATTTACATCTTCAACCGCAGTGTGATGAAGAAAATTTTGGAAAACAGCGATGCCAATGATTTTGGAAAAGAAATCATTCCTGCTGCCATCCATCATTACAATACTACAAGTTTTGAATTCAACGGGTATTGGACAGACATTGGAACCATACGTTCTTTCTTTGAAGCCAATATAGATTTGACCCGTGATATTCCACAGTTCAATCTGTACGGCACACATACTTTTTTCACAAATTCACGAATGTTGCCACCTACAAAAATCATGAATGCAGTATTGGATCATGTGATTTTAGCGGAAGGTTGCATTATTTCCGCTGAAAGAATTGAAACTTCCATCGTCGGCATTCGTTCAAGGATTGACACCGGTACAGTGATGAAAAACTGCTATATGATGGGAGCAGATTATTTTTCAAAACATCAGGATTTCGAGAATTTCATTCATCATGGGACGCCCTTGTTAGGTATTGGCGAAAACTGTCATATTGAAAATGCCATCCTCGATAAAAACTGTAGAATCGGAAAAAATGTAACCATCAAAGGCAGTACAAACCTTCAGAATGGAGATTATGAAAATTACACGGTTTCGGACGGTATTGTGATAATCAAAAAATTCGCAGTCATTCCCAACGGCACGGTCATCGCATAGAAACCAGTATTGACGACATCAAAAGACTTGAATCAACTATCGGTCTCGAACTGATAACCTACTGATTACAAAATTGATACTCTGCCAGCTGAGTTAGAAGGTTTTGGATTTTCAAAATTAATTCCATTCCAAAAATTTTTGGGTTTGAATTTCTTTTAAAATCGGAGGATTTACATTTAGGAATTCACCATTCAGAACCCTTTCATATTTATTCAAATAATGTTCTGCCATGATTCGACTGTTGAAATTTTCCCGCGCAAAATCATGACAATCTATTTTTGAATACTGCGCCACATTCAGCACTGCCTCTGTCAATTCACTTTTCTGATTGGACAGGAATCCGACTTCAGCCGTAATCAATTCCGGCAGAGAACCATAGGGCGTTCCGAAAACCGGCGCACCATAATAAAGACTTTCGATGATAGCCAAACCAAAAGGTTCATGCCAGCGAACCGGAAAAATCAAACCTTTGGAAGCATTCAGCAGCCCCGTCTTTTTATCACAGCCAACCATTCCTTCAAATCTGACTTTTGATGAAAATGTAAAACGAATACCCATATTGAAATTGAACCTTACGCCGCCCAAAACCCGTAATTTCTCTGTTTTCGCTGCTTTGATAACATCGATGGCACCTTTCACATTCTTAACCCGCCACGCAGCATTACCCAGAAAATGAAAATAATTTCTCCGAAGATACCAGTCCGGAGCGGGATATTCCTCCCAATGAAGTCCGTTGTGCACAAAGACTTCCGACTGAAAACGCGCTGCATGGTTTTTTGAAACGAAAATGGTATTTCTGTCCAACGCTTCTTGCGTATTGAGATTTCCGTGCATTGTGATGACATAAGGCAAACGAAGGCTTTCAAGATTGTCCGGTTGAAAATGGAAATGCACAATATCAAAATCTCCTTTAATCTGTTCCACGATTCCACGATGCTCGTCAATCGGAATTATTTGTGCAAAATCACAATGAGAATTTCTGTGTACCAAATAAGTAACCTGATGCCCCATCTTGACAAGTTCAAGCCCCAAACCCCAAATTACCCTTTCCGTTCCACCGTATAAAAGAGCGGGAATGCTACCTCTGTCAACAATTAAAATTCTCATCTAAAACGGTTTTCAAAACAATGGGAAAGTTAAGAAAAAAGATAAAGTTTTTGATTTAAAATTCTGAATGTTATATTTTATTTTAATAACTCTAAATCAAAGTTGACCGTACAGCATTTAACAGTCCATAGAAGGTTTTAAGAACTTCAAATTTCAGCAACCAAGAACTTAACCTGCATCAATGTCGTTCTGCTTTTGAGTAGTTAACTTTGTAAAAATTTTAAGTTATGGAATTAGGAATCGGCATGTTTGGGGATTTAAAATACGACCACCAAACCGGAGCATATCAGCCTGCAGCTGAACGATTGCAGGAAATCATAGAAGAAGTAAAGCTGGCGGATGAGTCGGGCGTGGATGTTTTCCTGATGGGCGAACACCATCGGCCGGATTATGCAGTTTCAACACCTGAAATCATGTTGGCAGCACTCGTTTCGGTGACCAAAAACATCAAACTGGCAAGTGGAGTGACCGTTTTGAGTTCAGTGGATCCCGTTAAAATTTTTCAGGATTTTTCCATGTTGGATTTGATGAGCAATCAACGCATTGAAATCACTGCCGGAAGGGGAAGTTTCATAGAATCTTTTCCTTTGTTTGGCTATGATTTAAAGGATTACAATGAACTTTTTGAAGAAAAGTTAGATTTGCTTTTGAAATTGAATGAAAATGAAGTGCTCAATTGGAAGGGCAAATTCAGAGCCCCCTTGGTTGACCAGACCATTTATCCGCGTCCCGAAAGAAAGCTTCCGGTTTGGATTGCAGTGGGAGGTACGCCAAATTCTGTTGTCAGGGCAGCCAAATTTGGTTTGCCGATTGTTTTTGCCATCATCGGTGGCAGATGGGAACAGTTTGAGCCGCTGATTGATTTATACAAACAACAATATAAAGCACATGGCCATGACCTTGATCAAATGCAACTTGGGGTGCATTCACATACTTTTATTGCTGATTCCAAAATGCAATTGATGGAAGAATATTTTCCTTATTACAAAGCCCAGATGGACAGGATAGGAAAAGAAAGAGGTTGGTTGCCCTACACGAAAATGCAGTTTGAAGGCGGCATGAGTCCAGAGGGAGCTTTGGTGATGGGCGATGCCAATCAGGCAGCCGAAAAAATCATTGCGATGGCCGAGAAATTTGGCCTGACCCGCTATGTGGCGCATATTGATGTTGGCTTCTCTGGGCATCAACAGATGATGAAAGTGATTGAATTGTATGCAACAAAAGTGATTCCGCAAGTGAAAAAAGCTTTGGCGAAATCATGAAAGCAACATTGTGTGAATATGTAATTGTGAAAAGTTTGTAACGAAGACATTCACCCTTTAAATCGATTCATTAATTATGTAAAATCACTTCCATCCCCAAGGTTTTTCATTGAATTCAACAGGTTTTGTCAAATCAAATTTCACTGTAAACAATCTGTCAGAGCCGATTCTGCGCAGGTTGTAGCTAAATGAAGTTTGATTCAGTGTCATCCACCAAACATTTCCGCAGGCATAATCGATCAAGTCACAAGTTTGCTGATCCGCCGGAAAAATTTGAGTATCTGCAAATCCGGTATTGGAAGAAGTTCCGCCGTACATTGTTATTTCATCGTCTGAACCGTCCTCAAGCCTGTGGTCGTGTTTCAGCTCGATTCTGTCGTTTTGAAAATTCAAAATCCAAGTACGGGATTTGTCGTTGCCTACATAAAACGGAATTTTGATTTGGTCCTTTTCGCAGGACAATACTTGCATCACCAATCGTTCGCCTACAAAACCATCGCCTTCTTTGCCTCCTTCGGTGATGATGCCTTCATAGGATTTTCCACAATGTTTTTTTAACTCTTCCTGAAAAGTCATATTGGCTTTTTCCTGTGCAAAACCACCAACCGATAAAAGAATAATAAAAAGAATTTGAATTGATTTCATAATAAGCATTTTGTAAATTTCTACTAACTTCCAACATCCAACTTCTAACATCCAACATCTATGTGTACATTCCGCCGTCCACACTCAGGACTTGCCCGGTAATATAATCCGACAAATCAGAAGCCAGGAACAAGCAGGCATTTGCGATGTCTTCCGGCGTTCCGCCTCGTTTCAGTGGGATGGTTGCTCTCCATTCTTCCACCACTTTTGGGTCTAATTTTTCGGTCATTTCGGTTTCTATGAATCCCGGTGCGATGACATTGCAACGGATATTTCTTGAACCCAATTCCAATGCAACCGATTTAGAAAAGCCAATCAATCCGGCTTTGGAAGCGGCATAATTTGCTTGTCCGGCGTTGCCTTTTCGTCCAACGATGGAACTCATGTTGATGATGGAACCTTTGCGTTGTTTCATCATTGGTCTTACAACGGCTTTGGTCAGGTTGAAAGCCGAATTCAGGTTCACCCGAATCACTTCTTCGTAGTCCTCAATGCTCATCCTCATGAGCAAATTGTCCTTTGTGATTCCGGCGTTATTGATTACAATGTCGATTTGCCCGAATGCTTCCAAAACATCGTCCACCAATTTTTGGGCAGCGTCAAAATCAGAAGCATCGGATTGATAACCTTTGGCTTTGATTCCGGTTTGATTTAATTCATCTTCCAAGATTTTGGCTTTTTCGACCGAAGAAGCAAATGTAAAGGCAATGTTGCAGCCGTTTTTGGCAAAAACTTCGGCGATTCCTTTTCCGATACCGCGCGTTGCACCCGTGATGATGGCGGTTTTTCCTTTTAAAAGTTCCATGAATTCAATGTTAAGTCGCTAAATTATGAAAATATTTGGTATCACATAACAAGATTTACAGATAGAATTGGGCTGTATCATGTATTGTTGAATTTTTAATATGAAGAAATGAAAGCGATTAAAAATACCAATCATTTTTAAAATAAATCACCGCTCTGCTTGATGTTGATGTTCTCTGGCTTTTTTCCAAAACAGATGGAGTTGTTCGTTGAGTTGTTTTTGTTGGGAAGCTTTTACTTTGGATTTGAAAATCTTGATTTCAAAACGGTTGTGTGCGGGCGAAAACGTCCATTCATCACCATAAGCCGCCCCCTGACTGACTTCATCAAACTTTAGCCGGTCTGTAATCAGCAGATTATGTTTTTCAATTTGGGTTTCTTCAATTTTCACATATCCTTTTTTTCGGAGAATCAGTGTTTCCGCAATTGCTTCGACCCAAAGCAGGATAGTTGCAATCCAAAATACTTTTCCCAGCAATAATGCCAACAATAAAAACAACAACGAAGGCAGAAAGCGACGCAGGAAAATCGTTAATAATTGTTTATTTGAATATTGAAAAATCATAAACCGCTGCGAAATTAACTTTATTTCAGCAGATTTCCATAAAATTCCGAATGTATAAACCCGAAATGTAAGGGTTTCTAATTGGTACAATTTATGCAAGGCATGGGTGAATTTAAAAAGCATACATTTGCAAGTTTATGGATAATATCAAACATATTTTTTGGGATTTGGACAACACGCTTTGGGACTATCGAGCCAATTCCAGTGTCACCTTAGAAAGCTTATACGGCGAATTTGAAATCGAAAAAAAATTCGGCACCGCATTTTCTGAATTTCATGAAATATATAAAGGTGTCAATGATCAACTTTGGGAATGGTACAGAAATCAAGAAATCAGCAAGGATGAATTATTGAGCCGTCGATTTCCGGATGCTTTTGAAAAAAGCAGAATTCCAAGTCAGGATTTTTCCGAAAAATTCAACAATCAATTTCACCTTCAAATGACAAATCCGGGAATTTTGGTCGAAGGCGCGGAAGAAATTTTGGAATATTTGAATGAAAAATATCAAATGCATGTGTTGTCCAATGGATTTGAGGAAATTACAAACAGAAAAATCAATACAACTTCACTCAAAAAATACATTCAATCCATCACCACTTCGGAAGGAGCCGGGGTACCAAAACCCGATCCGAAAGCATTCTGGCTGGCCATGGAAAATTCCGGTGCATCCGTCCAAGAATCCCTTTACATCGGAGACGACTGGATTGCGGATATGATTGGTGCGACCAACTTTGGAATGAAAGCTATTTTCTTCAATCCACTGCATGAAAAACATGAATGGATTGACGGTGTACCCATCATTTATCAATTGAAGGAATTAAAGAAATATCTTTGATTTACAATCAGTTCAAACATTTTATTTCTTAGTTCTCATTGCCATTACAAATAAAATGACAATCGGTACTAACATCCCATAAATATAGATTTGGTTTTGCTGAAAAAGTCCGGGATTTATGATTAACGGTGCAATCAAACCCACGATGGCACCGCCCAAATGTGCTTCATGCCCAATGTTTCCTACCTGATTGCGCACTCCGTAAACAGAATATCCAAGAAACAAGATGGCAAACAACCAGCCTTTGATGGGAATAGCGAAAAACAGGTACAAAGTCAAATCCGGATAGGCCAAAACAGAAGCAAATAAAATTCCGGAAACTCCGCCTGAAGCTCCGACAGCTGAATAATTGAGATTATTTTTCTGAAAAAATAAAGCCAACAAATTTCCACCTAAAATCGCAAGTACATAAACCAAGGCAAACAAAACATTTCCAAATTGTGTATTGCCCGTCTGTATGGTGAAAAACTGAATCACCACATCAGCGAAAAAATAAAGTGTCAACATGTTGAACAACAAATGCGTGGTGTTGACATGCAGAAAACCCGAAGTCAGAAGTCGATCGAACTGTTTATAATGCAAAATCGGTCCTGGTTGAAATTTATAACGGTCAAAAAATATGAAATCGCTGAAGCCTTTCATACTTACAATTACCGTTATTCCTATAATTATCAGCGTAACCATGGACATTCCTAACATAATTTCTCGGTTTAATTTTTAATTTTTGTTTGGCGTAAATTTATAAAAATTGCAATGCAAACCATCATGAATCCCCACTGTCCGTGAAATCGAACAAACTCCCCTGCTCTCCGTTGATCGAACTTTCGTCTGAAATGATGTTTTTCTGATTTTCAGGTGCTGCTTCCTGCTCGGGTTCTTCTGGCGGTGGCTGTAGATTGATTTGCTTGATTTTGTAAATCGTCAATTGATTCCCTTGTGCCTTAATGCCTTTAACGGAAATAAAATCCTCCAAATCAACCACTTCCGGCTCTCTTTCCACGCCTTTAACTTTTGAAAAAATCAAGTCCACTACCGGTTTGGATTGTGTAGTTACCAATTCGATGAATGAATTCGGGTTTTCGGAAAAATAAAACGGCTGCGGGTTCAATGTATCTTCCAGTAGAAATCTTTTAACCATATAACGCTCTTTATCAGCATCATAATAAATACAAGAAATCGGTTTTTCGGGCTTCCATTTTTCAATAATCAACAATTCATCGTCATAACGATTGCTCAAATCAAAAGTTGTCAGTTTGGCTTCGCCGTTGTCATTGATGGTCAGAATTCTGTCAGAGCCTTTAAATGCGCCGAGCAGTTCCCCGCGCCCATCCGCATTGAGTCTTTTCACGGTATCATCAAACCAGATATTTCTCGGTGCCAATGTAGAAACCCCTTCTTCTTTCAGTTCAATTTTTTTGATGGGATGTTTGGTTACGAGGTTTCCTTTGCTGTCACGTCCTTTTACGGCAAGTTCAGAAAAATCCACATCGAATTTGAATTTCTTTGTTCTTGCTCCCGGCTTGAGTAGTACCTGCACCACTTCCGCTTCCCCGTTGGGATTCGCAGAAAAATACAGCAATTCCGAACCTTTTTTGCGATTGGTCAAATCATATTCGCGGTCGCGGGTAATGGCCGTCACGGCAAATCGTTTCTGGTAGGATGCACCGTTTTTGCCATCGCGGTATATCATATTGTAAATCGTTCTTTTGTCGTTTTTGGTCCAGACTGCAACATGAATTATTCCTTTTCCAACAAAAGTTTTGGCTTCTACTTTGGTCACCATCATCACGCCATCATTGCGAAAAACAATGATGTCATCGATGTCCGAACATTCAAAAAGAAATTGGTCTTTGCGCAGTGAAGTACCAATAAATCCTTCTTTGAAATCTGCGTAAAGACGCTCGTTGTTTGCGGCTACTTTGGCAGCTTCAATCGTATCAAAAACCCGAATTTCAGTTTTCCTTTCCCGGCCTTTGCCGTATTTTTCTTTGAGATGCTTATAATAATCAACCGCATAATCAATCATATTATTAAGATTGAATTTAACTTTCTCAATTTTATCTTCCAATGATTCAATGTATTGCTGGGCTTTATCCAAATCAAATTTGGAAATTCTTTTGATTTTAATTTCCGTCAGCCGGACAATATCTTCTTCGGTAACTTCCCGTAGCAAATGTCCGGTGTGTGGCTTCAACCCGATGTCAATTGCCTTGATGACACCTTCCCAGGTTTCTTCTTCTTCAATATCGTGATAAATCCGGTTTTCAATAAAGATTCTTTCCAAGGAAGAAAAATGCCATTGCTCCTGTAATTCATCCAATTCAATTTCTAATTCACGTTTGAGCAATTCCACCGTGAAATCGGTGTTTCTTCTGAGAATTTCGGACACATTCAGGAATTCGGGTCTGTTCACATTGATGACACAGGCGTTGGGAGAAATGGAAATTTCGCAATCCGTGAAAGCGTAAAGTGCGTCAATCATCTTATCCGGCGACATTCCCGGAATCAGATGAATGAGGATTTCCGCATTTTGTGCAGTATTGTCTTCTGCTTTTTTAATCTTAATTTTCCCTTTGTCATTGGCTTTGATAATGGATTCAATCAAACCGCCGGTCGTGGTTCCAAAGGGAATTTCAGTAATTTTCAGGGTGTTTTTGTCTTCCTGCTGAATTTTGGCTCTTACCCGAACTTTACCGCCTCTTTCGCCGTCGTTGTAATCACTGACATCGAGCAAACCGCCGGTCGGAAAATCCGGGTACAACACAAACTTTTTTCCTTTCAGATATTTGATGGAAGCATCAATCAATTCGATGAAATTATGTGGCAGAACTTTGGTGGACAGGCCCACTGCGATGCCTTCTACGCCTTGCGCTAAAAGCAATGGGAATTTTACAGGCAAGTTTTCCGGTTCTTTATTCCGTCCATCGTACGAAGGCAGCCAAACGGTGGTTTTTGGATTGAAAACCACGTCCAATGCAAATTTGGTCAGACGTGCTTCTATGTATCGCGCAGCCGCTGCGCCGTCGCCAGTCAGGGTATTTCCCCAGTTTCCCTGCGTATCTATCAGCAATTCTTTTTGCCCGATTTGTACGATGGCGTCCGTGATGGCTGCATCGCCGTGCGGATGATATTTCATCGTATTTCCAACGATGTTGGCTACTTTGTTGTAACGACCGTCTTCCAATTCCCGCATGGAGTGCATGATTCTCCGCTGCACCGGTTTCAAACCATCGAAAATCGAAGGAATGGCTCTTTCCAAAATTACATAAGAAGCGTAGTCCAGAAACCAGTCTTCATACATGCCCGATACTTTCTTGATCGTTTCTTCGCCTTCTCTTTCAGTCATATTTATTTTTTCGCTAATTCTATTTTTTTGATTTAATAATTTGATTATTAATTATTTATCAAAATATATTTCTCTATTCATTTATATTTCCCCAAACTTATTATTTATAGTTATCACAATACAATTCATTCAAATGACCCATTCTAAATTAGAAAAATCAAGCATGAATTGAAGTCAGACTTCCTCTTCCACTTTCAGATTATTCACTATAAATTCTTGTCTTTCGGGTGTGTTTTTGCCCATATAGAATTTCAAAAGATTCTCAATGGTTACATCCTTTCCAATCATTACCGGTTCGAGCCGGATATCGTTGCCAATGAAATTTTTGAATTCATTTGGAGAAATTTCACCCAAACCTTTGAAACGGGTGATTTCAGGATTTTTTCCCAATTCATGAATCGCCCGAACTCTTTCTTCATCGGTATAGCAATAGCGGGTTTCCTTTTTATTCCGCACTCTAAACAAAGGGGTTTGCAAAATATACAAATGCCCCTCACGAATCAAATCCGGGAAAAATTGCAGGAAAAACGTAATCAGCAGCAAGCGGATATGCATCCCGTCCACATCAGCATCGGTAGCGATGACCACATTGTTGTACCGCAAATCTTCCAATCCGTTTTCAATGTTCAGTGCTGCCTGCAACAGATTGAATTCTTCATTTTCATAGACTACCCTTTTGGTCAAACCATAAGAATTCAATGGCTTACCTCTAAGACTGAATACAGCCTGTGTATCCGGATTACGGCTTTTGGTAATAGAACCGCTCGCCGAATCTCCTTCTGTAATAAAAATTGTCGTGTCTAACCGTGCACTGGATTTTTGATCGTTGTAATGCTGTCGGCAGTCACGCAATTTCTTGTTATGCAAACTCACTTTCTTAGCCCTTTCTCTGGCTAATTTCTGAATGCCGGAAAGCTCCTTTCGCTCTAATTCAGCTTGTTTGATTTTTTTCTCTAACTGCTGCGCTACTTCCGGGTTTTTGTGTAGGTAGTTATCAAGATTGGTTTTGATAAAATCATGGACAAACGTTCGCACGGTTGGTAAGTCCGGTCCCATTTCGGTAGAACCTAATTTGGTTTTGGTCTGGGATTCGAAAACCGGTTCAATTACCTTGACGGCAATCGCGCTGATGATGGATTTCCGAATGTCGCCGGTGTCATAATTTTTTCCAAAAAAATCACGGATGGTTTTTACAACAGCTTCTTTGAATGCATTGAGATGCGTACCACCTTGGGTGGTATTTTGTCCGTTTACAAAGGAAAAATAGGTTTCTGAATAAGAGCTTTTGCTGTGTGTCAAAGCGATTTCAATGTCTTCTCCTTTCAGATGAATGATGTCGTAAATAATTTCGTCATCTATATTATCATTCAACAAATCTTTCAAACCGTTTTCCGAATAATATTCTTCTCCGTTGAAAACAATTCTCAGTCCCGGATTCAGATACACATAATTCTTGAGCATGCGTACGACGTATTCATTTCTGTATTTGAAATTTTTGAAAATTTCCGGATCCGGTACAAAGGAAATTCTCGTTCCCTTGCGGATGGTGGTTTCCTTTTCCTGCTCTTCATTGGTCAATTCTCCATAGGAAAAATCGGCGACTCTGGTTCTGTTGTCACGGATGGACTGCACCCTGAAAAAAGAGGATAGCGCGTTGACTGCTTTGGTTCCGACACCGTTCAATCCCACGGATTTCTTAAAAGCCCTGGAGTCATATTTCCCGCCAGTATTCATTTTGGAAACTGCATCTACCATTTTTCCGAGTGGAATGCCACGGCCGTAATCACGGACGGTAACTTCATTTTCATTGATGCTGATTTCAATTTTTTTGCCAGCACCCATCACAAATTCATCAATGGAATTATCGATTATTTCCTTGAGTAACACATAGATACCATCGTCTTGTGATGAACCGTCCCCGAGTTTCCCGATATACATTCCGGGACGCATTCGGATGTGTTCGCGCCAGTCGAGGGTTTTGATATTGTCTTCGGTATAAATTGTGCCCGAATCGATTGCGGGCTCCTTCATTAATTCTTCTGCCATGTTACAAAAATAAGAAATATAAGCTGTCTTGTCAATAGTGGATAATTATAGGTTTTCAAATGGTTTTCAACGATTTTTTATCCTAATTTTACCCCATGGACTTACATTCAAAATTACCCAATGTGGGTACTACGATTTTCACGGTCATGTCGGCATTGGCCAATGAACACAAAGCTGTCAATCTTTCACAGGGATTTCCGGATTTCGATTGTTCACCGGATTTGATTCAACTCGTCAATAATGCCATGAAAAAAGGGCTGAATCAGTATGCTCCGATGAGCGGGGTCAAAGAACTTCGAGAGCAAATTTGTCAAAAATCCGAAACGCAATATGGTGCTGTTTATCATCCTGAAAAGGAAGTTACAGTCACTTCCGGCGGTTCGGAAGCAATTTTTTCAGCCATCGCTGCGGTGGTTCACCCCGGAGATGAAGTAATCGTTTTTGAACCAGCTTATGATTTGTACCGACCTACTATTGAACTCTTTGGAGGAATTACCAAAACCATCCGTTTAGATGCCCCCGAATTCAGCCCCGATTGGAATATGGTAAGAAAACAGATTTCACACAAAACGAAATTGATTATTCTGAACAATCCGAACAATCCGGCAACGAGCATCTGGAAAGAAGATGATTTCAGAGAATTGAGCAAGATTGTCGAAAGTTCAGAAATACTGCTGCTTAGTGATGAAGTTTATGAGCATATAGTCTTTGACGGCAAAAAGCACCTCAGTGTCAGCCAGTTTCCAATATTGAAAGAAAGAAGTTTCATCATTGCTTCCTTCGGAAAACTTTATCATATCACCGGTTGGAAAGTCGGCTATTGTCTGGCACCGGAAAGCCTGACCAAAGAATTCAGAAAAGTGCATCAGTTCAATGTTTTTTGTGTCAATACCGCAGTCCAGCATGGAATAGCGGCATTCATGAATCGAAAAGAAGAATATTTGAAACTCTCGGATTTCTTTCAGGAAAAAAGAGATTTCTTCATGTCCGGTCTCTCTCAGACCGGCTTCAAAGTGTTGAAACCAGAAGGAACTTATTTTCTTTTGGCGGATTATTCGGAGATTTCTGATTTGAATGACATTGAATTTTCAAAGTGGCTGACGCGCGAATTTGGTGTTGCTGTCATTCCGGTTTCAGCGTTTTACAATGTTCCACCCGACCAGCAATTGGTTCGGTTTTGTTTTGCAAAAAAACAAGAAACTTTGGAAAAAGCTTTGGAAAAGTTGATAAAAATTTAATTCATCATAATCTTGAAAATGAGTTCATCCAAAATTTCTTTTTGGGTGATATTTCCAGTAGCACCTACGCCCTTGCTCTTCACATCCGCATCCCGCAGCAGTGAAATAATCCGTGTGGTTTTTTTCAATGGATAATGGGACGCAGCCTGTTGGTAAGTTTTGACAAAATAAGGACTGACTCCTAGTTCTTTGGCTACATTTTGTGCTGTTTTATCGGAAAGTGTATGATAGATTATCAAATTGGAAAAAAGCCGAAAAAGCACGGCGAGTGTCACGACCAAAGGGTTCTGATTTGGGTTTTGTCCAAAATATTTTGAAATCCGGAATGCCTTTTCTGCATTGCGTGTCTCAATGGCATTTTGCAATTCAAAATTATTGTAATCCTTGCTGATTCCAATGTTTCTTTCTATTATTTCCGGACTAATATTTCCATCTTTGACGATGATTTTCAACTTTTGTAATTCATTATAAATTCTTCCCAAGTCGGTACCGAGAAATTCGGTGAGCATGTATTTAGATTTGGTGTCTATGGTCAGCCCGGATTCCTTGCAAATCCCGTCAATGAAAGCCGGAATCTGATTGTCGTAAACCACAGGCGAATCAAACAAAACCCCGTTCTTCTTGATTAGTTTCCCTAATTTCATTCTGCCATCCAATTTCTTTCCTTTGTAATTGAGTACCAAAATGGTGCTGGACTGCGGATTTTCGGCGTAAGCTTCCAGCCCGTCAATATTTCTCGAAAGATGCTGGGCTTCTTTGACGATTATAACTTGTCGTTCGCCACTCATTGGGAATTGTTTGGCCAAAGCTACGATTTGACTGATTTCCACATCATTGCCGTAAATCACGCTTTGGTTAAAACCTTTTTCATCTTCGGTCAGCACATGATCTTCTATCGTCTTGGAAATCCGGTCAATAAAATAAGGTTCATCACCCTGAAGAAAATAAATGGGCGACAGTATTTTGTTTTTAATATCTTTGATGATGTTTGTTGCAACCTGACTCATGAATTCAATAAAATTACCCGTTTTGAATTTTCCCGAAAAATACCAATTTCGATTGAAACAAATCCAAGAAAATCATTTAATATTTTGTTTCATCCGAAAAAAATGGTTGCATTTAACGCCTGAAGAATGGGTGCGGCAACATGTGATTCAGTATCTGATTCATACAGGAAATTTTTCCAGCTCCGCCATCAACTCCGAAGTGATTGTTGAAATCAATGGTTTAAAAAAACGAGCGGATATCATTGTCTATCAAAAAGAAAAGCCTTTTTTGATTGTAGAATGCAAATCACCGATTGTACAGATTTCACAGGAAACATTTGATCAAATAGCGAGGTACAATTTTCAATTAAAATCCAATTACCTGATGGTAACCAATGGCTTACAGCATTATTACTGTCAAATGGATTATGAAAACGAGCAATATATTTTTCTGAAAAATTTACCCGGATTTTCGATTTCCGAAAATTGAAAACTTTCTTAATTTTGAAGGAATCAAAAAATTTAAACTGAAATAGATCACTGACATTGTTAATTTTTTATAATTTTAAAAAAAATAAAAAAAGCATCATGAATTATTACAAAATAAAAAATCTTGAAGAATACATCAAAGCGTACAAAAAATCCGTTCAAGATCCGGAAGAATTCTGGGGAAGCATTGCGGATAAAAACTTTATCTGGTATCAAAAATGGGATAAAGTTTTGGAAAACAATATGCTTGAAGGCGACGTCAAATGGTTTGTAAACGGGAAACTAAACATCACGCGTAATTGTCTGGATCGTCATCTGAACAAAAGAGGTGACAAAACTGCGATTCTTTTTGAACCAAATGATCCGACCGAAGCTGCACAGCATATCAGTTACAAAGAACTTCATAGACGGGTTTGCAAAATGGCGAATGTCTTGAGAGATCACGGTATCCAAAAGGGAGACAGGGTTTGTATTTATCTGCCGATGATTCCTGAACTTCCGGTAGCCTTGCTCGCCTGTGCCCGCGTGGGTGCAATTCATTCCGTGGTTTTTGCCGGATTTTCCGCACAATCACTTTCGGCAAGGATTCAGGATTCTGATTGTAAATTGGTCATCACTTCCGATGGTGGATTCAGAGGAAGTAAAACCATTGATTTAAAAGGGATTTTGGATGAAGCCCTGCAAACTTGTCCTACAGTAAAAAACGTTTTGGTCGTCAAAAGAATCAATTCGGACATTCACATGGAAGAAGGTCGCGACAAATGGCTACAACCTCTGATGGATGAAGCTGCGGAAGACAATGTAGCTGAAATCATGGACGCCGAAGACCCGCTTTTTATCCTTTATACTTCAGGTTCGACCGGAAAATCCAAAGGAATGGTGCATACCACAGCCGGTTATATGGTTTATGTTGCATACACCTTTAAAAATGTATTCAATTATAAGAGAAATGATGTTTACTGGTGTACGGCAGATATCGGCTGGATTACCGGACATTCTTATATTGTTTACGGGCCCTTGCTCAACGGTGCCACTTCGGTTTTGTTTGAGGGTGTTCCTTCCTATCCTGATCATGGCAGATTCTGGGATGTGATTGATAAGCATAAAGTTACACAACTTTATACCGCACCTACAGCCATACGAGCTTTGGCCAAAGAAAATATCAGTTATGTGGAAAACCACGATCTTTCTTCACTGAAAGTTATCGGTTCTGTTGGAGAACCCATTAATGAAGAAGCTTGGCATTGGTACAACAATAATATTGGCAAGCAAAGATCTCCGTTGGTGGATACTTGGTGGCAAACCGAAAACGGTGGAATTCTCATTTCACCACTGCCATTCATCACGCCGACCAAACCAACTTATGCTACGCTCCCCATACCCGGAATTCAACCAGTTCTGATGAACAACAAAAGAAATGAAGTGGAAGACCATCATGAAGAAGGAAGTTTGTGTATCAAGTTTCCGTGGCCGGGCATGGCACGTACGATTTGGGGTGACCATCAACGCTATTTAGAAACTTATTTCACGGCTTTCCGCGGGAAATATTTTTCGGGAGACGGTGCCTTGAAAGATGAAGTTGGCTACTATCGGATCATCGGGCGGATTGATGATGTCATCATCGTATCCGGGCATAATTTGGGAACTGCACCCATCGAAAATGCAATTAATGAGCATCCGGCTGTGGCGGAATCTGCGATTGTCGGCTATCCGCATGACATCAAAGGAAATGCCTTGTACGGATTTATCACGCTAAAAGAAGCCGGAGAAATCCGGGATCGCGATAACCTGCGTCGGGAAATCAATGAGTCGATTTCCAGTCATATCGGGCCGATTGCAAAGTTGGACAAAATCCAGTTTGTGGAAGCTTTGCCTAAAACGCGTTCCGGTAAAATCATGCGAAGAATTCTCAGAAAAATCGCGGCAGGTGATTACAGTAATTTTGGAGATACTTCCACTTTGCTGAATCCTGAAACCGTAGAAGAAATCAAAGCGGGGAAAATTGATTAATCCCTGAATAGCAAGCAGCAAAAAAGCCGGAGAAAATTTCCGGCTTTTTTATTCATTCTATTCCCTTGCGGGTTACCTTCCAACTGGTTAATTGATTAATTTGATAATCCAATCAATTACCAGACTCGCTATTGTCAATAGAATCTGTATCATCGTTTCGTGTTTTTTCGTTATTTATATTCACCTTTTTATCACCGTTTTGAACCCTCACACCATCTTTGGATATGCTTATTTTTTTATCGCCGGATTGTATTTTAATTCCTTCTTCCGAAATATTGACGGAATCATCGTCATCGAATGAATCGGAATCAATACGCACCTTCTGACAATTCAAACATTCGTAATGATCGCCAACAAATTTATAAAATTTGTTGTTACCGCGCTGATAATCTTTCCCATTTGTTTGCTCATCATAGAAAATTACATTTCTGATGTTTTGTGTATGCAGCACTTTCCCTTTGGGTAAATAGACCACGATATTCACATCCTGATTCCTGAATTTCACGTCTTTGGGCAGGGAAAGATAATTGTCTAATGTCAATTCTCCTTTGGAATTCATGGAATAATTGTATTCGATTTGTTCTGCATTTTTTCTCGCATTGTCAAGACTTGAACCTTTGGAAGAATACACCACATCTAAATAAACTTCATTGTTCGGAGATTGGCGCACCTCAACATTGCGTTCGATTTTCTTATTCAATTTTCCGTCAAATTCTTCAAAATCATCGATATCGTATTCCATGCCCCATTTCATCTTTTTTGTACCGACTGTTTTGTATTCATTGAATGCCAGGCTAATCGTATCTGAATCAACGGTGTAAGCACTTTTATTGGAATATTCAATATTTCTTGAAAAACTTTTGACCAATGTTGAAGTCAGCACCGAAGCTCCCAAAATCGCTATCAACCAAACGCCAACCGCTGTCAGGGAAATGGTTTTATGGATTTTCATTTTGTCATACATCATTTTGATTCCAAAAAGCATCAGGAAATAAGCCGGAATGCCCAACAGCAGAAATCCGAATATCTTGGTAGCCCAGGATTGCCATTCATAATCAACGATGTGATTGAAAATTTTCATCGGCATCAATCCATCCGGTAAAAACAATAAGGAAATTGCACTGAGCAGCAGGCTGATTCCAATGAGCAACAAGATGATTCCAAAGAAAATCAGGAACAATTTGGCGATGGCTCTGAGGATTTCACCAAAAACGTTTGAAGCACTGTTGCCTGATTTTACACCGGTTACAGAACTGCTTACATTTCTTTTAATTGTTTCAAAATCACCGGTTTGTCCAAACATTTCATACTTTTGAGTAGCTGTTTCTGCTTTGGGTAAAATAATCCATAAAATGATGTAGGAAAGGATGGTGAAAGAAGTTCCGGTCATCGGAATATCGGCAAAAAACAGTAAAATCCAGATCAAACGGGTAATCCAAGTTTCTATGCCTAAATAATGCGCCAGACCGGACAGCACCCCGCCCAGAATTTTGTCATCCGGATCCCGGTACAATTTTCGTTTGCCACCTTCTTCGGGCTTGCCAGTATAAGTTTTTCCAGAATCTGAAACGCCCGCCGTTTCATCATCTTCATTCAGATATTGCTCCGGACGTCCCATTACACCTATTATATACTCTACGTCATGTTCATTCACAACTTCGCGTGAATCCAAGCGTTGTTTAAACAATTCAGCAATTCTTACCTCCACGTCGGCGATGATATCGTCCGTGCCTTCCATTCCGTTGAGCGATTGTCGGACTTCATCTAAGTAGTTTTTCAATTTCTGATAAGCGCGGTCATCCACGATAAAAGAAAATCCGCCTAAACTGATTGATATTGTCTTATCCATTTTGATTGGTTTCTAAAGTTAATTTGTTGACTGCTCCCTGTAATTCATTCCAGGTTTGTTTCAATTCCTGTAAAAATGCATCCCCCAATTCGGTGAGTGAATAGTACTTCCTTGGCGGACCCGATGAAGATTCTTCCCAACGATATTCGAGAAGGCTCTCGTTTTTTAATCTGGTCAAAAGTGGATAAAGCGTGCCTTCTACCACAATCATCTGCGAATCTTTCAATTCGTCAATGATATCGGTCGCATAGGCATCTCCTCCCCTTTTGATGATACTCAGGATACAGAATTCCAATATCCCCTTTCTCATCTGTGTTTTTGTTTTTTCGATATCCATATCTTTCATGATTGGTAATGCAAATATATAAACAAAAGATAGTACTATGCAACACAAAGTACTGTATTTTTAAAATTAATTTTTACTATATTGATATTCAATCGAATAAATTTATAATTAATTTTAAGGAAATGAAAATTTGTTGTAAAATCAATGAATTTAAAATTAAAATAAATCCATTTTTCATTTAAAATATTTAGAAAAAACACAATTTCTGAAAAGGAAAGCCATAAATTTGAATCAAAAATATTCCCATTAAGAAAAATATTTTACTTCTTTTATTGAACTTTTTATGGTTTGGAATGTTGTCCGGACAAATGAATCCGGTTCAAAATTTGACTTGGGAGCATTTTTATGATTCGGACAATTATGACAATGTATTCCAACTTGATTGGCAAGAACCGGAGTCTCCGCATGATGAATTAATCGGATATAATATTTATAGGAATGATGAATTGTATCGTTTTCAAACAGAAATTGGATTGAATTGTGCGCCCCAGTTTGGTCAATATGAAGATTGTGATTTCATATTTTACATAGATGGTGGACCTTTTACAGGATTTGTTGCCGCTGTTTACAGCGAAGGTGTGGAATCAGAATATGTTTCATTTGAAGTAGAAGGCCCGCTATTAAAAAACACGGAATTTCAGGAAATAAATTCAGCTTTTTATCCGAATCCGGTTCATCAATCCCTTAATTTTAAGGATAAAGTTTATGAAGTTTCAATTTTTAATTTGAATGGAAAAAAGTTAAAATATGTTATTGAAACTAATTCAATTGATGTAAATAATTTACCGAAAGGAAATTACATCATTCTTTACACCAATTCAAAAGGAAAAACAATAAAAAGCCGATTTTTGAAAAAATAACAAATTTTCTTGCGACAAATTTTATCGCAAAATCTGAAAATCTTTATATCCCTTGATTTCGCCATTTTCGACTATAACCTGTTCTACAACAGCGTTTTCAGAACCTGATTTACACCAATCGATAAAATCCAAAACCGACTGCTTTCCCCCTTCCGCTTCCGCATATACACTACCATCGGGTTCATTTTTCACAGCTCCGAAAATTCCTAATTTTTCCGCAGCGGCTTTAGCGGAAACCCGGTAATATACGCCTTGAACTTTCCCGGTAATTTTAAGTTTTCGGTGAATTATTTCCATTGTTTTGTTTCAGAATCTGTCTTACAAATTTAAGAAAGCTTTTGGGGTGGCAATGAAATTTCATGTAAATTTCCAGGATTTCATCTCTATTTCATATATTTACGGAAATCAGATTATTTCAAAATGCCTATCAACATTCCTGAATTCTCTGTCATCATCAGCACATACAATCGGGCCAAACTTTTGGAAAGAGCCCTGCATTCACTGTTGGCGCAAACAGAGAATAATTGGGAAGCAATAATCATCGACGATGGCAGCACCGACAATTCGGAAGAAATTGTTCATCAAATATTCACAGGAAATCAGAACTTTCAATATCATAAACAGGCCAATCAAGGAGAAGCCGGTGCTAAAAACAAAGGCATTTCTTTGGCCAAAGGGCGGTTCATTACATTTTTGGATTCGGATGATACTTATCTGCCGGAACATTTGGAGAGCCGAAAGAAGATTTTGAAGGAAAATCCTGAAATTGAATTTCTGCACGGCGGCGTGAAAATCATTGGGAATCAATACGTTCCTGACCTTTATCACGACGGCAAGAACATCCATCTCTCCCAATGTGCCATTGGCGGAACTTTTTTTGTCCGCCGTGACATCATTGTAAGATTAAAAGGGTTTCGCAATTTGCCGATTGGTGCCGATGCTGATTTACTCAACCGAGCCGAATCCTTGGGTGTCAAAATCCTGAAAACGGAAATTCCTACCTATATATATCATCGGGAAAATGATGATTCCATCACCAAAAATTATGGAAAACTCCACGGCTGTGATTAATTATTCCCAAAACTTATCATTCCAATTTTCATTTTCTTTGATTTCATAGTGAAATCTTTGAATTTCTTCCAATTGCGCTTCTGTCGCTATTTCCTGTATTTTTTCAAAAAGGACTTTTTCTTCGTAGCGGATATGCGCATCCAATTCTTCCTCTATCAGGCTCAACGCGCGTTTCACATCTTCATTGTCATTAAAAAGTCGCTCTAAACGACGGTGTTCAGTGATGATTCTTTTTCTGATTTTGTCAGATTCGTCAAGCAGGGGCAGAATATATTTTTCCTCATTTTCAAAATGCGGTTTCACATAATTTTTAAAAACCCAGTCCGTATATTTTTTAATTCGAGATAGACTTACGTTTTTTCTAAATCCCTGTCGTATTTTCCAGCCAATCAAGAGTTCAAACCGATGTTCGCGACTGAAACTCTGGAGTGCAACATGTCTTTTAACGGGTTTTGTTTGTTCCATAATATAATTTTAAAACGCTCAAAATGCGTAGCCAAAAATACAGCTCCGCTCTCTGCCGTCATCCAATTTTGATTAATTCAATCTCTTTTCTAAGTCTATGGCTTTGGGAAACAGAATATTATTTTCCAAATGAATATGCTGAAACAGATTGTCTTCAAATTCTTCTAACATGGCCAAAGTAACCTTGTAGGTATTGCAACCATCTTCGGGTACGGTATAATCATTGGTGATTTTTCGCATTTCCTTAAAAGCATTGCCCTGACTGTCATGTTCGTCTATCAAGGATTCTATGGAGTTTCCGGCAGAAGTCGCAGGCGACTGTTTCATGGCTTCCCCGCTGATTGCTGCTTTCACCATTCTGCGGATGGCGGGAAATAAAATCAATTCTTCTTTTTTCATGTGTTTGGCCATTTCGCCACCTGCCCAACCGAAAAGCTCTTCAACACGCGCCAGTTCGGGATGAGCGCCACCATGAACTTTCACGATTTTTTCCAAAAAGGGTTTGATTTCGGAAATTTTCTGATCCGTATATCTGTGATGGGTTTTCTCAATATAATCCGAAAGCAAATCCAAGGGCCAACTGTTGAAATCAATGCTCCCGCCACCTGTATTTTTAAAAGCTTCATCAATTTCATCCAACAATTTCCGGCTGTCTAAATTTTTTTCCTGACATGCTTCTTCTATGCTTCGGTTTCCATTGCAACAAAAATCAATGCCATGATTTTTAAAAACTGCTGCCGCACGATAATCGTGAGCTACCACATCTCCGATTGTGTTTTTATCTGTAAAATTCATATTGTTATGTTTTAATTTATTTTTTGTGCCGTGATGGCGATTCCTCTCATGTTTTGACTGTATTTCCTGAATACTTTGCGCATCATCAACATCCTGTGTTTTGCATTTGGATGCGTCATTACTTTAAATCCAATTTTCAATGCCCCAAAGATCCCTTCATCTGCCAATAATCTTTTTACTTCGAGTAATTTCATTTCATTGGTCATTATTTTAAGTACTTTAAATCCCTCCATTTCGAGAAGGTTTCTCCATTCTGTTTCGGTCAGCGGTCGTGCATTCACATGGCTGATTTCAGCCAAATCCCGGGTCATTTCAGCCTTGGTTTCTTCATCGATATTTTCCGGTACGATGCCCAATTCATGAAGTCCGATAATTCCATTCACCTTCAAAATCCTGTGTGCTTCCCTGAGCATTTCCCGTTTTCGATGATCCGCATGCATGGTCAAAACGGCTTCTGCCAAAATTCGTTCTGCGGAATTTTCCTTCAATGAAGTATGTGAAGCATTTCCATACATAAATTCCACGTTGGATTTCCCTAATTTATGATTGAGCTTTTCGATGGCTGCCTGATCAATGTCAATTCCTATGTAGGATTTGGGATTTTTCTCAATTAACAGGGCAGCGGATTTTCCCAATCCCGGTGCAAATTCTATTACAGCATCATTAGATGATATTTCCATTGTGGCAATCAGTTTTTCGGTCAATTCCCTGCCACCCGGACGAAGCACTTTTTTGCCTAATTTGGAGAGAAAAGCATGACCTTTTTCTTTTTCTTTAACTGATCCCGTAGTATTCACTTCAATTTACGTTTATTTAGACTGATTTTAAATAACAAATTAAAGGAATATTTTTGAAAGCACAAAACTTAATTAGAATTAAGGATTATTAAGTTGGCTTTGTTTGTAATAATCAATCTTCATATTGAACATCATCGCCATTCTGTTGGCCTGCCAACGGGCTAATTCCACTTTTTCCCCATGAAACAATTCATCCAAAGTTTGTTCAAAAAGATAAATCCAACGTTCGAAATGCATTTTCTCGACCGGCAACGGCAAGTGTGGCAGTAAGGGGCGTCCAGTGTAGGTATGTTCTCCCAAGAGGATGGTTTGCCAAAACCGATACATTTTCTCCAAATGTTCCGGCCAACGATTTTGGATGATATCATTGAAAATATCAGCCAACAAATCATCCTTTCGGATTTTTCCGTAAAAGGTATCGACCAACAATTGAATATGTTCTAAGTTTTCTATTTCTACACTTTCTTCCATGTTGCATTTGATTTTCTCAAATTCGGTCAAAGCTAAGGATTTTATCTATTTAAGACAAATCAGTCTTCCATCTTGTACTATGATTTTGAACATATTGAATGAATAACGAGAAATATCAACACTTCAACATGCTGTCATCCATCTTTTTATTTGGGATAAATATTGAGTAAATTGCGGCACTTTTCAAAAAAGTAAAAAAGACAAATTTATGAGAATAGAAAAAATCAAGGAGTCGAGATTCACGCCTGAGGCTTATGACGTTAAGACGTTTGGAACCAAATTCACAGATCACATGCTGATTGCTGAATTTAAAAACGGGAAATGGAGTGAACCAGTGATTAAACCTTACGGAAAAATGGAATTCACCCCTGCCCTGTCCATTGCACATTACGGACAAGGCATCTTTGAAGGCATGAAAGCCTACAAGGATAAAGACGGAGAAGTTCATCTTTTCAGACCCGAAAAAAACTTCGTTAGATTCAATAAATCCGCTGTTCGTATGGATATGCCGGAAATTCCCGAAGAAATTTTTCTGGAAGGAATGAAAGTTTTAGTGGACATTGACCGTCAGTGGGTTCCGTCCGATTACGGAAAATCATTGTATATCCGGCCGGTGATGTTCGGAACAGAAGAAGTGATTTCCGCCAAATCATCAAGTGAATTCCTTTTTGCCATCGTGATGGCTGTTGCACCGGAATATTACAGCAAACCACTTTCACTGAAAATCGCTGACAAATACAGCCGTGCCGCAAATGGCGGAACCGGATTCGCAAAAGCAGCGGGGAATTACGGCGGTGCCTTTTACCCGACCCGTTTAGCCCAAGAAGAAGGCTACGACCAAATCATCTGGACAGATGATGCCACCCACACCTTTATTGAAGAAGCCGGAACGATGAATGTTTTTGTCAGAATCGGCGACAAATTAGTGACCGCACCGATTTCTGAAAGAATTCTGGATGGCGTGACGCGAGACAGCATTCTAAAAATCGCAGAAGATTTGGGAATTGAAACAGAAGTACGAAGAATTACTGTACAAGAATTGGTGGAAGCATACAGAAAAGGTGAACTCAAGGAAGTTATCGGTGTTGGAACCGCAGCTGTTGTCATTGATTATGTGATGATTGGATACGGCAATGAAAAATTAACATTGACCGAGCTCCCAGATGATCAATGCTACGGCAAAATTCTGAAAAGAAAACTTGTTGACCTTCAAATGGGATTGACAGAAGACCCTTTTGGATGGCGCGTGAAAGTGGAACATCAAACTGTTGGCGTTTGATAAGCCATTGGAAATAAATGTAAAGAGCCGGAAATTCCGGCTTTTTTTATGTGCATTTTAAATTTGGAGCAATTGATTATTTCACCTGTTTGGCATTGTATTCGCTTTCGTTGCCCAATCTGTCAACTGCCTGAATCGCAATAATATTCAAAGTTTTTCCATTTTTGGATTTTGGAAGCTGAATTTTTGAAATATCCGCATCCAAAATCTGAATTTCCCAATTTTCACCGTAGAGGGCATAAAGAATCCAGTGAACCGTTTTGTCTTTCATCCCGTAAATCCATTCGGCAGTAACTTCATTTTTCTGATTGTGCAATTCCAATTTCGGCATGCCGGAAATCAATGGTTGCATCCAAGAAGATTTTGGAGTCAATGCTTTTTCTTTGTAGGGTCCGTTTTTCAAAGCCTGGAGCATTTTTTCATCCAATCCTTTGTAACTCCAGTGAATCACACCGGCGTCTTCCGGTATCAAATCCCGGGTAATTCCAATCTGTTTAACTATTTCCGTCGGACGGTCGGATGCTTTCACTTCCACGGTATTGATGCCCGGCCAGAGATGGCGTTTATAAGTGTTTTCGGAATTCCACCAACGCAATAAACTGGTAAAACTTTGTTTAGGCGCACTGTCCGCCCAATACAACTGAGGCGAAAAATAATCAATCCATCCATTGTTGAGCCAGGTTTTGGCATCTGCATACAATTCATCATATTGCGACATTCCGGTTACATCACTCGGAAATCCGGGTTTCCAGATTCCGAATGGACTGAGTCCGAACTGTACCCAGCTTTTTTCTGTTTTGATTTCCGTATAAATCCTTTGAATAATTTTATTGACATTGTCTCTTCTCCAATCCCCTCTTGACAGCGTACCCCCCGATTTTTTGTAGGCATTCCAAGAATCATTATCCGGAAAATCCGCACCATTGTTATACGATTTATAAGGATAAAAATAATCGTCAAAATGAATTCCGTCCACGTCATATCTCCGCACAATATCCAGAATGACTTGACTAATGTGATCCTGCACTTCTTTTTTGCCCGGGTCAAACCAATACATTCCGTTTTTCAGTTTGACCACTTGATTTTTCATTTTATTTACCATGGAAAACTGGTTGACTTTCCCTCCGTTGGAATGATGCACCCGATAAGGATTGATCCAAGCGTGAAGTTCCAGCCCACGCTGATGTGCTTCTTCAATCCAAAATTTCAAAGGGTCGTAATAGGGTTTTGGCGCAGTTCCGGTTTCACCTGTCAGAAAAATTGACCAAGGTTCAAACGGGCTGTCATACAATGCGTCTGCGGAAGGACGAATTTGGAGAATGACCGCATTGAAATGATTTTCTTTCAAATTATCCAAAATGGCAACAGCTTCCGCTTTTTGTTGTTCCGTGGACAATCCTCTTTTGGAAGGCCAGTTGATATTGGCAACGGAAGCTACCCAAGCAGCACGGAATTCTCTGTTTACTTCCGGTAAATCCACCGAGATTCGCTTTTCGGCTTCCGGGACTTTGGGTTTTTCAGGTTGTGGCACGGCTGGCGGAGGAACCTCATTTTCTTTTTGTTCCTTTTCTTTTTGTTTTGCGATTTGCTCTATTTTGGCTTTTTGTGCTGCCTGGACATCCCGGATATCAGGCACTCTTCCACGTGTAGAACAAGCGTAAATTATTCCAAAAAGTAAAATTAAAAGGATGCAATTTCTAAGTTTGCTCAATCTCATATCGCCACAAAAATATTCAAAACCACAATATTAAACGATGATTTTTAATGTATAGTATAGTAAATTAGTTGTAAGGATAAAACTTGAAAGTTCGGAGAAAATTCCTGATACATTTTGTATTGAAATTCTAATAAATCAAAACCTTCCGCCTTTATTTATCACCTTGATTATCAATTATTAATTATTTAAAATCAAGGAGTTAGCTCCATATATCCGTATTTGTATTCTACTTTATTACTCGCTCTGAGAATGAATTTATTGTCTGTTACCGGAATTAAAAACTGTGTGTTTAATTCAAAGGGTTCCTCTTTAACTACCCCTATCCCAGCAGCAAGTAATGGGGCTTTTGATACAGTTTCCCCATGAGTTGAAATCACTTCCATCATCGGGAAACGACGATTATAAACGATGTGGATAACTCCTTTGTTCAAATCGCGTGTTTCATTGTATAATAAAACCAGCCTGTTATTGCTATCCAAAAAAGATAGGACTGATAAAAAATCACCGTTGTCATTATGGGTGTTGGGTTCTGAAGTTTCAATTATCTTATCCCATTGCAATTGTCCTGTATTTTTATCCAAGCTGAGTATATAAAATCCATTGTTTAAATAGGTATAATCATATTCTTTGTTCATCTGACCAATGTTGGAAGATTTCGATTTTTTATTGGTGTAGGAGCGGTCGCAGACCACAAAGAACTGGGATTGATTGTACAGTAAATTCTTGATATTCAAATTTGAAATGATGTCAAAATCATTCCTTTGGACATAATCTGTCTTTCCATCTGGCTTGATTTTCACGGCCAATACTCCACTTCCACTTATCCCCGAATGCCTTCCATTCAGATCTATTTTCATTCCTATATCCGTTGACTTCTCATGCGTAAGCAAGCTGATGAAATAAAACTCTTCCGCATGAAAACTGCCATCATATTGAAAAATTTGATAATTATCCTCCTGTCTAAGTGAAATTGTGTTTAATTCATCATTGGCAGGATTCCATTCATATAAGTTGAAATATGGTTTTTCTTTCTTTTCTCTAATGCTTTTGAGCAAAACTATCCGACCTTCGTCAGAAACATAAATTTCATGTTGTTTATTTCGCTGTGCTTCAAATGGAAATTCAATGACCTTTTGAGAAAGGATATTCTGATTGCTATCCAACAATAGCAATTCTACTTTTTCTTGGGTGTTTTTTTCAAAAGGCAGTTCCTTTAGAACAGCATATTTTGATTTTCCGGGACTTTGTGCTATTTGAAAATTTCCGTTTCTTGAATCTATTGTGGCAAGCGGTTTCAAATCAGATTTTTTCCCTGTGCGGATATTGACCAAATTTGAATAAAGGGTAATTGACTTGCTTTTATGGTTATATTCATCATAATAAAAAACAAAATCAGAACCTTTAATCTGAAATAAATCAACGAATGTCAATGTAGCTGTCCCCATTGGAGGCTGATCCACAGACAGATCTAAGCTTTTGACTTTTTCAAGCTCATTTAATGAAAACTGATCTGTCAATACATGGTAATTGAAAATCGAAAGATCATATTCTTTTGATATTCTGTACAATATATTTTCGTCAAGAACATGAGAAACGTTTTTTTCTGTTTCATTCGGCTGCGGAAAAGGGTAACCCCAATAAAAATTTTGAGCAGATAAGCTAAAAGACAGCAGCCCGAGTATCGGGAGGATATAGTTTCTAATCATCGGATTCGGTTTCACAATTCGCATTGTATGCATCAATGATTTCATTATAGTGCAATAAATCATAACCTTTCTCCTTATTTAGGATTTTCTGCGCCAATGCTTCATCCTTTCTGACCATATTGGACATTTTCTTTGAGAAATTGAGTAAATAAGTATCCATATTTTCTGCTTCTCCTTCATCATTTTTCAGAATCGTATGCCGCACCCATGCCCCTTCATTGTAAAATTTATAAGAATATTCTTTCAGACAACCGTCTTTTTCCAAAAGTAAAAACCTTGTATTACTGAATGGAAAATCTTTGTAATTCACACTGTGATACACCTGATCTGCAATTTTATATCCGGCAATGTCTTTGGGTTTAAGTCTTTGATTCTTGCCTTTTTTCTCTTTTCTGAAAGTTACTTGTTCAAAACGTTTGGATTCGTCAGTATATAAAATATACCCCCGATCTCTACTCCCATCTTTTTTGATGATATAACCTTCATAAAAACTCCCAATTCTATAGTCCTGTGCAGACAATACCGAATTAACAGAAAAAAATAAAAGTATAAATAAATATCTCATTTTTAATTTTTAAAATTGTGTAAATATAACGGTTAAAACCAAATATAAACTGCATAAAAACAAGGTTACTAAATTCTTTTTTTCCGCTTGATTTAATCATGGTTTGCAAAAATCATATCAATTTAAAATTGCATAAAGTTCCGTGAAATGCACAAATGTGTTTCAAAATAAAGCGGTCAAACTTCTAACACTGAAATCCGCCATTAGCGTCCTCGTTTACAACATATTATACCGAAATAAATTGAATCTATTCCACTTCAATTAACAATTCTTCTCTGAGTTGAATCACTGTATTTTGGATGGCATCCACAGCTGATTTAATTTCTAAATGCGGTTGAAAAATCACCTTCTTAGCTTTGGATTCGTCGGCGAGGTTTGAAAATATCATCACAGCGGTTTTGGTTTCCGGATAAAAAATCGTCAGTGAAGGCGCGCCTTTCACATAGCCCGTATGGAAATACGCAAGCGGCCCCTCACCATACATCATCAGTCCGTCGCCATAACCGGAACTTCCTGTAAAATGCTTCATTCGGGATGCGGTTTGTCGGGTCATTTTTTCCAATGATGCTTTGCTGATAATTTCACCACCGAATAATTTTCGATTCCACAAATGAAAATCGTCAAGTGTGGAAAGCATGCCTCCGGCGGGGATGCCGATTCCATTTCCTGAAAGTCTTGCTGGCATATTTGGAATTTCATGCGCATTCTTTACAGTCCCCAAATAGGCACTTGCAAAATTATTGCCCTGAAAATTATCGCCTGTGAATGTATTCTTCAATCCCGCCAATTCAAAAAGTGCTTTCGCATTATCCGAAAAAGATTTTCCGCTGACTTTTTCTATGATTTCTCCTAAGGAATTGTAACCATCATTGGAATATTTAAAATCAGTGCCGGGTTCAAACCGCAGTGACTGTCCGAAATATTGCATTCCTGAAGTATGATTGAGCAATTGCTGTATGGTAATATCTTGATAAGCAGCAGTTTTGTATTTATCTAAATAATCTGAAACCTTGTCTGTAACTTTTAGTTTTCCTTGCTCCTGCAAGCGCAAAATCAGGGTGGCCGTAAATTGTTTGCTGTTGGATGCAATGGCAAAAATGGTATTGCTGTCGATTTTTAATTGATTTTTAAAATCACGGAAACCGTTTTCTTTTCTGTAAATCAGCAGACTGTCCCTGTAAACTGCAACAGCTGCATTGAAATTATATTTTGAAAAAATTGAATCAATTTGCTGTTTCAATAATTCGGCTTCAAAAGCCTTGATGGTATTTTCAATGATTAGATTTTGTTCCTGAATTTTCTTTTTCTCTGATTTGCAACTACTTATTGATTGCAATAAAAGAATCAGCAAAAGCAAAAATAAATTCTTCTTCAAAATTTTTTGTTTTTGATTTCGGGCAAATATAGGAATTGTACGATCGCTAAATTTATTTTCGTAATGGATATTTTCCTCTGAATTCCGGAAAAAAACCTATTGATTTGCATTAATCGTTGGTATAAGCCAAGGCTTTTTCCTGATCAAATTCTCCTTCCCATTTGGCGATTACAACGGATGCCAAACAATTTCCGATGACATTAACCGAAGTTCTTGCCATGTCCATTAATTCATCAATTCCAAGGATGGCGGCAATAACAAAAAGCGGCAACCCGAATTGGTCGGCCGTTGCAATTAAAATAATCAAGGATGCCCTGGGAACGGCAGCAACGCCCTTGCTCGTAATCATCAAAGTCAGACAAATCAATAATTGCTGACCGATGGAAAGATCCATCCCTGCTGCCTGTGCCACAAATATGGAAGCCAGCGAAAGATAGAGCGTTGTCCCGTCGAGATTAAAACTATAACCCGTTGGCACAACAAAAGATACGATTTTTCGAGGCACTCCGAATTTCTCCATATTGGTCATTACCAAAGGCAAGGCGGCATCGGAACTCGTTGTTGCAAAAGCAATGGAAACCGGTTCTTCGATGGCGGAAATGAATTTTCTGATTGGAACTTTCAGATAAAGTGCAATCGGCAGCAATACACAGAGTAGGAAAATTGTCAGTGCTCCATAGAGGGTCATCAGCAGCATCCCGAGGTTTTTGAGAATATCAATTCCCATGTGACCAACCGTATATGCCATTGCGGAACCTACACCGAAAGGTGCAAAATACATCACAATATGTGTGTATTTGAACATGGTTTCCGCCAGACTATCCACAAAATCCACCAAAGGTTTTCGCTTCTTCTCGTTAACCTGGGCCAAACCGATTCCGAAAATTACGGCAAAAACCACAATCTGAAGCACTTTGTTTTCATGAATGGATTTTACAATATTTTCCGGAAAGGCATCCCGAAAAAATGAGGTTGTCTGATGTATCCAATGTACATTCTCGGGCAATCCTTTTAGTTCGGCAGCATCACTGGCTGAAAGCGCACTGTCTTTGGATGGAAGCTCCATTTCAGGAACATGGGACATATCAATTCCTTTCCCAGCCTGTGTGATATTGATGGCCAATAGCCCGATAAATAAGGCAACTGTGGAAGCAAAATAAAAATAAGCCAATGATTTCCAAGCCATACGGCCAACTTGTTTCAAATCTGAATGACCGGCGATACCATAAACCAAGGTTGCAAACAAAATCGGACCGACAATGGTTTTCACCAATTTAATAAAACCCTGACTCAGCGGATGAAGCGATTTCGCCAAATCCGGAAAATCATGCCCTAAAAGTGCCCCCAAAACAATGCTGTACAAAATCCAAGTAGTCAATGATTTTTTTCGGAGGGCATAGAGAACAAAACTTAATGCCGTGATCCATCTGGCCGCAAACATTACATTGTCGGGAATGATCTTGAAAAAAAATGAAAGTGCTATCAGAACAGCCGTTATCGTTAGCAATGCGAGCGGAATGAAGGTAAACAGTTTTCTTTTCATAAATATTGAACGATAAAGCGTTTTGTGATTCCACAAAAATAACCAAATGAAGATTATTTCCAAGTTTAATTAAATATAATCATCAAATTTTGTTAAAATACAAATGAATCCGAATTGGTTTGCATCCAGTTGAATTGATTGGTATATAAAAACTTACATGATTTATACCCTGCTGTTTTTCTATTTCAAATTCATTGTTGATTATTGCAAAGAAAAAGATATCCTGAAATTCTGTATAGAATAAATTTTCAGGGAAACCCATGCAAAGCCTCATTAAAGTCTTAAATTTGCCCCTCATTAAAAATGAAGATGGGCTGGAGAAAATTGCTGTTGCCGCTTTCAGGGCTTTATTGGATTGTCACAACAATTCGCAATTTGCTGTATGATTTCGGACTACTTTCGTCCAAAAAGTTCAAAATACCGGTTATTTGCATCGGAAACCTTTCTGTGGGAGGAACCGGAAAATCTCCCCATGTCATCATGGTAGCCGAAATTCTGAAAGATTATTTTGATGTGGCCATGCTCAGCCGCGGATACGGAAGAAAAACTTCCGGTCTGAAAATCGCCAATTACAATTCCAAAGTGTATGACATCGGCGATGAACCTTTGCAATTCTTCAATCGGTTCAAAAATAAAATCGTAGTAGCCGTCGGAGAAAATCGTGTTAACGCCATTGAATATTTGATTAATTCATTTAAAACCAATGCGGTAATCATGGACGACGGATTTCAGCACCGACAATTGAAACCGGGATTTTCTATTTTGCTGACGACATTCAAAGATCCTTATCCCGATGATTATCTGCTACCAGCCGGAAATCTGCGTGAACCCCGACATGGTGCCAAAAGAGCGAATATCATCATCGTAACCAAATGTCCGGAACATTTTACAGTCAAACAAAAAAACGAAATAGCTGCCAAAATCAAACCGCGCGCCGGACAGAAACTATATTTCTCTAAAATCGTATATTCGCAAAAGATTTTAGGCTTCAGATTTTCGGTAGATGAATATGAGTGGGGCGAGTACGACGCCTTGGTCATCACGGGAATCGCACGAAGCGGACTCTTTGTAGATTATGTAAAACAAAAATTCAGGTCGGTGCAGCACATGAAATTTTCCGACCACCATAATTTTTCCATTGCGGATATCCGCAGTATTGAGGAACATTATGACAAAATGAAAAATTTAAATAAAATCATTCTGACAACGGAGAAAGATTATATGAGACTGAAAGATGAATCTGCATTGATTGAAAATTTATTTTATTTACCCATAGAAATCGAATTGGATGATTATGATGATTTCAAAAAAAACCTGTTGAATTATGCCGGAAAAAATTAAACAAGCCGTAGATTTTCTGAAAAACTGGTTGCCCGCACAGCCAGAATTTGCAATTGTGTTAGGGTCAGGACTTGGTAAGCTCAAAGATGAAGTGAAAAACAGCAAAGCCATTGACTATAAATCCATTCCCAACTTTCCGGAAATCACCGTGGAAGGACATCATGGAGAATTGATTTTTGGACAGATTGAAGGCAAGAATGTACTGATGATGGCTGGCCGATTTCATTATTATGAAGGATATTCCATGACGGAAGTGACGTTTCCGATTCGTGTATTTCACGGTTTGGGCATTGAAAAACTTTTGCTTTCCAATGCCAGCGGCGGCGTGAACCTGAATTATGAAATCGGAGAAATTGTTCTCATCAACGACCATATCAATATGATGCCCGAACATCCGCTGCGAGGAAAAAACATGGATGAATTCGGACCGAGATTCGTCAATATGTCCCATCCTTATGATGAGAAAATGATTGATTACGTAATGCATTATGGTAAAGAAAACAACATCAAAGTCAAAACCGGTGTTTACTTAGGCTTGCAAGGACCAACTTATGAAACTCCTGCTGAATATTTGATGGTTCGGTTGTTGGGTGCGGATTGTGTGGGAATGAGTACCGTACCGGAAGTAATCGTCGCCAATCATCAGGGAATGCGGGTTTTCTGTATTTCCATCGTAACGGATCTCGGCGGAATGGAAATCGCAGTACCCGTTACGCACGAAGAAGTTTTGGAAGCCGCCAATAACGCGATGCCGAAAGTGATTCAACTCGTGAAAGGCCTGATTGCAGCAGATGTTTAGAAACTAATTTTTAGAAATATTATGAAATCAAAGTACTTGTTTTTTCTGTTTCTCATCGTTTCTTCCGTTGTATTTTCACAAAAGAAAGATAACCCCAAGGAAGATTCACCTTTTACCTATTTGGAAATCAAGGAGGAATTTGATTTATTAGTGGATTACGCAATGGTTAATCCCGATTGTGCCACGAAAGACCAGTATTATTACAGTCTGATCATCGGTACCGCAGTGATTGGAGAATACATTGAAAGAATCAGTGTTTTGATTCCCTGCTTGGGAAATGAATTTATAAAAGGGGATTTAATCACCATCAAACCCATTAAAACTCCCAAGAAAAACATCGTTTACGCAATCAGGACTTACCAAAAAGGGAATGAAGAAGTTACAGAAGTTTTTGGTGCGGAGTTCAAAGCGATTTGGGGTGAAGTTGTAAATATTTTATAAGAAATTCGTAACTTGCTTTCATGAACAAAGAACTAGAAAACCGGAAGTTCATAACGCTGGATACTTTTGACAATTATTTCACGGCAGAAGTAGTCAAATGCCGTTTGCAGGGTGAGGGCATTCATGCCTTTATCATCAATCCGTTGGTCGGTTATTCATTCGGTCCGACGATTACCGAAAGATACCGTTTGCAGGTAGAGCAGGAACAGTTTTTAAAAGCTTTAAATATTTATCAAAATACTTTTGAGGATTGATAATTTTTATTAATTTTGCGCCCTGTTGATAAACCGCTGACGAGAACCGTGTATGTTTTTCAATAATAACAAATTAAACAAATACAATGGAAAGTGTAGTTAAGTACGTACAGGACAAATATGTAGCTAAAAAGGATTTTCCCAAATTTGGTGCCGGTGATACCATCACAGTTTATTATGAAATTTCCGAAGGCGGAAAAACCAGAACTCAGTTTTTTAAAGGCGTAGTGATTCAAAGAAAAGGACAAGGTACCACTGAGACTTTTACCATCCGAAAAATGAGTGGTGAAATCGGGGTTGAAAGAATTTTCCCAGTGAATATGCCTGCCATCCAAAAAATTGAAGTCAACAAAAAAGGAAAAGTAAGAAGAGCAAGAATCTTCTATTTCAGAGACTTGAGAGGTAAAAAAGCAAGAATCAAAGAAGCATAAGATTTACAACAATTCAAATAAACTACCTCGGGGCAAGCCCACGAGGTATTAAAACAATTTAAGTTGCCCTGAATAGACTTCTTTATATTCTTTCTTTTTTCCCTGATTTTCAACATATTTTTGAATCACTTCTTTGCTCGCA
>JBBAEI010000030.1:0-34506 GCA_041656055.1 Weeksellaceae bacterium
GGAATCAAACCCTGTAAAATTACAAATTTTTGAAAGCAATTCACAACTGTTCTGGGTTTGAAATTGCTCCAAAAATAGTTGGAATCAAACCCTGTAAAATTACAAATTTTTGAAAGCAATTCACAACTAGCCTTACTCCGAATGGCTTGGAAATCAAGTTGGAATCAAACCCTGTAAAATTACAAATTTTTGAAAGCAATTCACAACAACGACATGGACACGGAATACAGGATTGGAGTTGGAATCAAACCCTGTAAAATTACAAATTTTTGAAAGCAATTCACAACGTGTTGTGAAGTGTTGAAACCCTTGCTATCGTTGGAATCAAACCCTGTAAAATTACAAATTTTTGAAAGCAATTCACAACGCTAAAATGGCAAGGTCAAAAACAACTAAAGTTGGAATCAAACCCTGTAAAATTACAAATTTTTGAAAGCAATTCACAACAGAACCAGCACAGGGGTCAATCACTATATCGTTGGAATCAAACCCTGTAAAATTACAAATTTTTGAAAGCAATTCACAACAAACAGGCATTGCTAATTTCCTGCTCATATGTTGGAATCAAACCCTGTAAAATTACAAATTTTTGAAAGCAATTCACAACTAACTTATAATGTTAATAATAATTTCACAAGTTGGAATCAAACCCTGTAAAATTACAAATTTTTGAAAGCAATTCACAACGAGGGAGGAGTACTTGTTGAAATTCTTGAGGTTGGAATCAAACCCTGTAAAATTACAAATTTTTGAAAGCAATTCACAACGTGTAATACGGTGCTTTTAATGCCATAATCGTTGGAATCAAACCCTGTAAAATTACAAATTTTTGAAAGCAATTCACAACAGCCCTTTATGTCTCCTTTTTTTTCCGTTAGTTGGAATCAAACCCTGTAAAATTACAAATTTTTGAAAGCAATTCACAACATTCGCTTGGGTGTGTCTATTCTTAGAATGGTTGGAATCAAACCCTGTAAAATTACAAATTTTTGAAAGCAATTCACAACACTATTGAGTAAATCAAAAACCTTAAAAATGTTGGAATCAAACCCTGTAAAATTACAAATTTTTGAAAGCAATTCACAACCAAGAAACACTAAAAGAGCTGTCGTTTAGAGTTGGAATCAAACCCTGTAAAATTACAAATTTTTGAAAGCAATTCACAACACAACGTAGTTTTGTTTAATTAATAATCATGTTGGAATCAAACCCTGTAAAATTACAAATTTTTGAAAGCAATTCACAACGATTATCCGGACAAAGAACAGCTTATTTTAGTTGGAATCAAACCCTGTAAAATTACAAATTTTTGAAAGCAATTCACAACTCAACTGACCTTGTACTTGCAGGAATGTCTGTTGGAATCAAACCCTGTAAAATTACAAATTTTTGAAAGCAATTCACAACATCTCCAATGTGCCTCCAACCATACTCTCAGTTGGAATCAAACCCTGTAAAATTACAAATTTTTGAAAGCAATTCACAACAGTTTTCTATTTCACCTTTACGCCATTTTTGTTGGAATCAAACCCTGTAAAATTACAAATTTTTGAAAGCAATTCACAACTAAAAGATTCTATTCTTTGCGCTCTTTTCGGTTGGAATCAAACCCTGTAAAATTACAAATTTTTGAAAGCAATTCACAACGGGTTGGGTGTAATCCCTGTTGTCTATTGAGTTGGAATCAAACCCTGTAAAATTACAAATTTTTGAAAGCAATTCACAACGAAGATTTGAATCGCAAAATTTTTATCCTCGTTGGAATCAAACCCTGTAAAATTACAAATTTTTGAAAGCAATTCACAACTGAGCTTGTCTCTATCGGAACCAGGTACGGGTTGGAATCAAACCCTGTAAAATTACAAATTTTTGAAAGCAATTCACAACAATTTCATACTTATTTAATACAATTTCTTTGTTGGAATCAAACCCTGTAAAATTACAAATTTTTGAAAGCAATTCACAACTTTTATTTCTGGCTCCATTTGCTTTCTGGAGTTGGAATCAAACCCTGTAAAATTACAAATTTTTGAAAGCAATTCACAACACTTTTCTTGTTGTCATAATTAAAATATTTGTTGGAATCAAACCCTGTAAAATTACAAATTTTTGAAAGCAATTCACAACCGCAACTGTGTTACCTGCGGAAGCTTCACAGTTGGAATCAAACCCTGTAAAATTACAAATTTTTGAAAGCAATTCACAACTGGGCGGCGGTCGAAAGGAAGATATTGTAAGTTGGAATCAAACCCTGTAAAATTACAAATTTTTGAAAGCAATTCACAACGGAAGCTGTCCTCCTGTATATCGAACATCTGTTGGAATCAAACCCTGTAAAATTACAAATTTTTGAAAGCAATTCACAACACGGTATTAGGAGGGATTTTAATAATAATTGTTGGAATCAAACCCTGTAAAATTACAAATTTTTGAAAGCAATTCACAACGGGTATGACAACTTCCGAAATGAGATTGTTGTTGGAATCAAACCCTGTAAAATTACAAATTTTTGAAAGCAATTCACAACACTAACAAAATGAGCAGAAAAACTATTCAGGTTGGAATCAAACCCTGTAAAATTACAAATTTTTGAAAGCAATTCACAACTTTCTTTCTCAATGAGATTCATCCACACCTGTTGGAATCAAACCCTGTAAAATTACAAATTTTTGAAAGCAATTCACAACTGGGCGGCGGTCGAAAGGAAGATATTGTAAGTTGGAATCAAACCCTGTAAAATTACAAATTTTTGAAAGCAATTCACAACATCTCGGGCAATTAGCAACAGCTTCTGCATGTTGGAATCAAACCCTGTAAAATTACAAATTTTTGAAAGCAATTCACAACGCCAACGGGTATTCTTCATCTTCATTGGAGGTTGGAATCAAACCCTGTAAAATTACAAATTTTTGAAAGCAATTCACAACATTCCCTCTATTTAGATGCTGATGGAGCAGGTTGGAATCAAACCCTGTAAAATTACAAATTTTTGAAAGCAATTCACAACGGTGTTCTTTTATGACCGCCTCCCACTCTCGTTGGAATCAAACCCTGTAAAATTACAAATTTTTGAAAGCAATTCACAACCGGAATGGTGGCAATCTCCTTTATTTTGGAGTTGGAATCAAACCCTGTAAAATTACAAATTTTTGAAAGCAATTCACAACACAAATGTAGATTTTTCGTGAATATTTTTAGTTGGAATCAAACCCTGTAAAATTACAAATTTTTGAAAGCAATTCACAACTCATTGTTCTCAAAAATCCAAGCATTAACAGTTGGAATCAAACCCTGTAAAATTACAAATTTTTGAAAGCAATTCACAACAAGTTATTTCATCTGTTAAATCCCGCACTAGTTGGAATCAAACCCTGTAAAATTACAAATTTTTGAAAGCAATTCACAACTGAAATGGAACCTGATTTTAAAATTGAACTGTTGGAATCAAACCCTGTAAAATTACAAATTTTTGAAAGCAATTCACAACTGCTGCGAATTGTGCTTGTCAAACTTCGCCGTTGGAATCAAACCCTGTAAAATTACAAATTTTTGAAAGCAATTCACAACGGTTTCAATTCAATTGGCTTCATGGCTAACGTTGGAATCAAACCCTGTAAAATTACAAATTTTTGAAAGCAATTCACAACCTTTATCCAAGCCATTAGTCAAATTGCGAAGTTGGAATCAAACCCTGTAAAATTACAAATTTTTGAAAGCAATTCACAACGGATTATCCATTGACCTCATGATAATACTAGTTGGAATCAAACCCTGTAAAATTACAAATTTTTGAAAGCAATTCACAACAAATGATGAAAATTAATGAATTTCTTAAAGGTTGGAATCAAACCCTGTAAAATTACAAATTTTTGAAAGCAATTCACAACACTATATTTGCATTGATGTATAAGGCGTTCGTTGGAATCAAACCCTGTAAAATTACAAATTTTTGAAATCGAAGATTCGGCGAATTCCACTAAAAAATAATCAAACACATGAGCCAAAGCAATTCACAACTTGCCATAGTTTCAGGTTTTTGTACATTTGCATTTCGGGATTGATAAAGTCTGGTAATGGAGGCTCACTGCGAGGGAAGCATAGCCAAAATACCCGAAAGGCAGATTTTATCAATCCTTTCCTTTTTGAATTAAAAGCCTTTTCCTTCTCTCCCTTTCAGTGGGAATTAATCCAAGCAAAGTCAATCAAACTTTTGCGCAAAAAGGTAGTATCGGTCAGAACGGCGCGTCTGGGGTCTTTGTCTGGGTTGTTCTTTGACCATGCTTTATCCAAGAAAGCTTTGCGCTGAAAATTGCGGTCAAATTCATCCGTTAACTCGGTTTTTAAGTCATTGAGTGTGTTTTGCATGAATTTTTTAAAGTCCATATTGTTTTTATTTGTATATTTGTAAATGAAAGTGGGAAGGGCAAAACTTGCGTATGCATAAACTGTCGCCCGCTTTTGTTTTTTTAATCGTTTACTACTCCATATAAAAATCTGTGAATATTTACTTGTCCATTATACAAACCCTTTTCAAATTTGTTATATAATTTTGTAATTTTGTGAAATGGAATCAATATTTGAACATTTTCCTTCCGAGAAAGAGATTCGCGAACTCACCAATGGGTTGGAGAAAGAATCTTATCTTTCACTCACCACACCGGATTTGCTGCTTGCTGATATTGCCATTCTTTATGCCAATCGTGGGGATGAAAAGAAGTCTGCTGAGTATTGGTCTAAAATTCCTGATCTGCATGCCGAGTTTCTTTTAGGTTTTGATAACATCAATCAGCTAAAAAGACAATTGATTGATTATGGTTAACTTTGTTAAAATCAGAATTATGCGTACACTTATTATAACATTCAGTTTCTTGTTGTCGGCGTCCGTTTTTGGGCAGTCCCGGATAGTATGTCAATCTTCGGATTATTGGTACAAAGAAGATTTTAAAGTCAATCTTACCAGAGACTCGTACGGAATTCAATTTGAAAGTCGAAATGCGTGCCTGACCAATTCCATTGAAAAGGGCATCAAACGATTCTTTCAAACGACGCGGCACAAAGAGTATTACCGTATGGGAAAATATACGCTGAGAATTGTTAAAAAAGGAGATGATTACTTTGTGGTTCAGGAAGAAAACCCGTCAAATCTTATTAAATTACAATAAATTCTTAAAGAGATTACCCTTTATCTCAACATCCGCATAAGTACCGGTGGCGTTTTTGAAGTCCATGTTGTTTTATCTTCTATGAATGACATTAAAAAGCTGTTTTGCAATAAGATAGAGTTTGTGGGGTTGGCGTCATTGTTCAGGACAATCCCCGAACTCGAGATAAATAAACAAATAATCAGGCAATTCCTTGAATTTGGAAAGATTACTGCTTAGATTTGTTAGCGAAGTATTGTTAGTAAGAAGTTGATATGGAAAGTAAAATAATAGGGGTGGGGAATTGTATTCCTTCTGAAAGCATTACCAATTTGTTTTTTGAACAGCACAAATTTTTGGATGAAGCCGGAGATCAATTAAAACAAGACAATGCAACCATTGCCGATAAATTAAAAGAGATTACGGGAATCGAAGAGCGACGGTATGCCGCCAAAAATCAGGTAACCTCCGATTTGGGATTCATAGCCGCCCAAGCCGCCATAGAGGATGCCGGAATAGACCCTGAAACCCTCGACTACATTATTTTTGCACATAATTTCGGAGATGTTCCTTTTGGAACGATTCAATCGGATACAGTACCGAGTTTGGCTTCAAGGGTGAAAAATCTATTAAAAATTAAAAACAACTTTTGTGTTGCTTACGATGTGCTATTCGGTTGTCCGGGATGGATCGAGGGAATGATACAAGCCAATGCTTTTATCAAGGCCGGAATAGCCAAACGCTGTTTGGTAATCGGGGCGGAAACCCTTTCGCGTGTGGTAGATATTCACGATCGGGACAGCATGATTTACGGCGATGGTGCGGGTGCTGCCATACTCGAATTGAGCGACAATGATGCCGGAATAAAATCACATTTGACCTGCTCTTTTACCTTCAAAGAAAAGGATTATTTATATTTCGGAAAATCCAATAACAATGAGAGCAACCAGGACATTCGATACTTAAAAATGAATGGCAGAAAAATATATGAGTTCGCACTGAAGAGCGTTCCCGGGGCTATGAAGAAATGCTTGGATGACAGCGGTTATACAATTGATCAATTGGATAAAATCATCATTCATCAGGCCAATGAAAAAATGGATGATGCAATTGTCAGTCGTTTTTATCAACTCTACAATACAGCTGTCCCCGAAAATATTATGCCCATGGTGATTCATAAATTAGGCAATAGCAGCGTTGCCACCATTCCTTCATTATTGACGATGATTAAAAATGAGGAATTGGCTGCCCATTCTCTTGAGGCCGGTCATGTGGTTTTGTTTGCATCTGTTGGCGCAGGAATGAATGTGAATGCCTTTGTTTACAGGTTTTAAACAAGACCGTATATAGTTTTCATATCACCTTTTTGTGACTATAGCGGCGGCTTAATCCTTAATGATATTTCTTTACTCTTTGAATTTTCATTTTAGCATAAGAATCTACTACTTTTATTTTAATTAGGATAATGTTGTTACTTAATCAAAGTCGAGTGTTTTGGTACGCATTCTAAACCCGATTAGCTTGTGAATGTTTTTCAATTCTTTCATCTCGTTGCTATCACAAAACGAAACGGCAGTACCTTTTGCACCCGCACGTCCTGTACGACCGATTCGATGCACATAAGTTTCCGGCACATCCGGCAGTTCGTAGTTGATTACATGGGGTAATTCATCAATATCAATTCCTCTTGCTGCAATGTCGGTAGCAATCAATACACGGATACGGTTATTTTTAAAATCCTCCAAAGCCTTTTGACGTGCATTTTGTGATTTGTTCCCATGAATTGCAGCTGCGCAGATGCCTGTTCTTGATAATTTTTTGGCCAATCGGTCGGCACCGTGTTTCGTTCGTGCAAATACCAAGGAGCGATTGATCGTCTGGTCATCTAAAATCCGGATCAGCAGTTTCAATTTTTCGCTTTTCTCTACAAAATAAACCGATTGATCTACTGTTTGTGCGGTGGATGAAACTGGCGTAACATTGATTTCCTTTGGATGTTTCAAGATGCTTTGCGCAAATTTTCTGATAGGAGCGGGCATGGTAGCAGAAAAAAACAAGGTTTGTCTTTTGGTTGGAAGTTTGGTGAGGATTTTTTTTACATCATTCACGAAGCCCATATCCAACATTCTGTCTGCTTCATCGAGTACCAAAATTTCGATTTGAGAAAGATTCAGAACGCCTTGCGCCATCAGGTCTAACAACCTTCCCGGAGTTGCAATCAAGATATCAACGCCTTTGTTTAGCGCGGCTACTTGCTTGCCTTGAGGCACGCCACCGTAAATGGCCAAGTGTTTGAAATTCATAAATTTACCATACAAGCTGAAATTTTCGCTGATTTGTATGGCCAACTCTCTTGTTGGACTCAATATCAAGGTACGAATGCCTTTTCGTCGATGGTTAGATTTATCTAATATTTGTAAAATAGGAATTGCAAAAGCTGCCGTTTTCCCCGTTCCGGTTTGCGCACAACCGATGACATCATTTCCTGCCAAAATAATCGGGATGGTTCGGAATTGAATTTCGGTGGGTCTTGTATAACCGACTTGATTTACCGCTTTCATAATTGGCGGTACCAGATTTAATTTTTTAAAATTCATAGTTGATTTATCGGATGACCGACATTTTATCGACCTCGTTGTTAGATGTTAGCCGAGGCGTGTTGATTTTTTATAAATAACTGATGCTGAATACGATGTGGTGAATCACTGCATTGAAAAAGTATAAGAAACTATAAAGAAAATACGGATTAATAGCGATTTTTATTTTCTTTTGGTCTGGCTTCATTTACCACTAAAGAACGTGAATTTAGGGTGTAATTATTGAGGTTGTTGACTGCATTTTCACCTTCTGATGGCTCGGGCATTTCTACAAAGCCAAAGCCTTTGGAGCGTCCTGAAAATTTGTCTTTAATAATTTTCACCGAATTTACTTTGCCAAATTCAACGAATAAATCCTGTAATTGTTCTTCTGTTGTCTGAAAATCCAGATTGCCAACATAAATGTTCATAATAGAATGTTTAAGATTAAAAATTGTGGCAACTGAAAGAGCAAAAACTGATAGTGAAAAAGGGTGTTTTAAACTGTTGCAGAAAAAGCAGCGGCAGAAGCCTGTTTTAAAAATTCATGGCAAAGGTAGGTATAAATAAAGAACATTCGTTTCAAATTTTTAAAATTATTAAGTAGTTAAATTTTTAGTCTGCGATGGGATGCGAAAAATAAAGTTTAATTTCGCCTTAGTAAAAAATGAAAAAATGAAGAAGGAGACTTGGCTGTTAATTGAGTTTTTCACACCCCGGATAGCATTGTCTGTGAGGTTTTTATAGTGCTTTATTAAGAGAATTCCAAATTTATTCGAGGTTTCATTATGTTGTCTGTGGTAGAATCTTATTTCTCGGTTTTGATGCTTTTCGGCTTTTCCCATGCGGTTTTGAGCATTTATCTTTTACTGAAGAACAAAAACCGACCATTTTCCAACAATATGTTGGCTTTGCTGTTGTTTGCTTGGGGTTTTTCATGTTATTGGTTTTTTGCTTTTATCGCCAAAGCCCCATTTTTCAGTGTGACCGTTACGACTTTCATTGGCCCGATGCTGGCACTTACTTTATTTCCACCGGTTTATCTCTTCGCCAAATACATGTTTTATGAACATGAGAAATTTCAAATCAAGGATCATCTGCATTTTCTGCCCATCTACATCTATTTGATTTTCAGTTTGTATCTGTTTGTTGACAGCGGTTTTTCCATTGCTGAAATGCGTTCACATGAATGGTATAAACCGAGAAGTATCATCAGTGGTTATGTCGCCACCGTGCAAGGCCCTTTTTATTTCATCAAGACGAATCACATTTTGAAATTGCGACAACAGCTTTTAAAAGAGCAGTATTCCGATATTGAAAGTCGAAAATTGGAATGGTTCAGAAAGGTGAATTTCAGTTTCGCATTGGTTTTCATTATCGGCGGCATCTCCACTTTGGTCAGAAACACTTATGTAAATCCTTATATTTTGTACATGGGTTATCATGCGGTCATTGCCATCAGTATTTTCTACATTACCCTGATTATTTACAAATATCCTTTGCTTTTCACGAAAAACGGAAATGGCAATGACACTGGTTTTCAGGCTCCGGATTTGAAGTTTGAGGAGACGCCACCATCACCCAAAAATCAAATTCACCACGAGAATCAGGAATTTCGGGACAAGTTAATTGTCGCCAAAATGGAAAAAATAATGCAGGAACAAAAACTCTATAAAAATCCGAATTTCAGTTTGAACGATTTTGCCGCAGCCATCTCGGAAAGCAGAAATGCCACCTCATTTGCACTCAACAATAGTTTGAACAAGACATTTTACAATTATATCAATGAACTGCGGATTGAAGAAAGCAAAAGGCTGCTTTCCGATGTAAATATGCAGCATTATTCCATTGAAGGCATTGCGGCGCAATCCGGATTTAAGACCATGTCCGTGTTTTACAAATTCTTTAAGGACATTGAAAAAGTTACTCCCGCAGTTTACCGTGAACGATACATGAAATGATAAATCGCAGAATTGCAGTGGGTTAAAACCTCACAAACTTCTTTTGGGACTAAAAGGAGTGATATGATTTGGGCAATTGGATTTAAACTTAGTACTTTGTTGAGAGTATTCATCAATTAATATTTAACTAAAAATCAATTTCAATTATGAAAAACATTTACATGCTGCTATGCATCTTGTCGTTCGTCATCTTCGGGCGGGCGCAAGGGCAAATGCAGCCTTTCAAAGATGATGTGGAAGCTCATGCTGATTTTGCACAAACCGGTTTGGTTGGATGGACCTCACTGGATTTGGATGGATTCAGCACAGCAGGGCCATTTCAGACTTTTCCCGGCAAAGGCGGACCGCTGGGATTTATCGTCTATAATCCTTCACAAACCGATCCGCCCAATACGCTTGACGGCTACGAACCCCGTTCGGGAGATAAATATTTTGCAAGCATCTCATCTTATTCCGGCCCGTCCAATGACTGGCTGATTTCGGATGAACTGGCGCCGCATTCCGGTGGGACTTTTTCTTTTTATGCCAAAAGCGCCGCTACTTTTTCGGGTTTCGATACCTTCAAAGTTGCTTATTCAACAACAGGTTCTGACCCCGCGAATTTCGCCTTTGTTTCAACTACCAACACAACGGCAGTTTGGACAAAATATGAATTCACAATTCCGGCCGAAGCTAAGTATTTAGCCATCAATTGTGTATCACAAGCTTTTATGATGTTGGTGGATGACATTGAATTTGTGCCTGATTTGTCAGATTCCGCACCCAATACAATTACCGATTTCTCATCGGAAACCCAGATTGATTCCGAATTTAAAGCCATTTTCAGTTGGACAAATCCTACAATTGACGTGGCGGGAAATGCACTCGGCGAAATGACCGGTGTCAAGGTTTTCAGAGGGACGCACCCGATGAATCTTGTAGAAATCGCAGATCTTCCTTCCGGTGTCGGGGAGAGCATGACATATACGGATACGTTGCCCGGCGAAGGTTCATATACCCATAGATTTTTGCCTTACAACAGTTCCGGAAACGGAGTGGCTTACAATACGCCCGTAACTTTCTATGGATATGAAACTGTGCCCGGGGCGCCTACAAATATTACGTTTACACAAAATCCGGGCTTGCAAACTGTAATTTCTTGGGATGAAGTAACCTATGGAGCAGGGGGAGGCGTGTTGCAAGATCCTGTAGTCGGTTATACCATCACGCGAACTTTGGGAAGCAACACAGAAACTTTGGTTGAAATGCATCCGGATACAAACTTCACGGAAGTCAATATACCGGAATTGAATCTATATACTTATTCGATCGTGGCACTTACCAGTCCGACGAATGCGGGGGTACCGGCAGTGATTCCGGCTTATTCCGGAATGAACGCAGATCAGGTTTCGGTTACCAGCGGAACTATTGCTTCTGATCAGCCCTTTGAACTCAGCCGAAGTTCAATTATTTCTCAAAGCATTTATACCCCAGACCAAATGGGGGGTAGCGGTTTGATTACTTCCTTGTCTTATTTTGGAAATCTGGGTTCAAGCAGTACTTCGCATTACAAAATCTATATGAGTACTACCGACCGTTCAACTTTCGGAACTACACTCAACAATGCGGTCTGGGAATATTTCGGAAATCAAAAACTCTTGTTTGACGGTGATATTGAATTTCCCGAAGGTCGCAATGCGATTACCATAGAACTGGATCAGCCGTTTTATTATGATGCCGCAAGCAATGAAAATGTGATTATTACCATCGTCAAACCTTTATTGTCAAATGTGCCAAACGTGAATCCACGTGATTTTTACAATACCCCGGTCGATGGAATGCGTACTTATTTTGCCATTGGTTATTCAGTGGATTTAAGTGTAATCACTACACAACCTGCTGCTTGGTCCACTGAAGAAATTCCGACCATTCCAAGTATAGTGACAGAGAAAAATACCAAATACGCAACGGTTTCGGGAACGGTTACCATGGCATCAGACGGCACTCCGCTTGAGGATGTGACTGTTAGCATTACGCCAGCTGATGCAGGTGCTTATCAGACAGAAACAGCAACAACCAACACCAGCGGATATTATCAAATTCCTGCTTTGCTGCCCGGAAATTATGTAGCAATTTTCAGTAAAAACACATTTAATTCCGTTGAAATCAATTTCAGTGTTGCGGAAAATGAGCAGCTGACTTTGGATGCTGTGTTGGATAATTCCATACCAATCATTATTTCCGGAACTGTGGTTGATGAGGAAGGCAACGGCCTGGAAGGCATCAATCTCTATCTGACCGGATTCTCCGAATTTGAAACTACGAGTGATGCAACCGGCAATTTCAACTTGGAAGCATTTGCGGATAAACAATATCAATTAGAAGCTGTTCATCCACTTTATGTAACTGAAACAGTTGAATTTACAAGTGAGGATGAAGCTTATACTTTGAATCCTATCGTCATGGAATTGGCATTGCACAAACCCGGAAATGTAATTGCGGTCAACAACAATGAAGTTGGCGATGTTACGTGGAATGAACCGGTAGGCTATTTCAACGAAACCATGTTAGGCTGGGGTAGTTTCCTTACAGCCGGAGATGCTTGGGGCAATGGTGGCGATCCGTTTATTGCCGGAATCCGATTTGAAACTTCTGATTTGCAATCGCAATTGACCGAAGGCGCAGAACTAACCCATGTCAAAGTTTATTTCGCCAATCATGCAGAAGCTGTGATCAAAGTTTTTGAAGGCAATAATGCGGCAGAACTTATTCATTCTCAACCTGTTTCCATTGTTACGGAAGATTGGTATGTGATTGAATTGAACCAGCCGCTGTTGATTGATCCTGAAAAAGAATTGTGGATTGGTGTTGAATTCCTAGCGGGTCAGTACGGTGCTTATCCAATCGGATTAGACGACGGGCCAAATGCGCCGGGTTATAAAGGAAGTATGAAATATGAAAACGGTGTTTGGACACAAATGAGCTTGACCAATAAAAACTGGAATATCTACGGAATTGCCAATCATATTCAAGAAGCCAATCCGGCTGGTTACAAAGTTTACAGAAGTCCTGCGCCGTATAACGATTGGACTGAGTTGACAACTGCTCCGATTACGGAAACCAATTACAGCGACACGACCTTGAGTGTGGCCGCACCCGGAATGTACAAATACGGCGTTACCGCTTATTATGGAGAAAACTTGAATTCCGAAATGGCGATTTCCAATGAAATTGATCACGGGGTGTACTTTGATTTCACATTGGCACTTGACCCGGACATCGGCAGTGCAGAAGGTGCTTATATTTCTATATGGAATGACAGCAGTTATGCGGAAGCATTTATGCCGGCTTCCAATTCAGTGGTTTTGCCCCAATTAACCCAAGGAAATTATAACTTGAGAGTGGAGTTGGACAATTATGAAATCATTGAACTTTCAGATGTGCTTGTGGAAGCAAACAGCTCCATCACCATTCCGTTGAATCTCCTTAGAGTGCAGCCTTCAAATCTGACCGCTGCCGTCACCGGAAATTCAGCGCAGCTGGATTGGACTTTGCATGCTGCATTTACCGAGAAATTTGAGAAATATGCTGATTTTGAACGTCAAAACATCGGGAATTATATCCTGAAAGATTTGGACGGATTGGAAACTTATACTTACGTGAATTTCACTTGGCCAGATGCCGGAATTCCAATGTCGTTCATGATTTTTAATCCGCATGCGACCACGCCTCCGGTAAACATGGATGTGCATTCGGGCAGAAGATTCATTTCCGCATTGGCAGGACCTGACGGTGCCAACAATGACTGGTTGATTATTCCGGCAGGAAGTGGAGTCTTCTCTTTTTACGCCAAATCATTAGTCGGTTCCATGCCGGAAAAAATGCGGGTATTGTATTCGGATTCAGGATCTGAAGTGTCTGATTTCACGGCTTTCGGAAGTGAAATCACCGTGCCTGATGCCTGGACGGATTATTCCTTTGATGCGCCGGAAGGCACCCAATTTGTTGCGATAAACTTCGTTAGCAATGACAGTTATATTCTGAAAATTGACGATTTAACCTATGAGAAACCCTACAACCACGAATTGTATTACAACGTTTATCTCAATGGTGAATTGGTAATGGGCAACCTGACGGAAATGACATTTACGCTGGAAGATTTGACACCGGGAACACATATCGCAGAAGTAGAAGCGATTTATGAATCCGGCGCATCTGAAAGAACGGAAGTCATAATTTCCTTGCTGAATACCGATGAACAGCTAAAACCTGAATTCGCGGTTTATCCGAATCCTTCGCAAGGCAGATTCTGGATAGAACTCGAAGAAAATGCCAACGTGACTATTTATGATATGTACGGCAGATTGTTGCTTTCAGAAAAGAAAGAAGCCGGCAAATCCATGATTGAACACAGTATTCCGGCCGGAACTTATATTTTACAGGTTCAGACGGAAAAAGGAAATGCATCAGAGAAATTGATTTTTAAATAAAATCTAATCAGCTGATACAACAAACCGCTGCATTGTTTTTCAATGTGGCGGTTTTGTTTGCAGTAAACTTTCAGGGAAATTCAAATTTTTCTTTCGGCATTTACTGATTTTCGTACTTTTACCGTTCCCAAAGTTGCTTTGTGCCAAGCGTTCAAACAGAAACTCGGAATTTTGTAAAATTTATTGAACTAAGATTGATTTTTCCAGATGCTTTATCTTGTACCTACACCCATCGGAAATTTAAAAGACATGACTTTCAGAGCTGTGGAGGTATTGAAGGACTCCGATTTGATTTTGGCGGAAGACACGCGAACCAGCGGTGTTTTACTCAAACATTACGGGATAGAAACTCCGATGCGCGCGTATCACATGCACAATGAACATCAGTTGAATGAAGAAATTATTCGGCAATTGAAAGAAGGAAAAACCATTGCATTGATTACCGATGCCGGTTCACCGGGAATTTCTGATCCGGGTTATTTGTTGGTACGTGATGCAGTGGAAAACGGAATTGAAGTCATCGCTTTGCCGGGTGCCACCGCCTTTGTGCCGGCTTTGACGGTGTCGGGATTGATTTCCAATGAATTTATTTTCATCGGTTTTCTCCCGGTCAAAAAAGGGCGGCAGACAAAACTGAAAGAATTGAAAGATGAAAAACGAACCCTGATTTTCTATGAATCTCCTCACAAAATCAGTAAAACATTAAGAGACCTGAAAGCCTATTTCGGCGCAGAAAGAAAAGCGAGTTTGTCCCGGGAAATTTCAAAAAAATTTGAAGAAACCCTCCGCGGAACGCTTGATGAACTTCACCGGATTTCTGAACAACGCAACCTTAAAGGTGAAATGGTTTTGGTGGTCGAAGGAAATTTAAACTGATGCTCAGCCGAAAATCTTATTCAATACTTTTGCCAATCTCAAACCACCTTTCAGAAGTTGCTCTTCCAATATGGCTTTGTGTTTGTAATCGTATTCGTAACGAAGGTTGTCCCCTTTTTTCACATTGTCATAGATGAATTCTACTTTTTTGTAGGAATCATAAAACCAGTCTTCCAATTCTCCGGATGCCATCATTGCATTGTCTTTTTTACTGTGAAAATCCAATATATGCGCATATTCCGAATAACTGTATTCCTGAAATTCCACGAACTTCGTATCCCAAAAAAAATGAATATTGGTCGTATTGTTAAACCATTTTATTTCTAATTTATTGCCCCCTAAATCCTCTTCTCTTCCCACATGCAATGGCTGATGAAGGTCTCCCATCAGATGAATCAGGAAATACAGGTTTTGTTGCTGCACTTCTTTAGGATCGTCTTTTCGGTTTTTTAATTGATTGATAATGAGCTCCGTTCTTTTGTAGAGGAACTCATCAGAAGATGCGTACAACACACTATCAAATTGTTCACGGTTCAGTTTTTCAGGGAAATTAAGATAATGCCATGAACTTGTGGTACGGTTCAATTCCGGATCGGATTTGATGAAATCACTCCAGTCCGCCCAGTAAGCCAAAGATTGTTTTCCACTGATTTTCTGAATATTCCTTTTGGTTTTTGAGGTCAGATGCCGTTCGGCGATTTCCGCAATGATCCGATGCCCGGTTTTTCCCCAAGCGAAAACATGGTTATGCATACCGAAAAACAGCAGCACGGCGAAGGTTGCAAGTATTTTTTTCATGAATTACAAGCCTATTATTTTTTTCAAAATCTGTTTGGTAATCAGATAAGTCGGCTTCACACCCGTTAGCCCAAGTCCGCCCGATGCTAACGTACTGCCCGATTCCAATGGATTGTCCGAGGCATAATACGCATAACGGGTTTTCACGTTTTCTGAAATATGATGCCGGATTTTGGAAGCGATTTGAATGGCTTTTTGATAATGCCCGCCTTCCATTTCCAAACCGATGGCACGCCAAGAAGAATTTTTGAAATATTCCAAAACATCACGATTTTGAAGTGAAGTTCCCAAAACCGTAATCATCGGTCCTTCAAAAACCCCTAATCCTTTGTCTTGAAAATCAGCTTTGTCTAAGTCATTTTCAAATACATAATTATCGGTCGGGCCTTCGATGATGTGTGCATCCGGAATCATGATGTCCCCTTTATTGCCTGCCAAAACCCCGGCTTTGCCCATGATGGACACGGACTGCACATTCATCCGAATGGCGGTTTGCTCTACATCGTAAGGTTTCAGTAGTTCATCCATGACTTCAAAAGCCTGTTCCCCGAATGCGTAATCCATTACGATGATGACATCCTCGGGTTTTCCTGAAACTTCTGAGAAAACAGTGTTTTTCAGGTTGGTTTTTTTTAGGTCAATGATTTGAACATCAATATTGGCACCGGAAGTATCCGGAAGAAAAATCATGCCTTTTTTCAGGGCAAATTTCTGGACGGTCTCTCTTAATTTTTGATTTTTTGAAGAAGATAATTCTTCGTAAACATCAAATTCTCCGGTTTCTTTGAAGTTTTTCCGAAGCGCATCAAAAGCGTAAATCATGTTCATCACGCTGTGCATATTCGCACTGATGATGTGCAATGGTCTGTCAATTAGATTATTGTCTCTTAGGGTTTTCTTGATGTTATTGGCCCAATCTTCTCCGATGATGTGATGCCCGATTCTTTCTCTCAGAATCGGAGAAAAGGTGATTTCCCTTTTCTTGATATTGTTGAGATCTTCATGTGAAGTCCTACCCATCCAATAAATTATTTTTAGGAATTTATAAGGGTCTTCTTTGGTGTTGAAATAATCAAAAGCTTCCTGAATTTCACTGTAAGTCCGCCCAAGTACTTCGGAAAGCATGATCATTGCGATGTTGATTTCTTGCCCGGTAGGTTCAATTTCTTCCAATGCAATTTTCTCAACAATTTCCCAAATCCTTGTCACTTTCCTCGTTCGTTGATTGTATGCTTTTTTTCTGATTTTGTCAGCCTCGTTGTACAAAAAAGTAAGGTGCGTCAAGGTATCGTAAATTTCCGACCGTCCGCGCGTCACTTCAATGTTCATTTGCTCTGCATTCACCCGATAACAAATTCTTCTTCTTTTGAGCGGAATGATGGGGGAGAATTTAGAAAAATCAACGCCTTCGTTGGAAGTAAAATGTACATAAGGTGTTTCAGTAATTCCCTCCGGAAGCCTGTCCAATACATAAAACAAGCCTTTCAATTCGACTTTTTCCGGATCGGTCATGGAGCCGTAAATTTCCGGATTGAGTTTGAGCAGGAAATTCCGAATCATATCGCCGGTACGTCCTGACGGACGGTAAGTGTCTCGGTTTGACATGTGTCGCATACTGATGTACAATCGGTCGATATCGGAGGTGGATTCTCTTGCTCTGCTTCTGTTTTTTGCCATATTTTGCTTGTATTTTTTTAATCTTTATTATTCGTCTTCAGATATTCTTTTTCACATTGCATCAAATCTTCATACCAATCCTGTCCGAACTTACGGATCAAAGCGTCTTTCAGGAAATGTGCGACATTGACACCCAGTTCTTTGCCTAATGCACAGGCGTCTGAACAAATCTCCCAGCGGTGATAATTGACCGCCGTGAATTCCTCATAATCCCTAAGTCGGACAGGGTAAAGATGACAAGAAATCGGTTTTCGGAATTCGGTGGCACCTTCTTCCCAAGCTTTTTCAATCCCGCATTTGGTCACCCCGTTTTTGTCGAAAATCACATACGCACATTCCCTGCCGTTGACCAAAGGCGTAGTCCATTCACCATCCGAATCCCGGACGTATTTCCCTTGTTTTTCAATGGCTTCAATGCCTTCAGGTCGCAGATAGGGTTTGATTTCTTCAAAAATATCATCCAGAACGGACAATTCATCATCGTCCAATGGGGCGCCCGAATCGCCTTCTACGCAACAGATGCCTTTGCATTTGGTGAGATTACAGATGAATTCTTCAGAAAAAATTTCATCCGAAACGAGCGTATTGCCAATCTGAAACATAGTTCAATTTTTTAGGCAAGCAAAAGTACGTAAAATTATCCTAAGGATTTTTCCAAAACAGAAATTGTATTTTTGTTTTGCGATATTGCTTTTGCTGCGCATGAAAAGAATTCTTCCTGCAATCAAAAAAATAATGCTAATTACCATCAATTCAAAAACTTGTTGTATATTTGCACCGCTTTTAGGGATAATGAAAATAAAAGAGAGCCTTTTTAGCTCTCTTTTTTAATTAATATGGATAAGGAATACATCAAAAAACTGACAGAAGAAGCCATTGCGGAGAATCCGGCGATGTTTTTGGTCAGCCTGAATATTTCAACCGATAATTCTATTGAGATTCTTATCGATGAGGATGAAGGTTTGAAAATGGAAGAAGCCGTGCGGGTTAGCCGCCATGTTGAACACAATCTCAATCGGGATGAAGTTGATTTTTCTTTGAAAGTTTCTTCCCCAGGTGTTGGGAATCCGCTGATTATGCCCCGACAATATATAAAAAATATCGGTCGGACACTGAAAGTGACTAAAAACGATGAAACGAAAGATATTGAAGGAAAAATAGAATCGGCAGATGAAAACGGCGTTGTACTGACTTATACAGTCAAGGAGTCCAAACCAACGGGTAAAGGAAAAATAACCGTTGAAAAGAAAGAGCGAATAGAATACGATAATATAAAAAAAGCAGTAGTTAAAATTACTTTTTAAAAAAGATTAAAAATGGATAATCTTAAATTAATTGAATCATTCGGAGATTTTAAGGACGAGAAAAATATCGACCGCATCACCCTGATGGCGATATTGGAAGAAGCACTGACTGGTGTATTGAAAAAGAAATTCGGTTCCGAAGATAATTTTGATATCATCGTCAATCCTGACAAGGGTGACCTTGAAATCTGGCACAATCGGATTGTGGTGGAAGATGATGCGTTAGAAGATGAAGGTGCTGAGATCTCTTTGACCGAAGCCAGACGAATTGAACCCGACTTTGAGGTGGGAGAAGAAGTTTCTGAATCTGTGGCGATTGAGGATTTGGGAAGAAGAGCTATTCTTTCCCTGAAACAAAGTTTGCAATCCAAAATTCAGGAGCACGACAACGCCAACTTGTATGAACGTTTCAAAGAAATGGAAGGAGAAATCGTTTCCGGAGAAGTACATCACATCCGTCAAAAACACATCATTGTCATGGATGATGAACAAAATGAAATGATTTTGCCCAGAGAAAATCAGATTCCATCCGATTTTTTTAGAAAAGGTGAAACCGTTCGTGCCGTTGTGGATGAAGTGAAATTAAGAGGTGTTCGCCCGCAGATTATGTTGTCGCGGACTTCTCCAAAATTTTTGGAAAAACTTTTTGAACAGGAAATTCCTGAAATTTTTGATGGTCTGATTACCATCCGAGGAGTTGTCAGAATTCCAGGGGAAAAAGCGAAAGTAGCTGTGGAGTCTTACGATGACCGTATTGATCCGGTGGGTGCCTGTGTCGGAATGAAAGGTTCGAGAATCCACTCCATAGTCCGAGAATTGAGAAATGAAAACATTGATGTCATCAATTATACCAACAATCTTCAGTTGTATGTTTCCAGGGCATTGAGTCCCGCCAAGATTTCCAGAATGGAAATTGACGAAGAAAACAGCAACATCAGAGTTTATGTCAACAAAGAAGAAGTTTCCAAAGCCATCGGAAAAGGCGGTTACAATGTCCGTTTGGCCGGTCGATTGGTCGGTATGGAAATCGATGTGTTCAGTGACACCGATGAGGAAGACGTGGAATTGACGGAATTCAGCGACGAAATCGATGATTGGGTGATTGAAGCATTCAAGAAAATCGGTCTGGATACCGCCAGAAGTGTGCTGGAAGTAGATATCAATGAACTGATTAGGCGAACCGATTTGGAAGAAGAAACGGTTCACAGTGTAATTCAAGTGTTGAAAGAAGAATTAGAAGACTAATCCAAAAACGTAAAAGCCACTAAATATAGAATTTGTACATTTGCAACCTGAAAATCCAAATCAATATATGTCGGTAAGCATAAGATTAAATAAAGTTCTGAAGGAGTTAAACATTTCAATAGATCGCGCAGTTGATTTTTTGGGGGAAAAAGGTATTGAAGTCGAACGTACTCCCAACACAAAAATCGACCAGAAAACTTACGAAATATTGATTAAGGAATTTCAGTCCGATGCAAAACAAAAAGCCGCTTCTGAAGAGGTAATCATCAACAAGATTCCTGAAAAAAAGCCGGAAACTCCCAAAAAGGCAGAGGAAATCAGAAAGCCGGAAAAACCGCAGCCTGTCGAAGAACAGCCCAAACCCGAGCCTGAGAAACCGGTAGAAGAAGTCAAGAAAGTAGAGGAAACCCCGAAGCCTGATGTAATCATTAGCGGAAAAATTGAACTCGAAGGTCCGAAAACAGTTGGGAAAATTGATTTGGATAAATTTAATTTGCCAAAGAAAAAAGTAGCCGAAGAACCGGAACCCGTCAAACCTGAAACAGTCAAATCGGAAAAACCCGAAAAGAAAGAAGAACCCAAAGCTAAAGAAACGATTCAGCCTGCCATTAAAAAACAGGAACCCAAAGTAGTTGAACCAAAAAAACCAATTAAAAAAGAGGTTGAAGAAGCTGCGCCGGAAGAATCGAAGAAAATTGAAACGGTTTATCAAAAATTAGAAGGTCCGAATTTCACAGGAGAAAAACTGGATTTATCCGAATTTGACAAGGATAAAAAATTAGCCAAAGAAAGAAAGGAAAGAACTAAAAAAGAGCAGGAAAATAAAAAGAAAAGAAAACGCATTCGCAAGGATGTAAAATTGAATGACAGTAAATCTTCTGGCAGTGACAATAAATCTTCCGGTCAGAATCAAAGAGATCGCAAAGGAAAACCGGTCAAAAGAAAACCGGTAGAACTGACCGAAGAAGAAGTTTCAAAACAAATCAAAGAAACTCTTGAAAAACTAACCGGTAAAACCAAATCCAAAGCTTCAAAACACAGAAGAGAACGAAGAAAAGAAAGAAGAGAATTAGAAGCACAAGAATTAGATGCCCAAGAGCAAGACAGAACACTTCGGGTAACGGAATTCATATCAGTGAGTGAATTAGCTGCGCTGATGAATGTGGCTGTAACGGAGGTGATTTCAGCTTGTATGTCGCTTGGCATCATGGTAACCATGAATCAGCGTTTGGAAGCCGATACCATTCAGTTGGTGGCTGACGATTTTGGGTATGATGTTGTTTTCAGTGATGCGGAAGAAGAATTGGAAATCATTGAGGAAGAAGAAGATGCACCCGAAGATTTGTTGCCTCGCGCCCCGATCGTTACCGTCATGGGACACGTGGATCACGGGAAAACTTCTTTGCTTGACTATATCCGGGAAGCCAATGTGATAGCCGGAGAATCCGGAGGGATTACACAGCATATCGGGGCATACAACGTGGAATTGAAAAACGGACAGCGTATCACTTTTCTGGATACTCCCGGACACGAAGCCTTTACCGCCATGCGGGCAAGAGGAGCGCAAGTTACGGATATCGCAATCATTGTGATTGCAGCGGACGATCAGGTAATGCCGCAAACCCGCGAGGCCATCAGTCATGCGCAGGCAGCGGATGTGCCAATCGTTTTTGCAATCAATAAAATTGACAAACCGGCTGCGAATCCTGAAAAAGTTAAGGAACAATTGGCGGGTATGAATCTTCTGGTAGAAGACTGGGGGGGTAATATTCAATCAGAAGATATTTCAGCCAAAAAAGGACTGAATGTAGAAGAGCTTTTAGAAAAAGTATTGTTGCAGGCCGAAATTTTGGAATTAAAAGCCAATCCCAAAAGACTTTCAACCGGAACAGTAGTGGAAGCAGCTTTAGACAAAGGAAGAGGATATGTTACTACAGTTTTGGTTCAGAACGGCACATTGCACATCGGCGATTATGTAGTTGCGGGCAGTCATCACGGCAAAGTACGTGCGATGCTGGATGAGAGAGGAAAGCGCATCAACGAGGCAGGCCCATCAACCCCTGTTACCATCCTTGGTTTGAACGGTGCACCGACTGCGGGCGATCGATTTAAAGTATTTGCCGATGAACATGAAGCCAAACAATTGGCTACCCGAAGAGAACAGCTCAACAGGGAAATGGCTATTAGAACTCAGAAGCATATTACTTTGGATGAAATCGGACGAAGAATCGCACTCGGAGATTTCAAAGAATTGAATATCATTCTCAAAGGAGACGTGGATGGTTCCGTAGAAGCATTGACGGATTCTCTCGAGAGATTATCGACAGAAGCAATTCATATCAATATACTATATAAAGGTGTAGGACCGGTTACTGAATCCGATGTGCTTTTGGCAAGCGCTTCAGATGCGGTTATCATCGGGTTCAACGTGAGACCCGGAGCTTCAGCAAAAGAAATTGCTGAAAGAGAGCAAATTGAAATTAGAAACTATTCCATTATTTATGATGCCATCGATGATGTGAAAGAAGCCATGGAAGGAATGCTTTCGCCGGAGCTGAAAGAACAAATTACCGGAAACATCGAAGTCCGTGAAACCTTCAAAGTCTCAAAAGTGGGAACCATCGCCGGATGTATGGTATTAGATGGAAAAGTCAACCGAAATTCAAAAATCAGACTGATACGTGACGGTGTTGTAATCCATGATGGTGAATTAGCCAGCTTGAAACGATTCAAAGATGATGTGAAAGAAGTTTCCAAAGGCTATGAATGCGGATTGAACATCCAAAACTTTAATGACATTCAGGTAGGAGATATCATCGAAGCTTATGAAACCGTTGAGGTAAAGAAAAAGTTAAAACATTCGTAAAATAAACCAATAAAAAGCCGCAAATTTGATTGCGGCTTTTTTCATTAAACCGCACAGCCGGAGTGAAATTTTAAGAAAAAACAAGAGGGTTAATTTTAAAAAAGATTTGGATATCTTAATAAAATGTTACAATTTTGCGCAGTTAATGTTATAAAAATTTAAATATGAGGACAAAATTTGCATTTTTTAGTGCACTCATCCTGTTCTTTGTGGGACAGGTGATTTTTGCTCAGGTTACAGGTGCTGTTCAGGATGACTTCGGTCCCGTACAGGATGCCGAGGTAGCTGTGAGAGGAGGAGATCAGTCCACTTATACCGATGAGGACGGTAGGTTCTCTATCGATGCACAGGTGGGTGATGTATTGACAGTAACCGACATGATGGGTGTCGCCAAAGATTTCAAAGTTACCCGATTGAATATGGGAACAATGAATATGAGTGCGGTAACCTTGGAAAAGATTGAATTGGTTGGAGGTATTCCAATTGATCCTGCTCAGAAAGTCGGTGCCTATGATGTGGTCAGAAAAGAGGACTTTGAACTAACACCTGTTGCATCTATCGATGAGGTACTGAACGGGCGTGTTGCAGGTTTGACTTTTTCCCAAAATAGTGGGGATCCGGGTTCTCAAACCATCATCGCAATTCGTGGGGTTGGCTCAATTATGGGTACCCCAAACCCGTTGTATGTAATTGATGGTGTGGTAGTTGGTAAGGGGCAGGATACCGGAGCTATCTTGGAAAGCTGGAATCCGCTTGCCGCAATTGACCCTAACTCAATAGAATCAGTTACTGTTTTGAAAGACGCATCAGGAACTGCATTGTACGGTTCAAGAGGTGCGAATGGGGTAATTGTAGTTACTACCAAAAAAGGTAAATACAATCAGAAAACCAGATTCAATTTTGCAACGGATATGGCAGTTCAAAGCATTGCCTATGACAAGCAAAATTGGATGTCATCCGATGAGTTTATCAGATGGGGTGGAATGGCTATGTACAATCAAAATGGTCCTGAAGTTGGATGGGGAGTTAACCCGAATTATTCTTCCTTAGAAGAAGCCATTGCTGCATTTAAAGATCTAAAGGGCTGGGATGGAGTGACCAACGAAGACTGGCAAAAAGTGGTTCAAAGAAGTCAGGCAACTGTAAAAACTTATAATTTCTCTATAACAGGTGGTGGTGAAAATACTTCCTTCCGTTTTGGAGGTGCTTATTATAAAAACCAGTCATTGTTGTTGAATAGTAATTTTGACAGATACAGTATCAATACTTCAATAGACCACAGAATTGACGATAAATTTAAAATCGGTGTGAATTTGAACTTTACCGATGTTGAAAATACCGGTGTATATGATGCGGGATCTTTTAGAAATCCATGGTTAACCAACTGGTATTTGCTGCCGATTTATCCAGCTTACAACGATGATGGAACTCTCAATCAAGAAGTCTTAGGTCCAGGTAATGAGTTTTTCAACCCAATTGGTATTTTGGAAAAAGACTTTGGCAGAGGTTCTATACAATCCTTTGTAACTTCTGCGAATGCAGAATGGCAGTTTGCTAAAAATTTGTATGCTAACTCTTTGGTTGGAGGAATTTATCAGGTAAACAATGAAAAGGAATATTGGGATCCAAGTGTGGGAGATGGTAAAAATTATGGCGGTGTTGTAACTGTTGCTAATACCGGAACATTTGACTGGAACTGGACAAACTCAGTAAGTTATCGTAATATCATCGCAGATAGACATAATTTAGAAGTATATGCCGGTATGGAATACCAAGAGCATAACTATAAACTGTTCTGGGGTAGCGGTAGTCAGTTGTCAGAACCAAAACCTTTCTTAAATTTTGCTGACGTAGAAACCGTTGGTTCAGGTGAAGATAAATATAAATGGACACAAACTTCTTACTTTGGAAGATTGAACTATACCTTAGATGAAAAATATACCCTTACCGGTCAGCTCAGAAGAGACGCTAACTCTGTATTGGGAGCTGAAACCCGCTCAGGTATTTTTTGGTCAGTTGGCGGTAGTTGGAATGTTGCCAAAGAAAGTTTTTGGTTGGATGCAGTCAGTACTTTTGTATTGCGTGCCAACTACGGTGAAATCGGAAATATTCCATTTGCGGATAACTACGTGAACTCTTATGCAAGTTATGCTACATTAGCACCAGGCAGCAGTGCATGGGGGCCAACGCTTGGTTTGGGGTCATTAGGTAATCCTTCTATGAAGTGGGAAAATTCCAAACAATTGGGTATTGGGATTGATTTAGGATTCTTCAACGACAGACTTCAATTTTCAGTAGATTACTATGACAAAAATACTGTTGACGCTCTGATGTCAAGACCAATTGCGGCATCTAACGGTAGTCAATCAACTATTTATAATGTTGGTAAAATCAAAAACGAAGGTTTTGAAGTAAGTCTGAGTGCGACTCCGGTGAGAACCAATCATTTCAGATGGAGTTTGGACGCTAACTTCTCTACCAATAAGAATACTATTGTTGAATTGTATGATCCGGAAGTTCAATTGCTTAATGAAGGACGTGCCCTCGCTGAAGGACAATTGTTCGGTGAATATTTCACTTATGGTTGGGCTGGTGTAAATCCTGAAACCGGGGCTCCAATGTGGTACATGGATGAAACCGAAACCACAACGACTGAAGACATTACCGAAGCTGAGCGTTATTATATGGGTTATACCAATTTCCCGAAATATATGGCTAGTTTGAGATCTGATTTCGTTTATAAAAACTGGAGTTTGAGCCTATATTTTACAAGTCAGTGGAAATTTAAAGTACACAACAGATGGCAGACTTATATCAACAACGACGGATGGTCTTTGAACTACAATCAGACTGCGGAAATGTTGTATGATGCATGGACGCCTGATAATCCAAATGCTTCTGAGCCAATTCAGGCAAATGCGAATGCCAATCTTTCAAGAAACTTCTCTACCAGAAGATTGAGAGACGGAGATCATATCCGATTGAAAGATGTGAAATTAGCTTATAGCTTTGGTGATATGTTCAAAAAAGCAACTGGAATTGATAACCTTACTGTTTACGTAAGAGGTGTTAACTTATGGACTTGGGTTCAGGACAAAAAATTAACTTTTGACCCGGAATCATCATCTAATGAGTATGGACAGAATTGGGCAGGCAAAGGTTTATACGACTATACTTCCCCAATCATGAAGAGTATTTCTTTTGGTGTATCAATTGATTTTTAATATATAGATTATGAAACTAAATAAAATTAACAAATTTATAGCAATCCTTTTCGGACTGACATTGATTCTGAATTCTTGTACGGATGACAGACTGGATGTTAAACCCGAAATCGATAACATGCTTGAAGGAGGTATTCAAACTCCTGAGGATTTGCAAAAAGCATTAAACAATGCTTATGCCAACTCAGCGACTACAACTACCTTCGGAACCAATATGAATGTGTATGGTGAGCTGATTTCTGACAATGCTTTTATCAGTTCCACCAATGATGGATATTTCACCGGACTGAGTGCTATGACATGGACAGACGCTTCAGGGGAACCTGCAGATATTTGGGCTGGTTTGTACAGATTGGTAAGAGAAGCGAATCTGGTCATCAATACCCAGCTTGAACCGGAATATGAAACTACTCAAGAAGTGCGTGAAATCAAAGCACAAGCGCGCATCTTGCGAGGTTTGGCTTATTATTCTTTGGTACAATATTTCTCCCCTTCACCTGATTTGGGATTGGATTCACAGTATGGTATCATAATTAATAATGTACTTTACGATCCAAATACCTTGTTGCCAAGATCAACACTTGCTGAATCATTCGCAGCGATTATTGATGATTTGACTTACGGAGCTGCAAATGCACCTGAAACAGGAGAAGGCAAATATATTTTAACCAAAACTGCGGCAAATTTCCTTTTAGCCAAAGTACATCTTTACATGGGAGGAAAGGATAACAAAGGAGGTAATTCACAATTAGCTTTGGAATATGCCAATAAAGTGATTTTTGAATCTCCGGCTGCTTATGGCTTTATCAATGATGAAGAAGAATATATAGCATATTTTACATCTGCCGATAATGTTGCAGACCAGGAAAATAAAATTGAGACTGTTTGGGAAATCCCTCAGGATGTTACATTTAATTTATCTGTAAATGCACACTTAGGAGCTTTTTATGCAAGAACTGGTCAACACAGAAGTATCCTTTATCGTGATTCCTTCAAAGACTCATTTGCAACAGGAGATATCCGAAATGCGCTATGGGATGGTCAGGGGCCAACCTCTGATGAGCCAAGAGGTAACTTTATTAAAAAATGGCAAAGAACCAATAGCGAAGGGCCATTTACCCAAAACATTAAAGTTTTCCGTATGACAGAAGCTAAATTTATCAGAATGGAGGCTCTGGCAAAAACAGGACAAACCTCTTTGGCTTTGCAGGAATTAAATGCATTTTCAGCTTTGAGAGGAAGTCATACCTATACTGGAAACAATATCCTGAATGATATTCTTAAAGAAAAACAAATTGAATTTATGGGCGAAGGACAGCGTTATAATGATTTGAAGAGAAACTCACTTCCAATTATTAAAACAACGAACTGTGTAGCTAACTGTGAAGTTCAGCCTACAGACAGATTGTTCGTAATGCCTATTCCGTTTGCTGAAATCAACCTGAATTCACTGGTGGTTCAAAACCCAGGATGGTAATAAGAAATTCATAAAATTTGAAGCCCGCATCTGCGGGCTTTTTTTTGCCGTTATTTTTACTTTAAATTTGCCGGATTGAAAGTGCTGATGAACCGGATTCTAATTCTATTGATATTTATTTGTAGCCATCTGACCATACAGGCACAGATTGTTACCGGCAATCGGGAATTGAATGTCATTCAGGATTCCCTCAAAGATTTTGGAAAAAGAGAGCCGGCCAATGACAGTCTCCAAATCCATACCCCCGTAATTGCGGATTATACTTTTTGGCGTGAATTTGACACACAAAAAACAATCATTGATACGGTGCTTCATATCCAAAGTCTTTACAATCAAAATTTCTCTGAAAAAGATGCTTTTGGGAAAATGCCCTTTCCCAATGTCGGGCAGACTTTTAATCCATTGACCTACCGGGAAGAGCCTTTCAGGTTGGAATTGCTGCCTGCGGGAAAATCCTTCAATTATCTGTATCCGAAGGACATCAGGTATTATGATGTGAAAACTCCGATGACCGAATTTATTTTCAACAATGGCGTCAAGGAAGGGCAATATCTGTCCACCACATTTGCACACAACTTGAATAAATTCTGGAATTATTCGGTTCGCTACCGGGGATTGCGTTCGCAGGGATTGTACAAAAACAGTCTGGCTGTCAACAATGCTTTTGTGGCCACACTCAGCCATCATTCCAAAAATGAACGTTTGAAATTCTGGAGCCACTATGCTTCGCAGCGAATTGACAATCGTGAGAATGCGGGAATTCGCGATTTGAACCAATTTGTGCTGGATGACAGCCTGCGAACCACCAATCGGCAAAACATTGATGTAAATTTGAACAATGCCATTTCCAATTACGGTTCCCGGCGTTTTCATCTGGGGTTGAGCTATGGTCTGTTTGGTGGAAATAAAAATGATTCAGTCGAAATCAAAAGACCGGTACTGCTGAAGAATGTTTTCACTTACGAAAAACAGAAATACAGTTATTCAGAATCTCAGGCAGAAAATTATTACGAAAGTCCGGTCTTTCCAGAATTAAACAGAGCCAATCAGAAGAACTTGGAAATCCTTCGCAATACTTCTTCCGTGGAATTTAACTGGAATGAAAGGATTTTATTGGAGGCGGGTTTGCGCTATGAAAATTTAAAACTTTATTCCGACACTGCTTTCGTACAAAGCTTAGTCAACATCCCGGAAGGAATGGAAGATAACCTGTTAGGTGTTGTAGGAAGGCTTTATTTTGACTGGAACGAAAAGATAAAGCTGACCGCCAATGCGGAATTTAAGTCCGGCAAAATCTTCCAAAACCAGTATTTCCTGAATCCTGAATTGGATATTCAGCCCATTGAAGGCTATCATATCGCTGGCGGGGCTTTGTTAACGTCTTCTTTTCCTTCTCTGAACCTGTTTTACAACCAGAGTTTTTACAAGGATTTCAATTATTACAATTTCAGTTTTGAAAATGTGAATACAAGAAAACTGTACGGAAAATTGGATTTGGAAAAATTAGCCACCAAAGTACAAGCTTCGGTTTACAATATCGAAAATTATGTGTTTGTCGGTTCCGATTTCAGACCGAAACAAATGGATAATAATATTTCGCTGTTTCAGGTCATGATTGATCATCAAATTCGTTACCGTCATTTCCATTTGCAAACGATGGCCCAGTATCAAAAAGTTTTTGAAAACCCTGCTTATCTTCCTTTGCCTGAATTCTTTGGAAGGGCATCGCTGTTCTGGCAGGACAAAGTATTTGATCAGAAAGCGGAGCTTCAAATTGGGTTTACGGCAAGTTATTTCACAAAATTCAAATCCCGGGAATTCTTTCCGGTACTCAATGAATTCATGATTCTAAGGGATAATCCCGAATTCGGAATTCAGGAAATCGGCGGTTTCCCTATGCTGGATTTCTTTTTTAACATCAAAGTGGACAGAATGCGAATCTATTTGGAAGCCGAACACTTCAATGCTTTATGGAGTCAAAGGAATTATTACAGTGCGCCATTTGTGCCTTTCAGGGATTTTAAAATTCAGATTGGCGTGAAATGGTATTTGTTTACGTGATAGGCTAATGAAGGTGTAATTTTTTTCGATAACCCAAATTAAATCCTTAATTTTGCAGCGAAAACCCTGATTATGAGAAATCCTTTGTTTTATGCCAAAATCCTTCTTTTCGGAGAATACGGGATTATTGAGGATTCCAAAGGATTGACAATTCCCTATAATACCTACAAAGGAAGCTTGAAATTCGGGAAAGGTATCAAGGGGGAAATTTCCAATAAAAGCATCCGAAAATTCACGGCTTATCTGAAAGAAAACTTCTCCGATGAATTTGATTTTGAACTTTTGGATGCGGACACAGAAGCCGGGATGTATTTTGATTCTACCATTCCGCAGGGTTACGGCGTTGGCAGTTCCGGCGCATTGGTGGCAGCGGTTTACGAGCGTTATGCCGTTGATAAGATTGAGTTTTCAAACCGAAAACAAACCAAAAAAGACATCAGGACGCTGAAGGAAATTTTCTCCAAAATGGAATCTTTCTTTCACGGAAAAAGTTCAGGCATAGACCCACTGATTTGTTATCTGAATTTGCCTTTGCTGATTAATTCACATTCCGATATTTCCACGGTTGGTATCCCCGAACAAAAGGCAGGGAAGGGAGCGATATTCTTAGTCAATTCCGGTACTCCGGGAGAAACTGCACCCATGGTACAGATTTTCTTTGAGAAATTGAAACACGAAGGATTTAGAAATACTTTGAAGGAAGAGTTTATCAAATACAACAATGCCTGCATTGACGCATTTGTAAAAGGGGATTTGAATCCGCTTTTCACCAATCTCAAAAAACTTTCTACTTGGGCTTTTCTGAATTTTAAACCCATGATTCCCCAAAGATTGTTAGATGCCTGGCAGTACGGCATACAAACCAATGCCTACTATCTGAAACTTTGTGGTTCTGGCGGAGGTGGCTATATTTTGGGCTTTACCAAAGACTATGAACAAGCTAAGTCCCATCTGAAAGATTTTGAAACTGAAATCATCTATCGGTTTTAAGCTGATACAACTGTCCTTGTGGTAATAATCGACTAATCCCCGTGCAATGAGGGAAATGAATCCGCAAAAACTGTTTATCAAAATTCTGGCATTGTTTACAGTGATCAGAGGTTACAACATTGCCATGCTCGCATTTGCACAATACATGGCCAGTCTTTTTGTCTTCAATCACAGTCTGAATCATCTGAAAATCCTGTTGGACAAAAACCTGAATTTGATTATCGCAGCTTCCTTGTTGAGTGCGGCCGCCGGATACATCATCAATAATTTCTACGATTTGGAAAAAGACACCATCCAAAGACCCTTGCAGAACTATATTGAAAGGTTTGTATCACAGGGATTTAAATTGAAAACCTATTTGATGTTGAACGCGCTGGCACTGATGGCGGCTTATATGGTTTCATGGCGGGTATGGATGTTTTTCCTGATTTATCAGTTCATGGTTTGGTTTTATTCGCATAAAGTGAATAAGATTGTGTGGCTCAATAATTTATATTCGGTAATTTTAATGGTCTTGCCGTTTTTTGCCTTGTTTCTCTACTATGAAAATTTTGCGAAAATCATTTTTTATTATGCCGGATTCCTGATTTTGCTCTTGTTGATTACGGATATCATCAAAGACTTGACTTCTTCGACGGCAGATACGATTTACAATTACAATACGCTGCCCGTCACTTACGGTGAAAAAACGACCAAAAGAATCCTTACCATCCTGATTTTGACGGCGACTGTACTCTCACTTTATCTTTGGCACAGCAGTGCGACCGGCTACATGAAATATTTTTTCATTTTCACGGCCGGATTGATGCTCCTGTTGTTGTCCCCGCTTTGGCGAAGCAATTCCAAAACCACTTATAAAATGCTTTATTTCGTATTTAAATTATTAATTGGTTTAGGCATCCTGAATATGGTATTCATTGACTTGAATCCCTTAAATTTGCAAAACCTTATTTAAAAGGTAAATTAAATCATCCATCATGAAAAGAGGCGAAGAAAGACCCCGGTCATCCGGTAGAAAACCCGGCAACGGTAAATCTGAAAATGAAAAATCCGGCAATAAGAAACCAGCATTCAAGAAGCCGGGCGAAAAGAAATTCGGCGAAAAGAAAGCAGGACAGAATCTGAGAAAATCGGACAGGCCCTTTTTCCCGAGGAAACTGAAAGCAGAAAAACCGGACGATGGAACCATTCGGCTAAATAAGTACATCGCCAATGCCGGAATTTGTTCGCGCAGAGAAGCCGATGTCTTTATTGAATCCGGATTGGCGGAAGTCAATGGCGTGGTCATCACTGAATTGGGGTATAAAGTGCAATCCGGCGATGAAGTGAAATTTGACGGAAAGAGAATCACTGCCGAAAAAAATGTGTATATCCTGCTCAATAAACCCAAAGGTTTTATTACGACCACAAAGGATGAAAGAAACCGTAGAACCGTGATGGATCTTATCGAAAATGCCACGACTGCGCGTGTCTTTCCGGTTGGTCGTTTGGATCGTGCCACGACGGGTTTGCTGCTTTTTACCAATGACGGACATCTGACCAAAAAACTTACACATCCCAGCCACACGGTCAAAAAGATTTACCATGTCAAATTAGACCGGAATTTCTCCCATGTAGATATGGAGGAAGTCCGAAAAGGCGTGCGGCTGATTCCGGAAGGAATTGCCGTGGTGGACAATATTTCCTATATCGAGAAAGCACCCAAAAATGAAGTGGGTATTGAAATTCATATTGGCTGGAACCATGTGGTCAGAAGGATTTTCGAAAAATTAGGCTATAAGGTGGAAGCCCTTGACCGGGTTTATTTTGCGGGATTGACCAAAAAAAATCTGGAACGCGGGAAGTGGAGAAAATTGACCGATTTAGAAGTGGGAAATCTCAAGATGTTGTAAATATTTATTGTGGCATCCTAACTTCTAACAGCACACAATTGTTTTCAGGAATGATTTTATAAGCATGCAAATTCGCAGGAATCATCAGGCTTTGAAATTTCATCAGTTCTGTTGGGTTGTCTTCATTCCAAAAAACTGATTTCCCACCGACACAACAGTAAATCCGCATTTCGTTGTTGTTTTTGATTTGAATCTCCTGATTTCCTGTGAAAATCCGGGTTTCGAAATAGGGAGAACGAATCAAAGGATTGAATCGGTTTTCAGTTTTATCATAATCGCGTATGGGTTTGCCAATCGGCTTGAAATCAATGGCCTCCAAAGCGGATTCTGTGTGCAGTTCTCTTTTTTTTCCGTCTTTGTCGATGCGGTTGTAATCATAAATGCGGTAGGTGATGTCGGATGTCTGCTGAATTTCGGCCAACACAATTCCGGCACCGATGGCGTGCACCCTGCCGGCGGGAATATAAACCGCATCTCCTTTTTGAACTTTGACTTGGTTCAGGATTTTTTCAAGGTTTTCTGCTGTCAGATGTTCTTGGTAATCATTTTTTGTAATTCCTTCTTTCAGACCGATGGTCAGTGCTGCATTTTTTTCGGCCTCCATGATGTACCACATTTCAGATTTTCCGAAGGAATTGTGTTTTTTCTGAGCCAATTCATCATTCGGATGAACCTGAACGGACAAATCATCGGCGGCATCAATGAATTTAATCAGCAAGGGAAATTCATTTCCGAATTTCTCCCAAACTTCTTTTCCAACCAATTTTTCTTTGTATTCTTCTAAGATTTCTTTCAGGTTTCTGCCTTTCAATTCGCCGTTTTCCACCACACTCAAATCTCCTTCTACGCCTGAGATGCTCCAGATTTCTCCCAATCTGTCCATTTGAAGCTTTTCGGGAACAACCCGGTTTAATTTATCGCCGCCCCAGATTCTGTATTTGGTGATGGGAACGAATTTTATTGGATAGCGTCTCATTTGAAATCTTGGTTAATATATTTTCAGGTGAACATTCTGCTGCGATTCATTTTGCTAAAATAGAGAAATACTAAGAGCCTATTTAAATTTATATTGTAAAAATGTTCAGTGTATAACAAAATTATATTTAGTCACTCCTTAACAACCCCAATATCTAATTTATTTTCGTTGAAACAATTATAAAATAAAAATAATTTTAGCTGATACAAAAAGAAAATAATTTTTTGTTTCAATATTTCCATCATTTTCTTCAAGTTCCAAGCGGTTGCTGATAATAAAGCGTTGATTTGTGGCCCTGATTCACCCATAAAGTAATTTTGAGCCAGCCTAAAATCGGTTTTCAAATGTCCGATGATAGGCTCTATTGCTGCTCTGGTTCTGAATTTCTTACGCTTTGCTTGCTTTTGGTAAGCAGTATCTTTTTTTCTTGGCGTTTTGGGAATGGATATTTTCACACCCATTATTTCCGATTTTCCTCTTCCGCCTCGATCATAAACGAGCTCTTTTGGAAGTTTCTGACCGTTTGCTTGCATTTGTTCCAAAAGCGGCTCAATAGTATGACCGTCGTATGGGGTTTGCAAAAAAGCTTTAATTCCAAGAATAATTTTCTGTCCTTTGTTAGCCGTGGTTACAAGCCCTACTTTGTTGCCAAACTCGTACTGTTTATGGGCTTTTCCTTTGGCAATGCATTGGGTAAAAGGTTTGTGAATACTGTAAATTTTATTCTTATCTCCGCGTTTTTGGTTAACAACTTTTGTGTATAAATCCATCGTTGGCTGATAAAAAGCACGTTGTTGTTCATTAAAATTACGTTCAAGTTCACGTATCAATCGTTTGGCAATCGTTTTTAATCTAAAGAATTCCCCGAGGCTTGCCTCGGGTTGTAGACAAGGAAAAGTTTGAAAAACGGATGGTTTTTCATAACGCTTTGAAAAAGCGTATATTTCGTGAGTGAAGGATGAACATATCTATA
>JBBAEI010000031.1:0-32977 GCA_041656055.1 Weeksellaceae bacterium
GCATCAATCATCTGAATGTGGAACATTTAGTCATCTGCGGACATTATTTTTGTGGAGGCGTCAAAGCAGCCATGCAACCGAAGGACCTCGGCATACTGAATCCATGGCTGAGAAATATCCGTGATGTATTTCGCATACACAAAGATGAACTCAACGCAATTGCAGATGAAAGCAAGAGATACAACCGATTAGTGGAACTCAATGTGCAGGAACAGTGTATCAATCTAATCAAAATCGCATCGGTTCAGAAAGCCTATAAAGAGCGCCACATTCAGGTACACGGATGGGTTTTCGATATTCGTACCGGAAAACTCATCGACCTGAAAATCGACATGGAAAAAGAATTGAAGGACATCATGGAGATTTATGATTTGGGGTAAATAAAACTTGTCTGATTTTGAATCTTGACAAGACACTGTATTTTTTTTCAAAACCAATCAGAATCTTTTATATATTTATTTCCAAAAATAATTGGATTCCATGCAAAAATATATTCCAAACAGTATTCTTCGTCAGGTTGTATTTCTAATCATTTTAGCCATTTTGGTTTGGGTGGTTTTAAAAGGACTTTCTACATTTTTGCCAGGATTCCTTGGAGCCATCTGTTTATTCGTACTATTAATCAAACCCATGTACTGGATGATGGAAAAATGGAAAATGAGTAAAATTTTAGCTGTGATTTTATTAATGACGGGAAGCATTTTAATCATTCTCACTCCTTTGGTATATCTGATTAACGTATTAACCTCCAGAGTAACTGATGCGATACATCACAAAGCTGAAATCCAAGCACAAATTGAATTGGGACTGAAAAAAGTTCATGAAGAATTTGGAATAGATTTATTGAACCAAATCAATCTCAGCGACATTACCTCCCTATCAATCAAGATTATACAGGAAATTCTAAATACTTCCATGGACAGCATCATACAAATTGCAGTGGCTTATCTACTGGTTTATTTCATGCTGATGAATTACAAAAAAATCGAAAAATGGCTTTACCGGCACATTCCGTTAAAAAACGAAAATCTGCAAATGCTCAACAAAGACCTCCGGGATTTGGTGCTTTCCAACGCCATTGGAGTTCCTTTAGTTGCTTTGTTGCAAGCCATTGTCGCCCTGATTGGCTATTTGATTTTTGGTTTGACCGATCCATTTAACTGGTTTATTCTGACTGCATTTGCTGCCATGCTTCCGGTGGTGGGTTCAGCAGTCATTTACATTCCAGCGGTCATCTATATGATTGCGGCGGGGAATACACCCAATGCTTATTTCCTGCTGATATATTGCTTTGTAATTGTCGGAGCTTCAGATAATATCTTCAGATTTTGGCTTCAAAAAGTGATGGTGGACGTTCATCCGCTGATTACAATTTTCGGGGTCATTTTAGGTGTAAAACTATTCGGGTTTATTGGGATAATTTTCGGACCAATATTCCTTTCACTTATATTCTGGTTGTTCAGGATTTACAATCTTGAATTTTCAAATTCAAAGAAAAAACCAACAACTTTGACAAAAGAAGATTCGTAATTAAGAAAAAATTTATACTTTTGAAATTCAAAAGAAAACGAATAAAATTGATTATTCTCTTTTGGGGGTCATTTTTGGTCAATTGCTTTTCTGCCACCGGAATTTAATTAGCAGCCTGCAATTAATTTCCAATTGAAGTGCAACAATGCCTTGAATTGAACCCCCTTTTTATTTCCTGAAATCGACTACCCTCCTACCCGCTTTACTTTAAAACCTTTATCTTTCAGAAAATCCATGATTCGGTCGCGATAATCTCCTTGAATAATAATTTTATCATCCTTAAAACTTCCACCGACACTCAACAACTGTTTGATTTCCTTTGCAAGTTGCTTGAAATCCTCATCTGCACCCGTGTATCCTTCGAGTATGGTATGCGGCTTCCCGTTTCTTTTTTCGTATTTACAAATAATCGGATCATCTTGTATCCAAAGACCGTCATTTTCATCCGGTGTAACTGTTTCTTCCGAAACATGTTCTGGAAATAATTTCTTTAATTGCTCTTTTAAATCCATGATTCAAATATAAGATTCTTACTTCAATCCAACTCAAAATTATTTTACTGTAATCTCATCTATGAAGATATAAGCCGGCTCTCCGGCACTGACATGGCTTGCCGGAAGTTTTCCGTAATTTTCTGCGATGACTTTCACAAATTTGATGTTGGTGAAATCCGACTGTAGTTGGACATTCTTGATTTGAACCTTCTCGTCCATCGCATCGACATTCAGATTGGCAGTACCGAATAGTTTGTATTCTTTTCCGTCTCTCGAAACAAAAACATCTAATTTCTTGGGAAAGAAAATCCAAGGTCTGACATCCTGCAAAAATCCAACGGTAACCGAAGAAACTTTTGTGGGTTCTTTCAAATCAATAATCGCTTCAAAATCGGTTCCTTGATAGCCTTGCCAATCGCCTTTTCGCCAGTTTTCGGTTCCTTTGATGCCGTCTAATAAAGCTTCCGGACTGCCGGCTGTATAAAGCGGATGAACTTTTGAATTGATTTGGATGGAATAATCATTGGGTCGTTTGTAGAATTGAGCCGAAACATTTTGACTTAATTTTCCGTTTCTTTCAGAATAAGCGACAATTTCTTTGGAATGAAGTACCCGAATCGGTTGGGTGTAAAGCGTGGGGCAAATGTCAACCGCATTCCCGATTTTATTGAAATAATAAATCTTGTCCTCCAGATTCAATGATTTGATTTCAACTATCATTTCATCATCAAACGACCGGTTTTCGTATTCAAAATAGGGAACAGGAATGATTTCTTCGTATTTTTTTGGGGTTAATGATTTTGTGTTTTCAAAACCAAATTTCTGAAGCGTATTTTTATCTGTTTTTTTTGTAATGATTCGAGAAGTACCGTCTTCATAATTAATTTTTATTTCATCAAAAAACGGTTCTGTTGTCTGCCATTCAGCTTCTCCAGGCGTAACCGAATAAATCCCCATCGCACTCAAAACATACCATGCGCTCATTTGTCCGCAGTCTTCATTTCCAATCAAACCATCGGGCGAATTTTTGTAAAAATTATCCAGAATAAAATGTACTTTTTCTTTTGTTTTTTCGGGCTTTCCGACATAATTGTACAAATAAGCCACATGATGGCTGGGTTCGTTTCCGTGTGCATATTGACCGATCAGTCCGGTGATGTCCACTTGGTGTCTGCCGGTGGTTTCGGACGGCAGGGCAAACATTTCGTCCAATTTTTTTTCAAAATTCTCCTTTCCGCCGTGAAATTCAATCAAACCATAAATGTCCTGCGGCACAAAAAACGAATACTGCCAACTGTTTCCTTCGGTAAAATGATTGTTGACTTCCCGGCCGTCAAAGGGCGTCAGCCAAGCACCGTTTTTCTTGGGTCGCATCAGATGGGTTTCTGAATCAAACAAATTTTTCCAGTTTTGAGCGCGTTGCATGAAATATTGATAATCTTCGTTTTTGCCCAATATCAAAGCCATTTGTGCAATGCACCAGTCGTCATAGGCATATTCCAAGGTCTTGGAAACGCTTTCGTGTTCGTCGTCAATGGAAATAAAACCGTTCTTTTTGTATACTTCCAAACCGAAATGGTCTTGCATGGCAGAATGTTTGGCGGCTTCAAACGCTTTTTCATAATCAAAACCTTGAATTCCTTTGACCATCGCATCGGCCATGATCGAAACCGAATGATATCCAATCATGCAAAATGTTTCATTTGAAGACAATTCCCAAACAGGCAGTAAACCTCCCTCCTGATATTGAACGATGAAGGTATTGATGAAATCGACGGTTCGTTTTTGGTCGATCAATGTCATCAAAGGATGATAGGCCCGAAAAGTGTCCCAAAGCGAAAAAACGGTGTAATAATCAAAACCTTTGGATTCGTGCACTTTGTAATCCCGCCCCATGTATTTCCCATCCAAATCCTGCGCAATATTTGGCTGTAACATGGTGTGATAAAGGGCTGTATAAAAAATCGAGAGTTTGTCTTTGTCATCTGATTTGACTTCGATTTTTGCTAATTCCTGGTCCCAGATTTTTTCGGCATCTGATTTTACTTTTTCAAAATCCCAATGTGGAATTTCGGAAGCATTCAGTTTTGCGCCTTCAAATCCGGTGAATGAAAGTGTAACTTTAACCATCAATTCATCGCCTTTTTGGACATTTTTTGAAATCATTGCACCGATATCCAAAGTTCTTCCGGAAGTTTCATATTTATCGTTTCCACCAAAAAAAATTTCTTCAAAAAATGGCTTAATTTTCACCGGCTGACTGAATTCTATCCTTGCCCAAATTTGTTGATTTTCAGCCCAAGATTTACTTCTTCTGTAAACTTCAATTGTTTTGTTATCGATGATTTTAATTTCACCATCAAGTAATTCATCACGATGTTTCAAATCCAAAATGATATTGGCTTTTCCCTCCTGATTGAATTTATATTTATGAAACCCCACTCGTGTCGAGGTGGTTAATTCCACATCAATATCGTATTTATCCAGATGAACGGCATAATATCCGGCAGAAGCTTTTTCTTTGGAATGACTGAAAGAAGAACCGTAAACTTTTGGGTCAAAACTTTCCACACCCATCGTCGGCATCAGCATGATATCGCCATAATCCGACACGCCGGTTCCGCTCAAATGAGTATGCGAAAAACCATAAATAAAACTGTCCGAATAATGATAACCGCTGCAACCGTCCCAGCTGCCATCAATGCGCGTGTCGGGCGAAAGTTGCACCATTCCGAACGGCAAAGTCGCGCCGGGAAAAGTATGTCCGTGACCGCCGGTCCCGATGAATGGATTCACGAATTGGGAATAATTCTGGGCCCATAAAATAAATGGGAAACAAACAGAATAGAAAAGTAATTTTATTTTCATTTCAGAAGGATATGGTCCAAAAATAGGAAAGAAACAGCAAAAAAGTTTACATTTGAAATGGAAAAAAGATTTTTATGAAAACAGCACTCATCACCGGCGCAACTTCGGGTATCGGTCAAGCAACTGCTATAAAAATGGCAAATAATTTCAGATTGATTCTTTGTGGAAGGAGACTGCAAAGATTAGATGAAATCAAAAATAAACTTTCCAAACAGACCGAAGTAGTTACATTAAATTTCGATGTGCGCGACAAAAAAGCTGTTTTTGAACAAATCAATTCACTTCCTGAAAATTTCAAGAAAATTGATGTTTTGATCAACAACGCCGGCAATGCACATGGTCTCGCTCCTTTTCAGGATGCAGATTTGGAAGATTTGGAAGCGATGATTTTTGGCAATACAATGGGCGTTATTAATGTCACCAAAGCCGTTTTGCCCTTGATGATTCCGCAAGGAAATGGGCATATTGTCAATATTTCTTCCATTGCCGGAAAAGAAGTTTATCCAAACGGAACGACTTATTGCGCTTCAAAATTTGCAGTAGAAGCTTTGAGCAAAGGAATGCGCTTGGACTTGTTGCCACTCGGAATCAAAGTTACAAATATTGCACCCGGCATGGTAGAAACCGAATTTTCTATGGTCAGATTCAAAGGCGACAAACTAAAATCTGACAACACCTATACGGGATTCAAGCCGCTGAAAGCCAAGGACATCGCCGAGTCGATTTATTTTGCGGTAATGCAGCCCGAACGAGTTCAGCTGGCGGATATCACTATTTTACCAAAAGCGCAAGCAAGTGGAATGGTAATTTTGAAAAAATAATTTATACATTGTATTAAGAAATGAGAAAATTTAAGAAAAATAAATTTGGTACAACTATTCTGAAAATAGGACTTCTGACAATTTTATTTGTTGGGAGCTTTGGGTTTGGACAAACAAAGCAGGAATTGATCAAAGCTATCGTAGAAAATAATCAACTTGAATCCAACTGCATTGGATATGCTTGCTCAGAATCCACACAATTCAAGAATTTTCAAAAATTAAAAAATTTAAGTTCAGATGATGAATTGTTTGCCTTCACCAAACATTCAAATGCGGCTTTAAGAACTTATGCAATTTTTGATTTAATCGATTCCGGAAAAGGAAATATTCTGGAATTATTTGAGCATGAATTAAATGAAAATGAAGAAGTTACAACTTTTAAAGGTTGTATTATTTCTTCTGATTATACATATTCTGAAGTTTATCACAAATATTGGAGTAATTTACTTTTAAAGGAATATGAAGAAGAAACTCCTAATATAATTAGAAAGGATCCTAATTTAATGAAGCTTGACAGTATGGTCATTTATCACCCAAAAGATATTTATTGGCTGCTTTATAAACGGGCTTTTGAAAATAGAAAATATGATGAATCCTATTTACCCGGAATAAAAGAATTAGCATTTGAAAAGAACAACAGTTATGCTTTTGAATATTTAATCAATAATTATCCCGAAGAATTTTCAGAGGAAACAAACAAATATTTTAGAACTACTTTTCAAACAACGAATTTTAATACCAAAAACGAAATTTTTTATTTACATGGTTTTCTTGAATTTTTATTTGAAAGCGGAAATGACGAATTTATACAAATTGCAAAGACAAAACTAAAAATTGAAAAATCATGGAAATCTGAATCATCCTGGTTTAAAAACAGTTTTAAAAAATATGGTGTGGAATGAATTTGAAAATTATCATTTACTGTTTTACTATCTCTTTTTTAGCAAATTCTTGTATTTCAAAATCAAATGAAAATTTAGATGAAAAGAACAACTCTAAAATTGAAGAAAAAGAAATTTTTCATGATGAAAATCAAGAACTTACCTATGAATTAATCAATCAAGTAATTGAAGACAATATCCCCTCCGATGAAGATATTTATATGCTTTTGGAGCAAGATTTAACACGACCTGCAATTTCAATTGATTTTGAGGATGAAGATTATTTGGGATTAAATAAATATGATTCCATTTTCTCCAAAAAATACATTGAACATATTTATAAACAGGCTTCCGATTTGGCTACTTCAGAAGCATTGGAGTTAAATCAAACTAAAATAAATAATCAAAATGTCAGAATTATTCCCACCTTTCAATTCAATAAATTCATTGAAAAAATAGTGAGTAAAAATCAAAGAAATGAATTTTGGGAGGAATTTGAAAAAGAATTTGGGACATACAATTTCTATTCAATAAGTTACCCCGTTTTTTCATTAGATAAGAATACAGCAATTATAAGTTTTGGGCATCATTGCGGAATTTTATGCGGAAGTGGATTTTTAGCTATTTTCCAAAAAATGAATGGTAAGTGGGTTCAAGTAAAAGTTATAATCTCTTGGGTAAGTTAGAGAAATATAATTTGAATCCTCCGAATTCTTTAAATTAGTTCAATATAGAAAAGAAAATAATTGAATATGAATAAGTATAATTTTTGTCATGTCCTGAAGATTTTTTTAGTCTTTTTTTCAGTCCATTGGAGCAGAAAAAACGAAACAACATAAATTCCCAATATAAAAAACATCACAGTTTCTGGTGTTAAATAATTAGTCAAAATAAAAAAAAGAATTATGATGAATAAATTTATCAAAACCAATAAATTGCTTGCTTGAAAATGGGTAAGTTTTTTTCTTAGAAGGAGATGATGAATATGGTTCTTGTCAGCTACAAATGGACTTTTCCCACCCTGTAATCGAATGATAATTATCCTAAGAGTATCAAAAAAGGGAACAAATAAAACCGCAAGCAGCAGCGCAAATCTATTAGTAGGATGAAAAGCAGAATGAGCAATTTCTTTCATATCAATATTAACAACACTTAGCGTCAGATAACCGATAATCAAACCAATCATAAGAGAACCTGAATCGCCCATGAAAATTCGGTTGTCGCTTTTATCATAATTAAATGGTAGATATCCTATCAAAATTCCTGCAACAACTGTACACAATAAAACACGGAAATAATCTCCTGAAATCCAAAATAAAATCCCGTAAACCCCTACAACCAGAATCCCAAGACTGGCTGCTAAACCGTCAATTCCATCAATGAGGTTATAGGCATTAATAATCGCTATAATTATAAAAACCGAGATCAAACACCCAATAAAATAAGGGATTTCATGGATTCCAAAAAGTCCGTAAAAATTGATTAGTTGCATACCGGGAATCAATATCAAGAAAAGCGCAGCTATCAATTCCCCCAAGAATTTGGCTTTGGGTGTAGAAATTACCAAATCATCTTTCAAGCCTACCATGAACATCAAAACTGTGGAAATAACCAAAAAACTATCGGCTGAATAATAAGACTGAATCAATGAGAACATTATAATAAATACGCCGAAAAAAGCAACTCCACCCAAAATTGGTGTTGGTAAGGTATGCGCAGATCTATCGTTGAACTGTTTATAAAGCCCTTTTTCTCTTACCACCCATAAAACCTTGAATATTAAATAACGAAAACTTAAAATACTAAGGACAAATAAAGCAAAAACCGAAAATAAAAAGTATTCTTCAATAATCGTTTTCATACCAATTTCTTATTGTTCTTATTGTTCTGATTCCATCTTGGAAAATATTTTCAACAATTCCTGTTTTTTCATTTCCCATTTTTTGAAACTCAAACCCGTTATGACTTTCAATTGTTCAGTATCATTTTCAAACACTTCATAAAGCTCTTTTTTGAGCAATAAATCCGCTTTGGATATTTCCTGTTTTTTTCCGGGTTTTCTAATCAGATTCATTACAAATGGCTGTCTCAAAATTCTCTCTACACCATACAAGTCATTGTCTCTCAATATTTTTCCAGTTTTTGCTGCTATGGTAAATAGCAATTTGTTTTTAGGATTGAAACTCTGGTTGGCGGAACTTTCGCCCGCTTCTTTTGGAAATAATTTTGGATTGACTTCCAAAAATTCCGCAAGTTTCACTTTGGTCGCTTCCACATCATTGACCATGTCTTCAAAAACCAAAAAACAAAGTTGATCTTTGTCAAAATATTCTAAAAGCCGCTGAATATGTTTGGCATAAAAGCCGAAATCAACAACTTTTTCATTTTGCTCCATTAATTCTTTAAAAGTCATCTTATCATAAGGGAGATTCCGTTTTCGCCAATTGTAATGAGAGTATGCGCGTTCCACCGGATTTCTGAGGCTGATGATGAACTTCTCAATTCCGCCAAATGCTTTGATTCTTTTCAGAATTTCTTCATCATACATATAGCCTGGCGTGAATTCCCCAACCTGTTTGTAACCGGAATTTTTGTCCGGAAAAAATTGAGCATACCATTTCTTTCCTTTCTCAAAATTCATATCAAAGTACTGAACCTCAGAACGCTGATGCGGAATCCAAATCTCAGGATGTGTTGAAAGCAATTCTGTAAGCCAAGTTGAACCGGATTTCATCGTGCCGATTCCCAGAAAAGTGGGGAATTGTTTGTTTTCAAACATATTAATTTCTATGTATTATAATTTTTTAAAGGCTTCGCCATCCTCAGTCCCGCTATAGAACTACAGCAAATCTATGATTTTGTCTGCAATTCTATCGTACGGATTTAATCCGCCGTACTTTATTCTTAGGTACATTCACTTTATATCCTATGCCCAAAGATTTAATCTCAATCAGTAATCGGAAATTATTCACATCTTCAATCGCATTTGCCCACATCCCCGCAAATGGCCCCGCCATGACTTCTACCGCTTCGCCTTTCTCAAAACGCTCAAATGTATATTGCTCAAAATCAATTTCATCCGAAGTCAAAATTCTCAAATGCTCTATTTCTTCTGCTGTAATTTCCCCGATTTTTCCATTGACTTTGAGAATAGAACTAAACCCTGGCAATTCATAAATCGGTGCTTTGTTGACAGCCGGGTTTTTCACAAAAACAAATGAAGGAATCAGCGGTACCTGCACCTTTTTTCTGCGGTCACTCCACATCCGATAAGTAGTTTCCAACGGCAAGAAAGCGGTATAATCCAAATCCAACAATTGCTTGTGCATTTTTTTCTCGAATCGGGACTTTGTTCTTACCGCAAACCATTTTTCACTGTTTTTTGATTTACTTTCAGCATCTGAAGTTAACAAAGGTTTCTCCTGCATTTTATCTGTCATCTTAAAAATTTAAACTGAATTTGAGTCGCTCTAAAACGGATTCAAATTCGTCCTTAAACTTTGAATAACTATCATATTTGGAAGCGGATTGCTTACAAATATATTTTCCCAAAACAAACTGTTTGCCTTTATTGTTTCGCTGTAGGCCATCGTATTTATTCAACAAAATAATCTGGTTTTTAAATCAATTTTCCGATGTAAAAATATGGAAAATTATAACATTGGAATTCCTTCCCCATATTTATTGCTGAAAATTAATGTTTGAAATCCGTTTCTATTCAGGTTTTATTGGATACAAACACCACAATTTGCCTGTTTTCATAAATTAAGTTTAATTTTGAACGATAAAAAGCAAAAAAATTATGGATGGATTTGTAAAATCAGAATTAAAAAATCACATTGCAGAAATCACTTTCGGCACTCCAAAAGCCAATTCCCTGCCGGGAAAAATTCTGGATTTGTTGGCGGCAACGATTCTAAACGAAGCTGAAAAAGATCAAGTCAAGGCCATTCTCCTGAAATCAGCCGGAGATGGCCCCTTCTGCGCCGGAGCGAGTTTTGATGAATTGCTGGCCATTCATGATTTGAATTCTTCCAAAAACTTTTTTGGGGGCTTTGCCAAAGTCCTGAATGCCATGCGAAAATGTGGAAAAATCATCGTTGTTCGGGTACAGGGCAAAACCACCGGTGGCGGCGTGGGAATTGCTTCCGGTGCGGATTATTGTTTTGCAACCCAAGAAGCTGCACTCGCATTGACAGAAATCAATCTGGGCATCGGCCCGTTTGTGATTGGTCCTTATGTAGAAAGAAAAATCGGAAAATCACAATTCACAGCCATGGCCATTGATACCGAATTCAGGAGTGCGACTTGGGCGTTAGAAAATGGAATTTATCATTCGGTTTCAGAAGAAATCACGGAAATGGATTTGAAAATCTCTAAATTCATGGAGAAATTGGCTTCGCGAACACCCGAAGCTTTGGCTTTGATCAAAAAAGTATCTTGGGAGGGAACTGAGCATTTCGACAAAATCAATCCTGAAAGAATTCACATGAGTGCCAGTTTGATTCTGGAAGATTCCGCCAAAGCATTGATTGAACAAATCAAGTTGAAACTGAGGAAAAAAGAAAAATAAATTTTATCTTTAAACCCTTATTCTGATATATCCGACAATGAATTTTATTGATTTCACAACACTCATGTCATTTTTTCTCGGAATCGGTCTGGCTGCTTCGGCCGGATTCAGGGTTTTTGTGCCGCTTTTTGTGCTGAGTCTCGGCGTACATTTCGGAGGTGACTGGTTACCGTTGAATGAAAGTTGGCAATGGATTGGCAGTTGGCCGGCGATGCTGACTCTCGGCATTGCAACTTTGGTGGAAATCACTGCTTACTTCATTCCCTTAATCGACAACCTATTAGACAGTCTTTCAATTCCTTTGGCGACGGTTGCCGGCACAGTCCTGATGGCTTCTACATTGATGGACATGGATCCGGCTGCTACTTGGGCATTGGCGATCATCGCCGGCGGCGGAACTGCCGCTGCTGTCAGCGGAACTACTGCCGCTGCAAGAGCTGTTTCTACCACAAGTACCGGCGGAACAGGGAATTTTTTGGTCAATTCGGGTGAAACAGCAACTGCTTCTCTGCTCAGTCTGACAGCCATCGTTTGGGCACCGCTTGCCTTCGTATTGGTGCTGATTATTCTTTATTTTGTTTTTAAACTCTGGAAGAAAACCAAGGGCTATTTTGCCGTCAAATCGCCCGGAAAATCTCAGGATGTTTGACTTCTATTGCACTGTCCAAAAATTATTTTCCGGATTTATGTCCGCCGTTTCTAAGTTTTTGTCGATTTCAATGGATTTTAAAGCTTTTTCAAAAGCATACATTTTCTTCAGTGGTCGGTTGGGAAATCGCCATACTTCCACCGGATAACGGATTTCCCGACTTGTCCCATCCATGAAATTAAAAGTAACCAACAATGGCATTACCATGCCTCCTACCCTTTCATATTCCACTTCATAGAAATATTTGGGTTCCCGAAGTTTGATATTCAAATCATTATTTTCATTCAAATAAGATTTTATAGCATCGGAATTATGCACCTCAAAATCAGATGGATTGGTTGAAAAATAGATTTCACTTTGTCCGATTACCTTAGTTTCAACCGGATAAAGCCGGATCACGTTTTTGATCCCCAAATCCACAACTTCCGTGGAATAAAACCAACCGCGGAAAAACCAATCCAAATCAGTACCGGAAGCATCATCGAGTGTACGGAAAAAATCCGCAGGTGTCGCATGTTTGAACATCCAACGTTGGGCATAAGTTTTGAAAGCATAATCAAAATTCTCCGGCCCGACAATTAAATTCCTCAAAATATGAAGTCCGACCGAAGGTTTGGAATATCCTTCACTTCCAAAATTGGTCAACAAATCGCCTTGTGTCATGATGGGCATCATCTCTTCCTGAGGTAACTGCATATAACTCACAATCTGGTCAGCCCTAATGCGTTGCGAAGGGAACTCCTGACTCCAAGCCTGCTCCGCCATATTTTGCAAATAAGTATTCAATCCTTCATCTAACCAAGTCCATTGCCTTTCATCCGAGTTAACAATCATCGGAAAGAAATTGTGACCGACCTCATGGATTATTAAACCAACCAAACGGTTTTCCATGTCTTTGTCATAACTCCCGTCAGCATTGGCACGACCACCATTGAAACTAATCATGGGATATTCCATTCCTTGCCATTGCACACTGGCTGAAACCGCTTTGGGATAGGGGTAATCAAAGGTTTTTTCGGAATAGAATTTCAAAGTATGCGCCACAGCTTTTGTGGAATGATCTTGCCAGAGTTTCCCTCCTTCTTTGGGATAAACCGATTCTGCCATTGACGTGTATTCGCCAATTTTTACTGCCATCGCATCCCACATATAAGTCCGGGAAGAAGCCCAAGCAAAATCACGTACATTTTCAGCTTCCCATCGCCAGGTTTTGGTTTTACCTTGAGTGCCTTTGGTCATCCGCTCCGCAGTCTCGGCTTCGGTCACAATCATGACCGGTTCATCGAAAGTATTTTTGGCTTTTTGATAACGAGCAAATTGTTGGGAAGTAAGGATTTCACGCATATTGGACAAAATTCCGGTCGCATTCATGATATGATCCGCCGGAACTGTGATATTGACTTTGAAATTCCCAAATTCCAACGCATATTCCGAACGCTGCCAGTAAGGCATATTTTGCCAGCCTTCTACATCATTGTAAACCGCCAATCGCGGATAAAACTGCGCCATGGCATAAACATTTCCGGGTGCATGCGGCTCATAACCGTTTCGGTCGCTGACGATGAAATAATTGGGAATATTATAAGACCATTTTATTTTGAAAACATATTTTTCTCCCGGTTGAATCGGTTTTTCCGGAATCACACGCATCATAGTTCCGTTGACCAACCAATTCAAATCCGCATTTTTTGCATTTTTAACATATTCAATATCAAATCCCCCATCAAATTTTTCTTCCATAAATGTTCTTGAAAAATCATGTATTGCCATCGCATTTGTTGGCGCACCGCCTTGTCTGTACAGATGAAATGGCGAATCTTTTTTTCGGAGATTTTGATCCATAGACAACCAAAGATATTCCAACACATCCGGAGAATTGTTGTGGTAAGTAATCGTTTCCGTGCCATTCAGCGTATTTTTTTCATCATCCAAAATCAAATTCATATCATAATCCACCTGCTGCTGATAATAATTAGCACCCGGTGCGCCGGAAGCCGTCCGGAAAGCATTGGGAGCAGGCAGTAAATCATACAATTGATTGAAAGGGTTGTTGCCGTCGTGACCTTTTGAGGTCTGATTATCAGTATTAATTTGAGCAAAAATGAAAAAAGGAATGAAACAAAAACCGATTAAATAATATTTCAAATTCATTGGATGAAGATTTTTGATAAAGATATAATTATTAAAATAATGTTTGAATATAAATCAAATCCGACCAAAAAGGATTCAGGCATTTTGCAATAATTTCAATTTATATTCTGAGGGAGTCAGCCCCGTAAATTTTTTGAAAGTAGAATTAAAAGTGGATTTGGAATTAAATCCGGCTTCCATCCCGATGGCGATGAGCGTATAATTCACGAATTCCGGGTTGTTCAGATAATCCTTTGCCTCTTCCACCCGCAATTCATTGACGTAATCCGAGAAACTTCTGTTCAATTCGGAATTGATGATGCGCGACAAATAGCTTTTGTTGATTTCCAACGAATCTGCCACTGCCTCTAAGGTCAGATTGGCATTCAAATAATTTTTTTCGGTTTTGACATATTTTTCAAATGCTATGAGGTTATCATTCTTGGGATATACAATTGAGGCCGGAATCGGCGATGGTCGGGACAACGAAAACTTACGGATGTTCTTTTGCTCTTCCACGATTCCAAACTGATACAGACCGATATGCCCTAAAGAATAAATGGTGATAGTCAGCCCTAACCACAGCGGATAAAAATACAATTTGGAAACATCTAATTCCATCTGCAATTCATAATAAAGCGGCAGAATCCAATACAGACCCAAACAAAATAAAATGATGGTTATGGTTTTCAGCCATTTCAGTTGTAATCTGATTTTTCGGTTGTTCGGCGATGATTGCTTTCTTTCAAAATCCAAAATCATCAAATAGCTTAAAACGATCAGTAACAGCGTATAAGCCACATTGAAAATCTCCTGTATAAACCTAAAATCATTAAAATAAACATTGTGTTCCATTGTGAATACACCTGTTGCAAATCCGATTTTTTCAAAAATAGATTCTGAAAACACAATGAGAAAAGGAAGAAACAAAAGATAATGCGCTCGGTTTATTTTTTTTTTCGGATACAAAAAAGACCTTACATAAAGATAAAACAACACTAAAAAAACAGAGGTAAAAGGAATGTAAAAAAAATGAAAATATGCATCTGAACTAGTTAATCCTGAGACTACTAAATAATTTTGTAGAATATTATAGGAAAAAGTCAAAATGAGCATTCCCAGAAAAAAATTGGCTCTGCTCCGGTATTTTTTGGAAACAAATGCAAAACTGGAAAAAATAAACCCTTGAACAGCCCCCAGCAGCATAATGGTTTGAATAATCGAATAGGTCATTTCCGGATTTTTTTATCGGTTAAATTTATACATTTTTTTTTATCCATTGTGAACTATGATAGGGTTTTCAAAAAGGAAACGATCATTTGAAATATTTTCTACAAAAAATTAATAGAGGATGAAAACATCTTTTACTTAAAAAATTTTATATTTGTAAAGTAAATTCATTCTAAATAAAAATAACAAGATGCATACTGCAAAAGAGATTACGATAAATGTACCTGAAATCGAACCCAGATTAAAACATGAAACCATCTTCAATACCTTTGATAAGCTGAGGCAAGGAGAGAGTTTCATCATTCACAATGACCACGACCCCGTTCCACTGTATTATCAGCTTCAAAATATACATGGCAGTATTTTCAGTTGGGAATATCTTCAGGATGGCCCCGAATGGTGGGACATTCGGGTGACCAAAATTCCACAAGAATCCAATGAGCCGGAAAATGAATTTCCGCAAAATGCGGTTTACAAAAATACAATGAATGAATACGTGGTGATTGTTCCCAATTTAGAACCCCGGCTGAAACACCCGACGATTTTCAAAGTGTTCAACAACCTGAAAGAAGGCGAAAGCATGATCATTCATAACAATCACGACCCCAAACCATTATATTATCAATTGCTGGCAGAACATGGGGAAATTTTCACTTGGGATTATTTGGAAGAAGGCCCGCAATGGTGGGACATCCGCATCAGAATCACCGGTTTCAACGACAAGGAAACGATTGGCGAAATCGCTGCGAATAGTTTCAAAAACGTTGAAATTTTTGACAAATACGGAATTGATTATTGTTGCGACAGCAAAAAAACGGTTTTCGAAATCTGCAAAGAATTGAATGTGAACGCCCGACAAGTCGAACAGGAACTTTTGAAAGTTTCGGATGAAAAAACGCCGGGTTATACCAATTTCAATGAATGGGATTTGGGTTTTCTGGCTGATTATATCGTGCAAACCCATCATAATTTCACCCGAAATAACTTGAATGAACTGAGTGGCTATGCCGAAAAAGTTTTTAAGGCACATGGCAGCAAACATCCTGAATTAGAAGAAATTCGGGACATAGTGCAGAAAGTCAATTCGGGATTTATTTCCCATTTGGAGGAAGAAGAAAAAATTCTTTTTCCGTTGATTAAAAAAATCATACTCGCCAAAGCAAACAATACAGCCGGTTCTATGGATGAAAGTCTGGAAAATTTAATTACAAAAAATGAAAACCAACATATTTCAGTTTTGAATTCCATGAAGAAAGTCCGCAGCCTGAGCAAAGATTATGCACTGCCCGATGACGCCTGCGCCAGCTATACCCTGCTCTTCAAAATGCTGCAAAATTTGGAAAAAGACATGAAAATTCACATCCATTTAGAAAACAATATACTTTTTCCGAAAGCCATTCAAACCGAAAGAGAATTAAAAAATAATTAATTACAAAAAACACACATTATGCCCATTCAAGAAACCATCAAAAATAACAATTACAAAGTATTGGATGTAACCCTGAAAGCCGGAGAAACCATGCCACTGCACAAAGCAACTTCAGATGCTTTGGTCATCAATACCGGAGGGAAAGCACGACTTCTGATTGAAGGAAAAACCGTAATTTTAACACCAGGCGATAAATATTTTATCGGTGGCAATATTCCTCACAAACTTGAAATCCTTGAAGATTTCCACGCTTCCGTGGTTATGGAACCGGAAGCCGAAATTAAATTTGTTGAATCTTAAAAAAACAATATGAAACTGCGAACAATTGCTGCAGCCGCCTTGTTGCTGGCTTACATCGGATGCAAACAAAACACTTCAAATACAAATGAAGAAGACCACACTACGCATACCCATCATGCCGAACATGAAGACGAACATGAACATACAACTGAAAATCAAGAACTTGTACTCACTTTGAACGACGGACAAAAATGGAAAGCTGACGAAAGCACCAATTTCCATACCGCCAATCTGATGAAATTATCAGCTGATTTCAAAGCCGAAAACCAGAACAGCCCGGAAGCTGCACATGCCTTTGCCGACAAAATTCAGGATGAATTGAACTTGCTGATCAAAGGTTGCAAAATGCAAGGCCCCGCTCATGACGCCCTGCATATCTGGTTGAAAGATGTTCTGGATGATGTGAAGCAATTGAAAACTGTGGAAACTGAAGAAGATGCGGGAAGTGCAGCGGACAAACTGATGACCGACATTGGAAAATACAATGATTTTTTTGAATGATAATTTTCCTGAAAACCTTTCTGAGTAAAACTTTCTAAAAAAATAATTTGAAATGACGCTGATTAATGAAAAAACAAAGATTTCACAACTTCTCAAAGCCAATCCGGATGCATTGGAAGCAATAATTTCTATTAGTCCGGATTTTAAGAAGCTCCGAAATCCCGTTCTCAGACGGTTGATGGCCGGCAGAACGACCATCAAAATGGCTTCCAAAATCGGCGGTTGCCTGCCGGAAGATTTCCTGATAGCATTGTCACCGCTTGGCTTTGAATGGGATGACAGTGACAGCGGCGAAGAAGAAATCGCGCGAAAGCCTTTTCCTCAATACCTGAATCAATTGTCCAAAGCACAAATCGTGGTGCTTGATGTCCGATCGATGATTCAAAACGCTGAAGACCCGCTCCGCCCAATTCAGAAGAAAATCAAAGAGTTACAACCCGAGCAAGCACTTTGTATCATCAATACATTTGAACCTGCACCACTGATTAGTTTGTTGGAAAAGCAAGGTTATCAGGCATTTGTGGATCAGGTGGAAGCTGAAAGATTCGATACTTATTTCTACCGAGAAGACGGGAGCGGCTTTGGAGAAATCAAAACCGAAGCAATTTCCAATGCCGACGATTGGGAAGCAACTTTGAAACATTGGGAAGGTCGGATGTTGGATGTGGATGTGCGTCAGTTGGAAATGCCCGGCCCGATGATGACAATCTTGGAAACATTAGAATCCATGCCCGACGAAAAAGCCTTGTATGTTTATCATAAGAAAGTGCCGATATTTTTACTTACTGAACTGAAAGACAGAGGCTATGAATACAGAATCAAAGATGTAAAAGAAGGGGAAGTTTATCTGATTATCTTCAAAAAACAAGTATAATGGCCGGATTAGGAGGATTGCAAGAAACCACTTCATACAAAGTTGTCATTCCATTTTATGCTTACGGAGCCGCATCCTTTTTAGTAGCCGCAATCTTACTTTTGTTGCATACGGACATCGCCGGTTTACCCAATTTCAATCCGGCTGCGTTGATGCTGACGCATCTGATGGCACTTGGTTGGGGTACGATGGTGATTTTCGGAGCTTCCCATCAACTTTTGCCTGTTTTGATTTCCGGAAAATTACACAGTCGGAAACTTGCGAAAATCACTTTTTACTTTGCGGCAGTGGGCATTCCTTTTTTAATCATTGGGTTTTATAATTTCAAATTCGACTGGGTACTCAAGACCGGTGCGATGCTCGTGAACATTGGTACCCTCGCCTATTTGGTCAATGTTTTTTTGAGCATCAGAAACAGTGAAAAACTGGAAATTCATGCGTGGTATGTGGCCGGAGCTTCCATTTGGTTGTTTTCGACAACTTTTTTCGGATTGTTGTTGGTTTACAATTTTCACAGCGGAAAAATTTTGCCCGAAAACTCCATTTCCTATTTGTCGCTGCATGCGCATCTCGGACTGATTGGCTGGTTTTTGCTGTTGGTTTCGGGCGTCGGCTCTAAATTGATTCCCCTGTTTTTGATTTCCAAATACCACAGCAAAACTGCATTGTGGTGGATTTTCGGATTGATTAACTCAAGTTTGATCAGTTTCATCCTTTTGCGGCTTTCACAAGCGGATGCTGTATGGTATTATCTGCCGGTTTCGCTGGTTTTCACTGCGGTGCTGTTGCTTGGCCTTTACTGTCGCAATGCATACAAAACCAGAATTCGCAAGAAAGTGGACAACCAGGTGCGACTTTCGATGATTTCGGTTTTTCAAATGTTGTTGCCCGTCATTTCATTGGTAGTGATTATCACACTTTTACCGGTCAGTGAACATCCGAATCTCGTAATTCTTTACGGGTTTTGTATATTTTTTGGCTGGATTACGGCCATCATCATGGGCATGACATTCAAAACCCTGCCGTTTATCGTTTGGAACAAAGTTTATGAAAAAGGGAAACGTGTCAAAAACACAAATCCGCCGGCTCCCAAAGCATTGTTTAACGAGAAAATTTACAATGGTTCGATGATTTCATATCTGATTGGATTTGTGATTTTCGCCATTGGCATACTGCTTTTAAATAACTTTGTGCTGAAAACAGGTGCAGCTGTTTTGTTGCTGTCCGCTGTTTTATACACCGTCAATGTATGTTTAACCCTATTACACAAACCAAAAAAATGAAAATACTGAATACAGAAAGCAATGATGAAGTACTGTGCCTGAGGGCTTTTGAAGATTTATACAATGTGGATGATCCGGAAGTCGGATTGAACGTCGTGGATTTGGGATTGATTTACAAACTCGATTTTGACAAGGAAAATAAATTTTTGGATGTGGTCATCACTTTCACAACGGAATTTTGTCCAATGGGGGAAAGTATCTATGAGAATATTTCGATTTCCCTACAAGATTCCTTTCCCGATTGGAAAGTTGATGTCAATGTCAGCTTTGAACCTCCCTGGGAAATGGGGATGATTTCAGAAGCGGGGCAAGAATTTCTGGGTTATTATTGATTGAAATTTCGGATATACTAAGTAAAGTTAACCCTCCTACTCAATACCTATTTCTTGATGAAAAAGAAAACTGGAATTGGTCAACTGCATTAAAAAACAAATTACTAAATTTGACCTGACTAAGGAAGAGTCAGAAATTACATCTAACTGATTTACAGAGACAACCAATAACGATAGTCTGAATTATTATGAAAAACTTTGTAATCATTTTATCTTCTATATTGTATGTGAATGTATTTTCACAAGTTTATCCTGCAACTTTTTCAAATTATGAAATTAAAGATTCACTTATTATAAATGATGTATCATTTTATTGGGACGAAGGTATCAAAGAAATTATTCTAAATTCTGATAAAGAATTTACTTTCGCTAAAAGACCTACGATCAGCTGTTTTACTTGGAAAGATTATAAAGGTAAGTGGAAATTAGAAAATGATACTATACTTTTTACAGATCAAATAGAAATTAAAGAAAGAGATGTTGTTTTTTCATTCTCAAACGACAATGAATTTGAGTATAAAATCAAATTTAAAACTGATAGAGGGGCAAAACTTTATAACAAACAAATAGAAATTGAATTTATTTATGACTTTGATTCAAAATTGAAAAATTTTAAAATAAAAAAGGAATTAGACAATGATTTCAATTTGAAAATTCCATTTAATGAAGTACCTAATCGAAAGAGCCTTGCATCTATAAAGTATGATTATTTATTCAGAAAAGATGATAAACGAAATGGGTATATTACAGAAAGTCAAGTTCTAAATAGAAAAGAAAAAGAACTTCAAAATAATATTCAAGTGATAATAATTGAGAAACCTCGAAAAGAAACCATTTTAAGGACAACAAAAGGGATTTTAAAAGAAAATAAAATCATTATAATAACAAGTGAAAAATCAAAATCAACTTTGGTTGATTACTCAGATGAGTTATACTTTAAAGATTTCTATATAAAAAACTAAACAATAGCTACAGCCAATAATAACCAAGTTTTCATCCATCCCGAACATAGAGATGAAAGCCATGTAACCGTTTGCCCCCCTATTTTTTCAAACTGATTTCCATAAGAAAACATAAAATGATTGCTTATATTTGAAAAGTTTGTGATGATTTTTTCACAGACTGCCGTTATAGCCAATCCTAAAAACAAATAATGTTCAAATTTTTCAAATCAAATAGAAATTATGAACCATTAGATTTCGAATTAAGAAATTATTTTGAAAACTGTTTACTTTGGTTAAAACAAGAATTCCCAAATCCACCACTTGAAAATCGAAAAGTACTCACTCCTACTTTTGAGGATTTTCCAATAAAGTGGAATCAATCGGAAGAAAATGCTTTTGATGTACTAAAAATAGTTTGTCAAAATATGCAAATTAACGAATCCAAAGTGATAATGGATTTCTTTCAAAACGCACCAAAAGAAATAAACTCGGGAAGTCAAAAAATATTTTTGAAAAAAGAAGAAGGTGCTTCCGACTCAATAGGATTCTACTTACACAAAAATCAAAAAGGTAAATATGGAATAGCAATAGACGCCGATTTACTTAACAGTCCTGAAAATCTTATTGCTACAATTGCACACGAACTTTGTCATCTAAAATTACTCGGCGAAAAGAAATTAAAAGATAATGATGAAATTTTAACCGATTATTCAACTGTGTTTTTTGGTTTAGGAATATTCAATGCTAACGCATCTTTTCAATTTAATAATAATTCAGAATTTTGGGAATACCGAAGTTCAGGTTATATGAAAATATCAGAATGGGCTTATGGTTTAGCAATATTTGCTTTATTGAGAAAAGAAAGCAACCCAACTTGGAGCAAATACTTAAGTAAATCAGTAAAAAGTGAATTCGATAAATGTTTAAAATATGTCTTCGAAAATGAAAAAGATATATTTAAAAATTGAAGATAAAAATATCAGCTAAACATCAGTAACCCTTGCACAAAACACTCAATTCCAGAAACTAATTTTTCAGAAGCATAAAAACTAACTTCTCTGAATGTGATTTCCGGGAGGTTTTATCTGACCACATTGTTTTAATAAAAGGGGTGATTACTTCGCACAAACCTAAATTCCTGAACAAATAATATTTCTTTCATTATAAAAAAACAGCTCAACCGACTTGTACCGACTGAGCTGTCCTTAATGAAAGCCTAAAAAATAATTCGCTCTAAATTAACGAAGAAGCGTAAACTTGGTATTGATAACCTCTTCTCCGTTTTGGTTAACGGCTTTCAAAACATAGATTCCCGGTTGAAGGGAACCATTAAGATTAACTTTAAAATCCCCGATGGATTGTACTTTCACTGAATTGGAATAAATCTGTTTGTTGCTCAGATTCCAAACACTGATATTCAAAATTGTGCTTTCACTTGAATTTGAAACAATATTTAATTGAGAATTTCTCACGACAGTCGGAAACAAACTGTAGTCATTTCCTGCCTGTGCGATTTGATCCATTTCAGCTTGACGCAAGAAAAATGGACTTGACAGGTCATACACAAAAAAAGGGGACGCCGTCTTGAAAGTCGCTTCTAACGTATTGATATCCAATGTGTAGAATGCTTTTTGGGAAGTTGTTCCCAACAGTACGCTTCCATCTTGCTGAACAGCAGCACCATTCACGGTGTAACCATCAGGAAGCCCATTGATTGAACCAAGATATTCAGAAGTCAGACTTCTCGGATTGATTTTGAATACATGGGTAGAAGCCGTAATCACATAAACATTTCCGAAGGCATCTGACAGCATATCACCGCCGTACAATGCAAACTTTTTGTCAAAGGATTGCGCCATATCTGCGAATTGCTGGATTGCACCAAGATTCTGAACAGTTCCATTCGGTGAAACTTTCACAAATTCGGTTCCCGCATTGTTCAACGCGTACATATAACCGTCCGGCGTAGTAGTCATCCGCGCAAAGTAAGTACCCTGATCTTTCGGATTCAAAACGGAATTGGGAATATCGATTCGCGTTCCCGCTTTGGAAACCGTGTTAATCATCATTACCTGCGGATTGGTCATTGGCACATAAAACAAATCACCGTTCAGGGATTCCGTAATCGCAGCAATGTATTTCCCGCAACTGCAGATTTTTCCTATCTCTGATTCATTGGATTCGAGATTGATTTTGTCGGTTTTAGTTAAGATAATCTGTCCGGCATCCAAATTGTTCAAATCAATTTTTCTGAAATCATTGAATTCAATTTGTCCTTGCTTGATTCCGGTTGCCGCCGTGATGTCTTGACCATAAGCAATGTAACCGGTAAATAAAACAGAACTGAGAAGTAATAAAGCTTTTTTCATGTCGGTTGAATTTTATAAAAATTATGAACTAAAGGTATGATTTAATTTTTGATTAATTTGAATTTTAACAAAATATTCATAAGCATGTCAAAATGGCGTTTAAATTCGTGAGGAAACGATGTTTTATTGATTAAATACGTCATAATGGCGTGTTTTTATCAAAATTTTGCAGTGGAATATATTTTGCAAAAATGAGTTTGAAATCACAAAACAATTTAAAATTACAAGATATGAATACATTAATGAGAAAGAATCAAGATTTGTTCGGTGGATTGCTCGACAGTTTATTCAATGATTCACCGCTTTTCACTTCCGAAGTGCGCAGACATTTTTCCGTACCGGCCGTTAACATCAAAAACAATGATAGTCATTTTGAAATCGAAGTGGCCGCTCCCGGATTGGACAAAGAAGATTTCAACATCGAAGTGGTAGATAATATTCTGAAACTGAGTGTGAGCAAATCTTCCGAGAAAGAAGAAAATGAGGAAAATTTCACCCGAAAAGAATTCAACTATATGAATTTCAACAGAAGTTTCACTTTGCCCAAAAATTTAGTGGACACCGAAAGTGTGGAAGCCAATTACAAAGACGGGATTTTAAACATCCGTTTGCCCAAACAAATTACGCAAAAAGATGCCGTGAAAAAGATTGCAGTGCAATAAATAATGAATTTTCAATAATTTGATAAGGTCTGAAACATTTTTCAGGCCTTTTTTATTTTCAATAATTGGCGGATGATGTCAATATTGAATAAAATCACGGAGAAAAATACGATGGCGTAAGCCAGAATTTTCAACCCACTCATTTTCTCATGGAAGTAAAACAATGCCAATGAAAAACTCAAAACCGGATTCAGATAAATGAAAATCCCCGCAGTAGATGAACTCAATTTATTGAGTGCCAATACATTTAGATACATCGGAATGATTGTAAACAAGGCTGCAATCATAAAAATAATCCCAAAATAAAACCAAGTCTTTTCCGGCTCCGGACTTCGGTAAGACCAAAAAGGCAGCATGATTACGATGGCTACTACCAATTGAAAAGTCAATGTAAAAAAACGGTCTAACTGAATGTTATTTTTCTGCAATACCAGATAAGTCGCATAAATCAATCCGATGGCGAAAGCGTAAAGCGTTTCGGAAAAGTCTCCGAAAGCAAGCATAAAACAACTCATCATGCTCAGCCCGATTGCAATCCACTGCAAATTACTCAGCCTGTCTTTCAGGAAAATATAAGCCAAAAATGTATTGATTATCGGACATAGCATAAAGGCCAATGCGGTGGCATTGACACTCACACGGTTCATCACGTAAATGAATAAATAATAATTCGCTGCAAGTAGCACCGAGCTTATGATGTTGACCATCAAAACTTTTTGTTTTTCCTTTTGGGGTAAATGTTTAAAAATCCGGAAATTTTCAAAGGTGATTTTTCTTCGGAAAACAAAACTGAAAAAAAGTATCAGTAGCCCTGCCATCAACAGCCTTGAAAGCAAAATATCCAAGGAAGCATACGCATCAATGGCTTTCAGTGGCAGGCTGAACAAACCATAAATCACATAGGTCGTGATGACTGCCAGATAGTATTTGGAATTCAATACGGATTAATTTTCGGGAAATTGAGATTAAACTTTTATTTAATTGAATTTCAGTTAGTTTACTCAAATACTCGGATTTCCACCCGGCCGTGTCGGTCGCACCTCGATTTTGCTCGGCAAGGTTCGCGGATTCATTTCCAACAAATCCAAAACCAAGTGTCCGATGTCTTCGGGTTGAATTTTCCAACCGTCTTTTTCGTTGGGTACATGGTTGTTGAAATAAGTGGCCACCGACCCGGGCATGATGGTTGAAACCTTGATGTTGTGTTTTCTCAAATCCAACATGGCTGCTTGTGTGAAACCGACCACACCGAATTTGCTCGCATTGTAGCCAGCTCCTTTTTCGAAGAAATTCGTACCGGCCAAACTCGCCAATGTTATGTAATAACCTTCCGTCTTTTTCAAGGCTTCTACACTGGCTTTCAGTGTATGAAAAACGCCGTACAGATTGGTTTTCATCATCTTGTCCCAATCCTCAACGGACAAATTGTCCACACTTTCAAAAATCCCGACACCTGCGTTGGCAAGTACCACATCGAGCTGACCGAAATGAGCCAAGATTTTATCTACCGCAGTCTTTTCGTCTTCAAAATTTCCAACATCAGAAACCAATCCCAAAACCCTTGATTCATCGCCCAGAGAGCGAGCTGCATTTTCAATATCTTCGGCCTTTCGTCCACTGATGGCGACCTTCATACCTGCTTTGAGTAGAATTTTTGCAGTTCCGTACCCGATGCCTTTGCTTCCGCCAGTGATGTAAACCACTTTGTCTTTTAAATCCATCATCATTTAGTTTATAAAATCATAAAAATCACTTCTTCTTACCTTTCTTGAAAATACTCCCAATGCCTTTGCTGATGGTTTCAATGGTTTCTACGCCTTTGTTCATTGGTGCGGTAGAGAAATCCTCATAATTATCCATGTTGGGAACACCTTCATGGACTTGTGGGTAAATCACTATCAAACTGTTTTTCGGGAAATATTTTTCGAATTTCCCGGGTGCTTTTTCGAGTGATGAAATATAGGAAACCGAGCCTCTTCTTGCAGAATTTAGAATAATCAGGTCGGTGGGTTGTATGTCTTTAGAAATGATTAAGAAATCGTCCCAATCAGAAAAGGGTGTAAAATTAAGTTTACCGGGCAATTTGGATTCTTTGACGATATTCTGCATCGCATTGTAAGTTCTTTCTTCTGCATAAATCATCACCGAAGCACTGTATTCCTGGGCGGTTCTCATCACTTTTGAAACGATGAGTTTGAAACCGTTTTCTCTTTCTGCAAAAGGTGGACAGATGTAAATCAGTCTTTTCTTTTCAATCAACGGTTTCACGATATGGCAGAAAACCAAAATCCGATCTACCTTGTTGATGATGGTTCCCATTTTATCACCAAAAATATAGTCGAAAATCCCGCTCTTTTCCGGCCATTTCATGATGACGATATCTGCACTGGTTTCTTTGGAAATCCGTGCAATCCCACTCGCCTGGTTGTGGTCAATGGTCGTGATGGTATTGACTTTGGTCTCTGCAGCCGAACCTTGTTCGATGTATTTTTCTAACTCCTTCTTGTATTTCAACAGATTGACTTCGGCCTCTTCGTCATTGGGCACGACCGAAAGCAAAGAAATTGGATTCTCTGAGTTTTTGTCTTTGACAATCAATGCAAAATCCAATAAACTTTCAACCGAAGAAAGATCAGACACCGGCAATAGTATTTGTTCACTTCGTTCTGTACGGGTTTTCAGATTTTCAACCGATAAATCTTTTTCCTCGCTCAATGCGATTTTCTTGGCTGCTTTTTCAGCTGCAAAAGAAGCTACTACACAAGTGATTAAAATCAAAATAATCGTACCGTTCAAAATTCCATCGTCCAGGATTCCTTCACGGTATCCAACCAAAATCACCGCCAAAGTGGCGGCTGCGTGTCCACCGCTCAATCCAAAAATCAGTTGTCGTTGCGCACCGGTGTATTTGTAAATTTTCTGGGTAATCCAAGCGGCAATCCATTTCCCGAAAATGGCCACAACACTTAGTACGATGGCCACAACAATCCCTTCCCAACCGTTCAGAATCACGCTGACATCCACCAACATACCTACTGAAATCAGGAAAAAAGGAATGAAAAGCGAATTGCCAATAAATTCAACCCGGTTCATCAAAGTCGAAGATTGCGGAATCAATGGATTCAAAGCCAGTCCGGCAACAAACGCACCTATAATCGCCTCGATTCCTGCAACTTCGGCCAAAAAAGCTGCAAAGAACACCACCGCAAGTACAAAAATATAATGGGCGTGTTTCTCACTTTCCAATTTCTTGAAAAACCATCTTGCGATTCTCGGAATCAGTAAAAACATGATGGCCGAAAAAATCACCAACGAAATACCGAGTTGTATCCAAAAAGCCTGATCGAGCGTTCCTTTGTGGTTGCCGACGATGATGGCCAGCACAATCAAAACCGCAGTATCGGTCAGAATGGTTCCGCCAACGGTAATCGCCACTGCCTGATTTTTGGAAACCCCGAGCCTACTGACAATCGGATAGGCCACCAATGTGTGCGTAGCGAACATGCTGGCTGTCAGGAAACTGGCGTTAAAGTCAAAATCGTAGAAATACCCCAGAACATAATACATGACCGGAAAGCCAATCGCCAAAGGAATGAAAAAAGTAAAAAAACCAAAAACCAAACTTTTGTTTTTGTGGGCTTTGAATTCGTTTAAATCGAGTTCCAAACCGGCGATGAACATGATGTACAACAAACCGATGGTGGAAAATAGTTTCATTGCAAAATTATTTTCCAACACATTGAATCCGTGCGGCCCAACGAGTACTCCGGAAATAATCAAACCGATGATTCCCGGTATATTTAGTCTTTTCAGTAAAATTGGAGCCAGCAGTATAATCAGGAGAATGACCGAAAAAAACAAAATCGGATTATCGAGCGGAAGGGTAAATTCGTGGCTTAATTTTTCGAAAAAATCGGTCATAGATTAGTTTTAAGCTGTTAATTCAAAATCCAAAATTGTGACTTTACAAATAAAAATTCAACCATTTGGATTCACAATGATAAAAATTTTACAGGGTTCTCACTTAAAATCCGGTTTTCTTTTTTCAAGAAAAGCACCAACGCCTTCCATAAAATCTTCTTTCTCAAACAATTCACCGAAGCTTCTGATTTCGACTTCAAAGCCGCTTTTTGAATCTCCCGAATTGATGGCTTCAATCGCCTTCGAAATCGCCACCGATGAATTTGTTGCGATTTTTGAAGCAATTGCTTTGGTTCTATCCATCAAATCAGCCGGTTCTGTCACCTCATTGACCAAGCCAAATTCGTATGCGCTTTGTGCATTGATCATTTCTGCCGTAAAAATCATCTGCGCTGCCCTTCCTTTTCCAACCAATCTCGGCAATCGTTGGGTTCCGCCGTAACCGGGAATCAGTCCCAAAGTTACTTCCGGCAAACCGAGCCTCGCATTGGACGAAGCGATTCTGAAATGTGCCGACATCGCAAGTTCCAAACCTCCACCCAATGCAAAACCATTTATTGCGGCAATCACCGGTTTATTGAAATTTTCAATTTTATCAAAAACCATTTCTTGTCCTTTTCTTGCAAGGGCTTCGCCTTGAACTCCGCTGAAATCACTAAATTCTTTGATGTCTGCCCCGGCCACAAAGGATTTTTCGCCGCTTCCGGTCAGGATGAGCACACGAATGTCGGTGTTTGTGGCGGCTTTATCCAAGAAATTGCTCAGTTCATTAAGCATCTCTCTGTTGAGTGCATTCAGTGCTTCAGGGCGATTGAGCTTGACCACTGCTATTTTATTCTCAATTTCTACAAGCAGATTCTGATAATTCATTTCGGTTGTTTTTTCAGTTTCTAAAAGTAAACATTTTTGGGAAGTCGTAAAAGACTTAAAATTAGCTTCTATGAATTTCTTCAAATCTTTTTTCCCGATTTCTGTTACTCAAAACCTTAGCCTAAGAAAAAACCCGATTCACGCGAACCGGGTTTCATCATTTCTGAAAAATTCAGCATTATTTTTGGGTGATTCTTACATCTACTCTTCTATTTTGGGCTTTGCATTCATCGGTATCATTGTCCGGGCATACAAAATGATTGGCACCATAACCTTCGCTTTCGATTCTGGAATTATCAATACCTGCAGCCACAATTGCATCAGCTACGGTTTGTGCACGTTCACCGGAAACCCTCAGATTGACATCGTCCCCGCCGGTATTGTCCGTGTAGCCCCCCACTTTGATACTGGCGTCAGGAAAAGCTTTCAACAAGGCAACCATATTACTGATTTGTGCCTGCGAAATTCCGGTCAAATCAGAGCCGCCCGTAGGGAAATAAATTCTATCCAAAGTTACCCAACCCTGCGTCTTATCATCACTTACAGTAAATCCCGAATCACTCAGCATTTTATAAATCTTGTTTTCTGAACTGTTTTCACCCACAGAAAGCCGGGTTCCATCCGGCAAATTCAAATCGAATAGATTTCCTACATTATATATATAGTTTCCGTCGGCATCCAGATTGGCTGAAACCATTGCGTTGTCTGCATCGTCAGCCACAGCAGGCATCATGGTGGTTGCGCTATCTTCTGCATGAGAACTGACAGCATCTTTTTTCTCACATTTACAAGAAGTTATCAAAAATGCCGTTCCCAATACGATGGCTGTGAATCCTTTTTGAAATTTCATAATTTTAAATTTTTGGTTTTAGTTTGTTTTCAATTTAATTTGTTGTCGAAGTTAATGGAAAACATCCAAAAAGAAAAAATATATTTGTAAAAAATAAATCTAACTCAAAATGAAATTTCTCCAACCCCGGAAACTAAAAGAAATCGCAGAATTGATTGATGCTAAATACGTTGGAAGCGATGATTTCCCTGTATTTGGACTCAATGAAATCCATGTAGTGGAACCCGGAGACATCGTATTTGTCGATCATCCAAAATATTATGACGCCGCGTTGAACAGTGCGGCCACCATCATTCTAATCAATAAAAAAGTGGAATGCCCGCCCGGAAAAGCCCTGCTGATTTCTGACGACCCATTTCGGGATTTTGTGAAAATCGGACAACATTTCAATCCATTCATCGCTTCTCGCCAAATGATTGCACCCACCGCAGTCATCGGAGAAGGCACCCACCTTCAGCCCAATGTTTTTCTGGGTAATCATGTGAAAATCGGAAAAAACTGTTTGATTCACGCCAATGTTTCCATCGGAGACAATTGTGTTATCGGGGACAATGTAATCATACATTCGGGAACGGTTCTCGGTGGCGATGCTTTTTATTACAAAAAACGGGAAACGGGTTTTGACAAATTAAAATCCATCGGAAATGTCGTCATTGAAGATGAGGTGGAAATCGGTGCAAATTGTACAATTGACCGTGGTGTAACCGCTTCCACAAGAATCGGAAAAGGAAGCAAAATCGACAACCTTGTGCAGATCGGGCATGACACTATATTGGGAAAAGAATGCCTCATCGCTTCGCAAACCGGAGTGGCCGGCTGCGTGATTATCGGCAACTATGTAACGCTTTGGGGACAAGTCGGCGTGAAAAGCGGAATTACTATTGGTGACAAAGCGGAAGTACTTGCGCAGTCCGGCGTTGGCAACAACCTCGAAGGTGGAAAATCCTATTTCGGTTCCCCGGCGATGGAAACAAAAATTATTTACCGACAAATCGCCGCCGGCCGTATTCTGGCCAATGAATATCTGAGCAAGAAAAATTAATAGGAAATCTTTTTCCGACCGAATGAGAACATCCATGAAAAGTCACCTTAAATTTTATTAAATTTGCAACTCATTTTTCAAAATCATTAAAAAAACACAGTTATGGGAATTGAAACGAATATGGCAAACGAAACGCAAAATGTACTGAACCGATTGGAGAAACACATCCTGGCCGACGGCTATCCGCTGATCATGGATATGGAGAAATCACACGGTTCGTATGTGGTAGATGTAGAAGGAAAAGAGTATTTGGACATGTTCAGTATGTTTGCATCGGGTTCTATTGGTTACAACCATCCATACCTATTGAAGAACAAAGATTTTCTTGGGCAAATGGCAGTCAACAAGCCGACGGTATCCGATATTTATTCCGAACAATTTGCGGATTTTGTCGATACTTTTGCCAGGGTGGCCATGCCCAAGGAATTGCAGTATGCTTTCTTCGTTTCCGGCGGTGCGCTGGCTGTTGAAAATGCATTGAAAGCTGCTTTTGACTGGAAAACCAGACTGAATATTTCCAAAGGAATTGACAAAGAAGCCGGCAAAGTGATTCACTTCAAACAAGCTTTTCATGGTCGTTCGGGATACACCCTTTCGCTGACCAACACTTCGGATCCGAGAAAATACATGTATTTCCCGAAATTTGATTGGCCGAGAATCACCAATCCGAAATTATATTTCCCCATCACAGCAGAAAATCTGGCGGTAACTATTCAAAATGAAAAAGCGGCCATTGACCAAATCAATGCGGCTTTTGCAGAAAGTCCGGACGAAATCGCCTGTCTGATTGTAGAAACCATTCAAGCCGAAGGTGGTGACAATTTCTTCCGCAATGAATTTTTAATGGAACTGAGAAACATCTGTGATGAAAAAGAAATTCTGCTGATTTTTGACGAAGTGCAAACCGGAATGGGCATTACCGGAAAAATGTGGGCATATCAGAATTATGATGTGATTCCTGACATCATTGCTTTCGGAAAAAAATCCCAAGTCTGTGGCATTCTTGCCAGCAAGGAAAAGATGAATCAGGTTGAAAACAATGTTTTTCACGAATCAAGCCGCTTGAATTCCACCTTTGGCGGAAACTTCATCGACATGATACGTTTCAAACTGATTTTGGATGTCATCGAACAGGAAAATCTGTTGGACAATGTGAACCAACAAGGAGAATTCCTGAAATCAGAATTGGAGAAAATCCAAGAAACCGGTGCAATTTCTAACGTCCGCGGCATGGGGCTTTTCTGCGCTTTCGATTTACCAACGGAGAAAGAAAGAAATTTATTTTTGAAAAAAGCCTACAACAAGGATTTAATCATTCTGCCATGCGGAGACCAGTCTGTCAGATTCCGTCCACACCTGAATGTAAAACGTGAAGACTTGGAAAAAGCCATCAAGATTTTCAAGGAAATCCTGTAAGCTGAAAGCATTTGGCTTTTAGGTGATTATATCTTTTCTGAGCAGAAAGGCAAACGAATTTCTTGAAAGAAAATTTGTTTGCAATAGGCAATTTTCATCGTGAGAATTTCTCATTTTAATTCGAGAACAAACCTCCCGGAAATCACTATCCCGGAAAATTAGATTGTGAAAATGAGGGTTGCGCAGCGGTTAGCTTTGTTAGCGGCTGGCAGAATTTCATTGAATATATTTTTTTTGATTTACTTTATTTTTAAAGATTAGATAACTTGTTACACATCCTAACAATAGTCCTATAAGTAAATAAAACTCGTAGTTTAAATTTTTAATGTGGAAAGAATTAATAATTATTTCATCAGTTTCTGTTCTTAGATTTGGTAAGTTTTTGAATTTATATTTAAGAATCTGTTGTCTTGTAAATATTGAGATTGCCATAAATATAAAAACAAAAAGGAAGCTCAATATTTTTTGGCTTTTATTATTAATTTTAGCTAATCTCCAAGTGAAATAAAGGAGTATAGGAGCGATTCCTATTATTATTGAGAAATATAGATGGAGTTTAAATTGTTCATTTAGACTAGTTGAATAAAATCTTAGATTTTCAATTTTAGGTATAAGTAAATTTGAAATTTTGGGAACCAAAAAATACGATGTAATAAATAAAGTAATTGACAATAAAAATATGTTCAGTTTTGTTAGATTGTTTTTTTTCATCTTAGTTTATTTGAATGGTCTTAAGTTTTCGGTCTGCTTGCCGCTAATTTTCAAATATAAGCAATCATTTAGTTTTCATTTGGAAATCGGTTTGAAAATGAGGGTTGCGCAGCGGTTATGTATGTTATATGCTGGTGTTCTTTTTATGCGTCTTGGTATTTCAGTTCTTCACTAGTGTTTTGTTAATTATAAATTGACGGATATAGTCTTCTGAGTTTTTGTCTTGCGTCGTTTGTTGTAAATTGCCAATTGATTTTACTATTTTTGTTGTTTCTGTGTTGTTGCCAAGCCTCTACC
>JBBAEI010000032.1:0-30316 GCA_041656055.1 Weeksellaceae bacterium
GCTGTAGAACCGCTTTGTCCGGAATCCGGATTGACAGTTGCTGTACCTCCTTCAGGTGTACCTGAACATTCTGCAATTGCTTCATCACTACAATTCAAATCAGTAAATTCATAAGTTGCTCCGCCATTCGGCATTTGTCCAGTAATAATTACTCCATTTTCGATGGAAACTTCATAATTTGCTTCGTTATCTCCAAAAGTGCCATCGTTGGTAATCCAGAAAGTCAATGGTCCTTCAGCAGTTGTTGACTGAGTATCGTCATAAGTAGAACCGTAAGGACCGCCTGAAAGCAGTACAGCACCACCAGAATCTCTTAGTTCCCATTCTACTTCATCGCCCCAGTAGTCTTCCCAAACATGAACTGTCCAAGTACAGACTTCATCAACTTCAAAATTCGCTGTACTGTTTTGTACATTCATCAAAGAAAAAGTATTTTGGGTGGTAGCCCAAGCACTTTCATAACTTGTCGTAAAGACAGAACGGGCAGAAGTAATTTGCCCGGCAAAGATCATTAGACACGTGATTGTCAGAAACAATTTGATGTTTCTCTTCCACCCACCGGAATCATTTCCCGGTGGGGAACTTTTGTAATGTTTTTCCATAAGATAATAATTTAGTGTTAATCTTTCGGTATAGTTTGATAGGTAACACCGAAATTTTGGTAAAAGTAAAAATATTTTTCGATTAAAAAAATATTTGCATGATTTTTGTCAGCCGCTTTAGGCTAAGGCTTTTTATCCTTTAAGAGATAAGCATTCATCCCGAAGGATTATTTCACTTCAAAAGCATCCCTGAGTACATTGCCAAAGACATTGAAAGCCAGCACCAACAGCATAATCGCCAATCCGGGCAACAAGGCGAGATGTGCTTGCCCAAGGATAATATGGGCATAATTCTCTTTGATGAGATTCCCCCAGGAAGGAGTAGGTGGTTGTGCGCCGATGCCGAGAAAACTCAGACCGCTTTCCACCAAAATGGCAGCCGCAAAATTCGCTGCTGAAATCACGATGACCGGTGCCAATATATTGGGCAAAATTTCTTTGAATATGATACGCATATCACTGAAACCCATGGCACGCGCAGCTTCCACGAATTCTTTTTCCCGAAAACTGATGAACTGCCCGCGGACAATCCGTGCCACTTCTACCCACATCGTCAAACCAACCGCAACGAATATCTGCCAGAAACCTTTGCCCAATGCCAAAGTGATGGCTATGACGAGCAGCAATGTCGGAATAGACCAGACCACATTGATTAGCCACATGATGAAATCATCCACCCGACCGCGATAATATCCGCCAATCGCTCCAATCGGAATTCCTACTATCAAGGAAATGAAAACCGCAATGAATCCAATCAGAAATGAAATTCGGGTGCCAATCACCAATCTCGAAAAGTAATCCCGGCCGTAGGCATCCGTGCCGAAGCTGTAAGTTTTTTCAAAAATAAATCGCGAAGTGATTTCCGCCTTTGGGATTCCCTTGTCCGTCCATATCGTGAAGGGCAATGCCATCACTTCGCCCCTCAAGCCTTCTCCCAAATAAGGAACATAATGAACGGAATCCCCTTTTACCTCGAAAGCTTCAATGGCAATTTGCTCGCTTTCAACCTGTTTCCCGAAAAAGAAATCCGAAACAGAATTTTTGGGGGTATAATTTTCCAAAGGAATTTCAAGGGTCAATTGTGTGTAAGCCATCGGTTTATGTGCCAACCCTACATTCTGTTGATTGGCGTCTCTGACTTTATCCGATGAAATCGCATAAGCAAAAACAGTCATCAAACCGGCGACAACAATCAATAAAAAAGAAACGATGCCCAACGGATTTTTTCGAATCCTTCGAAACGCAATTTGATGGAAAGAACCCGCACCCTGTTTCATGAATGTTTATGAAATATCTTCCAAAACATTGATTGATTCCTCCAAATAGAAATCCCTTGACAAATCCTTGTGCCATTCCTTTCTTCGATCACGCAGGATGGTATCCTGTTCAAATCTCGGAAGTTCAGCAGCCGGAGAACTGATTTTCAGTCGGCTCTTATAAATATTGACCGAATCGTATTGTTTGGAAATGGCTTCCCTGCTTTTTTTCTCCGCCCTGTATTTTTCAATATTCAACGGCACCCGATCGATTTCATTGAGACTTTTGGAATATTCAGCGGCATTTTTCACTAAGTTCAGATAAGGATTGTCTTTCAGCCTTTCCCGACTTTTTAATTTGACTTGTTCCAAATCATAATTCGTTGGCCATTTTTCATATTTCGCCGGTCTGATTTGATCCCATGGCAAGGCATCCGTGGAAGTAGATTCACTGATTTCAGCAAATGAAAGCAAATCTACCATCGGAATATCCGCAGCTACACCGCGCAATTGCGTGGAACCGCCGTTGATTCTGTAAAATTTCTGTATCGTTAGTTTCAATGCACCCAAATCATCGTTACTGCTGCCAAATAAATTTCTGTCCAACGGGAAGAAGGTTTGAACCGTTCCTTTCCCAAAGGTTTTTTCACTGCCGACTATGACCGCTCGTCCATAATCCTGCATGGCTGCGGCGAAAATCTCGGAGGCCGAAGCCGAAAGCTCGTTGACCAAGACCACCATCGGGCCGTCGTACATAATGCTCGGGTCGGTATCTTCCTGAACTTTCATTTGACCGTCGCTTCTTCTCACTTGCACAATCGGACCTTGCGGAATAAACATGCCTGCAATCTGAACTGCTTCTTCCAAAGAGCCACCACCGTTGTATCTCAGGTCAAAAACCAATCCCTGAATGCCTTCAGCTTTCAGAATTTCAATTTCTTTGGTCACGTCGTCGGATGGATCGCGGCCATTGGGGTCATTGAAATTGGTATAAAATTCAGGTAAATAAATGATGCCGTATTTTTTTCCATTGTCTTCGATAATTGCACTTCGCGCAAAGACTTCATCTTGTTCGATGACATCCCGAATCAAAACAATATCTTTGATGGATCCGTCTTTTTTCTTCACGGTCAGCGTAACTTCAGTCCCTTTCTTTCCACGAATATGGCGAATGGCTTCATCGAGAAGCATGCCGGTGATGTTGGCTGGTTCTTCCCCTTTCTGTTTCACATGGGTAATCTGATCACCGACTTCTAATTGTCCATCGCGCCAAGCCGGTCCGCCAATCACTAATTCCATGATGGTTGCATAGCCTTTTTTGTCTTGCAAACGTGCACCGATTCCTTCCAATTGCCCGGAAATACTGACATCAAAATCTTCTTTGTCCCATGGCGAGAAATAATTTGTATGCGGGTCGTATCTTTCTGTAAATGAATTGATATACATGGTCAGGAATTTCTCCTTCTGCATCTTGAGTCTTCTTCGGAAAAAGTCCGAAATATTTTCAGCAACCACATCCCGGGCTTCTTGTTCGCGTTCAGCAAAGGATTTCTCGGATTTGACCGAATCCAATTCCATGCGTTCCAACTCAATCTGTGTGCTGTATTTCAAATATTTACGCCAAAGATCTTTGGCACCGGCTTTGTCCTTCGCATATTGCACCACATCATCCCCAATCAGCAATTCTTCGTCTTTGGTGAAATCAAAAGGAGTTTTCAGAATTTCTTCGGAATATCCCTTGGCTTCTTCAAAGCGTTTGTACAAAGTATCAACGGTGGCATGATAAAACCGTAAATCCTGATTGTTGAAATAATCATCGAGATTGTAGTAGTCTTTTTTAAATTCATCATAATCAGATTGCAACAAAAAACGCTTGTTGGGATCAAGTTTCTCTAAATAAGCGTTGAAGACCTCTTCGGAGAAACTTTCATCAATGATTCTGGGCCGGTAATGGGCGAAAGTTAAAGTTTCTCTGATGCTTTTTATAATTTTTTTCACTTCGGTATCATCCGGTGAATTCCCAGGTGGTGTACAGAAACAAAACGCAAGAAAACACATAGACAAAAACGAAAGGATAACGAATGTTCTTTTCATGAGCATAATAAAATCCTGTTTAACAGATTATTTTCAGGATTCAAATATAAAGCCAAAAAACAGTTTCACTACATTTGAGCCGATAAAAAATTTAAAATAAATGAATTCAACGCAAAAGCCGCTCATTCTCGTAACGAATGATGACGGCATTACAGCACCCGGAGTTCGGGCATTGATCCGCATGATGAATGAAATCGGAGAAGTTTATGTAATCGCTCCCGACAAACCACAAAGCGGCATGGGACACGCCATCACAGTAGATGCAACCTTATTTTGTGAGCAAGTCAGATTGGATGACGGGCCGCAGCGGGAACGGGAATGGGCCTGTTCAGGAACACCGGTGGACTGCGTCAAACTCGCCATCAGCAAAATCCTGCCTAAGATGCCGGATTTATGTGTTTCGGGTATCAACCATGGTGCCAATTCATCGATCAACGTGATTTACTCGGGTACGATGTCCGCCGCAGTAGAAGCAGGAATTGACGGCATTCCTGCCATCGGGTTTTCCCTTTGTGATTTTGCTTACAGCGCAGATTTTGATGCCGCCAAAATGTGGATTCAAAAAATCGTTCGGGAAGCCATCGAAAGAAAAATGCCCAAGGGCATGGTCTTAAATGTCAATATCCCCAAACTTCCTGAAAATGAATTGAAAGGAATTAAAATCTGCCGACAAGCACGCGCGGTTTGGGAAGAAAGTTACGACGAACGCAAAGACCCACGCGGAAGAACTTATTATTGGCTCACCGGAAAATTCCAGAATCTCGACAAAGGCGATGACACGGATGAAAGCGCATTGGAAGATGGCTATTTGTCTGTCGTTCCCATTCAATATGATATGACTGCATATCATTATATTTCGGAATTGAACCGTTGGGAATTGTAGCTTTTCGGATGATCGAATAATTGGCTTTAATTAGAAACTTCTGATGGCTAAACATTTTTCCTAATTTCCACTACCGGAAAAAATCTTAAATTTGCCTTTTGTAAAAAAATCAGAATTTGGAATCACCGGGTAACTGTCGTTTGGATGCTGCACAATATGGGAAATTCTCCTCCCTGATTGAAGATTATCTCACTAAAAATCAAAATGCTGTAGCTTTCAGTCACGCATTCCCGGATGAAATAAATTTGCTGAAACAAGCCCGGGAGAAACTTGCCCAATACGATAATCGGGAAGTTACAGCCGAAGTATTGGTGCGACAACTTGCCGCCTTTGAGTTGCATCCAAAACAAAAAGAAAATCTCGAAAAATTCCGCTTGTCCAACAGCGTTACCATCACTACCGGCCATCAATTGAATCTTTTGACCGGTCCTTTGTATTTTTTCCACAAAATCCTTCAAGTCCTGAAATGCTGTGAAATGATGAACAAAAATCATCCTGAATTTCATTTCATTCCGATATTTTGGATGGCAACCGAAGACCATGATTTTGAGGAAATTAACCATTTTTATTTTCAAGGTAGAAAATTCACTTGGCATAAAGACGCACGTGGTGCTGTGGGGAGATTGAATTTGGAAGGCATGGATTCGGTTTTTGAGGATTTTTTTCAAACCCTTCCTGAAACTAAATTCGCGGAAGAATTGAAAGAATTAATCCGCAATTCTTATTTGAATTCAAAAAACCTGACGGAAGCAACCCAAAAATTGGTGCAAATGCTTTTCGGGAAAAAAGGCTTGCTGATGCTTGACGGTGATGATTTAGCATTGAAAAAACTGATGATTCCGGCATTTGAAGAGGATTTGTTAAAGCAAACTGCATTTGAAAAAATCAGTGCGACCAACCGGAAACTAACGAACTTGAATTATGCTGTTCAGGTCAATCCACGGGAAATCAATCTTTTTTATTTGGGAGAAGGCGGTATCCGTGAAAGAATTGTTCAGGAAAACGACCGATACCGGGTTTTGAATTCAGATTATCAATTCAGCAAAGAAGAAATCCTGAAAGATTTGCATGAAAATCCCGACCGCTACAGCCCCAATGTCATTTTGCGGCCCTTGTATCAGGAAACGGTTTTGCCCAATCTGGCGTATATCGGCGGTAGTGGAGAATGTGCGTATTGGCTTCAATTGAAAGACTTCTTTGCCTCACAACAAATTTTATTTCCCTTGATTATCGTACGCAATTCTTTCTTGCTCATTCAGCAAAGGCAGCAGAGAAAATTGGAAAAATTAGGCATTACTTGCGAAGAATTGTTTTTGCCTTTGCAAGAATTGATTCATCAAAAAGTTCGTAAAAACAGCACAGTGGACATGGATTTCGGGAAATATGAAAGTCGTTTGGAACATATTTTTGATGAATTGGAGAAATTAGCAACGCAAACCGATGTTACTTTCTCAAAAATGGTCAATGCGGAAAGAACCCGGCAACTGAAAGGATTGAATAGAATGAATCAACGGCTGATGAAAGCCGAGAAAAAAAAGCAATCCGAATTGGTGGAAAGGCTCACCCATATTCATACAGCCCTTTTTCCACAAAATAATCTTCAAGAAAGGGTCATGAATTTTTCTGAAATTCAATTGGAATGCGGGTGGGCATTCATCGATGAAATTCTGAAAGAAATTCAACCGATAGATTTTTGCTTTTGCATAAAAGCAATGCCATAAAAAAAAGAATCGTATTTTTGTCTTTTAAATGCGGTCAAGGATGAAGAAAACCCTGAGTTTATTACTGTTTTTCATAATGGCTTTGTCGGTTTACAGCCAGCAGAAAACCCATGTGGTTCAGGCCAAAGAAACGGTTTACGGAATATCAAGACAATACGGAATCTCACAGGATGAATTGGTAAACGCCAATCCGTTTTTGAAGGAAAGACAGCTTCAAGTCGGAGATGAATTAACCATTCCCGGGGTCAACGAAGTGAATAATGAATCTCCGATTCGGGTAACGGACATTTCCGAACCTCCAAGCAGCAATATCAAAATTGACGGTGAAGTACAAGTGCCGGTTCAGGACAAAGATTTTATATTCATTGTAGTGAAAGCCGGAGAAACGGTTTTTTCACTCACCAAAGCCCACGACATTTCCGAAGAAGCATTGGTCAGCCTGAATCCGCAGTTAAAAAGCGGGTTGAAAGCGGGAGACATCATCCGGGTTCCAAAGAAAAACAATCAACAAGAAGAAATCACGCCACCGGGTATGTATAAAGTCCTGAAAAATGAAACGGTTTATTCCCTTTCCAATAAATTTGATATTTCCGAGGATGATTTCTACATCGCCAATCCGGCAGTACAGACAGAAGGCCTGAAAGAAGGTGCTTATGTCAACATTCCCCAAAAAGGAAAATCCAATTCCGTCATTCGCGATGGTGTCATCGAACACCGTGTCAGACAGGGTGAAACCATTTATTCGCTGACCCGGCTTTATAATACCGAGCTCTATGAATTGCTCGCTCAAAATCCGGATTTGAACGATGGACTTAAAGCCGGCATGACCCTGATTATTCCTTTGCCCAAAAATGCCAACATCATCAAAATCAAAGACCGCATCTTCAAAAGAAAAGTCGATGATGAAATCAATATCGCACTGCTGCTCCCTTTTCATTTGGATAATCCTTCGGGCAATAAAACCGAAAAACAAATTTCCGGCGACCTGCTGATCGGTGCCAAAATGGGACTTGAAGCCGCAGCCAAAAAAGGCAAGAAAATCAAACTGACTGTGATGGATTCGGACAGTCAGCCTGAATCTGTAGATAACCTGATTGCGAAATATGATTTTTCGGAATATGATGCTGTTATCGGCCCGCTGTATGCGTCGAATTTCAAATACCTGAATACCATCCTCGACGGCTCCGGCATCGCCATGATTTCTCCGCTGAGCAATGCGGAGGATTTGATGGAATACAAAGACATTATCGTCTCTTCGCCTACCGATGAATCCATTGCTGACGCCATTGTCAATGAAATCAAAGAGAATTACAAAGGACAGGAAATTCAAATCTTAACGGACAACAGAAATCAGGAATTAGCCGATTATTTTGCGGATAAATTAAGCCACACAATTTCCGGGGTGAAAACCCGAATCACTAAGGATGTCAGCCAGTTGAAGCAACTTTCGGAAATAGTCAATGAAACAATTGACGACGGCTCGGTCATTCAAAAAGAATATTTCACACCGATTATCACGGTTTTGGTCTCCGGAAGCAATGAATTGGGCAATGCTTACATCAATAAAATCCGGAACATGAACGCCGAAAACCTACAAGCTTACGGCGTGAAATATGTTACGGCATACGACATTTACAACACTGCAAATAAACAAGTAATCGACGACCTAACTCAAATTGGATTTACTTTCGCCACCGATCGTTTGGTCAATGTTTACGGGGCAAAAGAAAAGGAAATCATCAATAATTTTATGGACAATTATTGCATAGCACCCAATGAATACCAACAAATCGGATTTGATATTTTCTACGATTTGGCCGACCGGATGAACTGGCGCGGTGATGTGCTGAACAACCTGAACGGCGAACAAACCCGGCTGGCTACCAAATTCAAATACGAAAAAGAAAACAAAGCCTGGATCAATAACGGGGTCAGAATCGTAAGGCTTCATAACAAAGACAAAGACCATCCGGCGGAAGAAGCCATCAAAGACTAATCGCTGTGAAAAAGCGATGAAGCCGAAATGCGACTACCTTGATGCTTGACACGACAGTATTCCATGCATTCATCACAAAATAATTTGATGAATAAAGCAGGAAAAACCAAGGTTTAAACTGAAATTTAATTCATAGAATTTATTTGTTCCGGTTGATTTTTCTTGTGCAATTTCGCTTGATAAATGGACGCATTCAATTCAAATCCTACCATAATCAACAACACATTGATGTATATAAACAACATCAGAATCATCACCAATCCAACCGAGCCATACAAAAGGTCGTAATGATTAAATTTTTTGATATAAAACTGGAATCCGAGCAAAGTAATGAAAAACAAAACCGTTGCCATCAAAGCACCCGGAACCACATTCCGAATCCGCTGTTTGATATTGGTTCCATAAACATAAAGCAGAATCAGGGAAGTAAAGTAAAAAAGGGAAGCAGAAAGGAAATTCAGGAATTGCACCATCATCGGCACCTTCAGAAAATTATTGCTTTCCTCGATATACAACCAGATAAATTGTGTGTAATAAGTAAAAATAAGCTGGGCAATGATCAGCACGACAAACAACAAGGTCAAACCAATTGAAACCAAGCGGGTGTTAATCCCTTTCCTCCTTTTGGCATAACCGTATTCGGACGTATTGAATCCTTTGATAAGCACAGTTATTCCATTGGAAGACAAAAAGATACTTAGCAAAATAAACAGGTATCCCAAATTCTTTTTTCCTGCGCCGGTTGCTGTGTTGGATACATAATCTACGACTTCGTTTGTAATTCTTTCGGGTAAAATTCTGGGAATAAATTCCGAAAAAAGCAGCGTTTTGATTTCATGATAAAGCGGCGCATAAGGCAAAACACTGAACAAAAAAAGCAGGAATGGAAACACACTGAAAAAAAATGCCCAAGCCACCGCACTCACCCGCAATCCAAAAATCTGATTGGAAACACCTTTGAGCAAAATGACTATCAAATCATACAGCGTAGTTCCGGACAAACCCGGCAGCTGTATGGATTTGACCAATCTGACGATAAAATTGTCGTGCAAAATCTTTTTTAGTTTATCTGAAATCGACATACTTTTACAATCAATTTGAAATCGAATATATGAACATTCTTTTGATTTGCATCGGGAAAACGGATGAAAAGCCGATAGAAGAGCTGGTTCAAAAATATGAAAAAAGACTCCCTGCCTACTGGAATTATCAACGGATAGAAATTCCCGACGTCAAAAATCGGAAAAACCTTTCTGAATCACAACAAAAAGAAAAAGAAGCCGCACTGATTTTAGAAAAAACCGATGCTTCGGATTTTATAATTCTGTTGGATGAAAACGGGAAACAGATGAATTCCATGGAGTTTGCAGAGGATATCAACCAACGGATGAATCAATCTGTCAAGCGTTTGGTATATGTCATTGGCGGACCTTATGGCTTTGCTCCGGAAATTTATCAAAGAGCCAATACCCGGTTATCTCTGTCCAAAATGACTTTCACCCATCAGATGGTGCGCTTGTTTTTTACCGAGCAACTTTATCGGGCATTTACTATCTTGCAAGGCAAACCATATCATCATGAATGACCATTTCGAAGAACAGGAGTTCGGTCTCAGAAACCTTTCAAGTTTTAAAATCTCGATTCCGCAATCTATCATTGTCACGCTGATTATTCTGGTTTGTATGCAGTTCATCGGTGCTTTCATCAATCTGCCTTCGATGTTCTGGACGCCGGGTTATCAAATCACTTTCCCATTATCATTTGCAGTAGGTAGTTTATTGGCTATGTGGGCTTTGTTCCGCTATCTGAAAACGGACTGGAATACCATCAAAGCTCACATCATGCAGCCATCGAGCATGGCGGTGATTGTGCTGAGCATTTTGATGTATGTTTTTTCCATGCCCTTTGCGGAATTTCTGGTTTCCATCGTTCCAACAGAAGGCATTCTTTGGTTGGAGCAATTGTACAAAGCCCTTACAGAAAGCTTTGAACTTTTTGTGGATTATAAAATTGCGGGTTTTATCACCATTTGTATTCTCGCACCTATCTTTGAAGAAATCCTTTTTCGCGGAATCTTGCTTCGCGGCATGCTACAATACGGAATTTCTCCCATCACGGCCATCGTGGTGAGTTCCCTGCTTTTCGGTATTGCACATTTGAATCCTTGGCAATTCTTGGGTGCCGGATTGCTCGGTGCGATTTTTGGATTTATTTATTACCGGACACGGGCACTCTGGATTTGTATGTTGCTTCATGCGCTCAACAATACCATTTCATTTCTCATGATGCTAAAATATGAAAGCATGGATGAAAGCCTTACCGACAGTGAAAATTACACGGCAATCATCGTTTGCTTTTCTGTGGCTGTTGTCATCGGCTGGACGATTTATAAATTAACTCAAAACAAACCCAAATGGAATTGATTTTTGCCTCACACAACGAGCATAAAGTAGAAGAAATCCGTGCAATACTTCCAGAAAGAATCCGATTACTTTCTCTGAATGACATTGGTTTTCAAGATGAAATCGAAGAAACCGGAAGTACACTTGAAGCGAATGCGCAAATCAAGGCGGAAACCATTTTTCAGTTAACTGGTAAAAATGTTTTTGCCGATGATACCGGTTTGTTCGTAGAAGCGTTGAATGGATTACCCGGCGTACATTCTGCGCGATATGCGGGAACCGGGAAATTTGAAGATAACATCGTAAAATTGTTGAATGAATTAAACGGAAAAACCAACCGGAATGCTTATTTCAAAACCGTAATTTGTCTGATTTGGGAAGGAAAAAAATATTTTCCGGAAGGAATCATTGAAGGACAAATTCAAGAACAAGCAGTTGGTAGTGATGGTTTTGGCTATGACCCGCTGTTTCTACCCGATGGTTTCCAAAAAACTTTTGCGGAAATGACTGCCATTGAAAAAAATCATATCAGCCACAGATTCATAGCGGTACAAAAATTGATTGAAATATTGGAAAATTTTTGAAATTGGCCATGCAACTTACCATATTAGGATTTAATTCGGCGGTTCCAAAACGGAAAACCGCTCCTACCGCTCAATTATTGGAAGTTGAAAATCGTCATTTTCTCATCGACTGCGGCGAAGGAACACAGATTCAATTGAGAAAAGCAAAAATTAAGTTCTCCAAAATCGACCATATTTTCATTTCCCACCTGCATGGCGACCATGTTTTCGGGCTGATTGGTTTGATCAGCACCCTACGCCTGTTAGGAAGAAATAAACCATTGCATATTTTTGGGCCAAAAGGCATCAAATCATTCATCGAACATCAACTGAAACTCACAGAATCGAATTTGCTTTACGAACTTATTTTCTGTGAATTGGACAATAAGTACAGCGAGAAAATATTTGAAGACGACAAAGTCGAAGTTCATACCATTCCGTTGAATCACAGGATTTACACCAATGGTTATTTGTTCAGGGAAAAGCCAAAATTGAGAAAATTAAACATTGAAGCAGTCCGCAAATATCCGGAAATCGAAACCTGCGATTATAACAATTTGAAACAAGGGCGTGATTTTCAATTGAAAAACGGAGAAATTATTCCCAATTCCGAACTGACCACCGAACCCGAAAAACCGCTGAGTTACGCTTTTTGTTCGGACACGCGTTTTCATCCGCCAATTGTGCCGATCATTCAAAATGTGGATTTGCTTTACCATGAATCTACATTCATGCATGATTTGAGAGATTTAGCGGATTTCACCGGGCATTCCACTGCACGACAAGCGGCGACCATTGCGAAAGAAGCCAATGTCGGAAAATTGATGCTTGGTCATTTTTCTAATCGTTATGACCATTTCGATGCATTGCTTCAAGAGGCCAAAGATGTTTTTGAAAACACTATCCTTCCTATGCAGTTGGGGGTATTTGAAATAGAAGCCAACAACAAAACTGCCGGACTGCTATCGAAAAACTGAAATCGTTTGTAATTCCCGAAAAGAAAGAGGAAAAGTTGCTGATTTTTTTCCTGACTTCCGCAAATTAACACCCAAAATCAAAAAGTTCGTTTAGCTGTTTATGTTCTTGAGTGAGTAAAAGTGTTTTTTGAATTATTTGTTTGGTTTCCGGTGTCAGTATTTCAATTTGATAAATGCTTTGCAAAATTTCAATCACCTTTTCTGGCGATAGGTCTGACTTTTTTTTAGCTGTCTTTCAAGCTCTTTGTACACCTTGTACGCTACAAAAGTTAGACAGATATGAGCCTCAATTCGTTTTTGCTTTCTGTGAAAAATGGGTCTAATTTTCAAATCTGTCTTGGCTATTCTAAACGCTTTTTCAATTTGCCATAAATGATAATAATTCTCAAGAATTTCTTTTTTATTGAGCTTAGCATTAGTCAAATACCCCTTTAAACCATCCCACTTCGCATCAATTTCATGTTTTTCTTTATCAATTACCACCTGTATTTCACCTTCCAATTTTAGGTATTTATTGTAACCCCGGTTGTTGATGTTGGATTTGGTAAGTTTTCCAGTTCTGATTAAAACCTATTTCATCAAATACTTTGCCTAAAACCAGCTCAATTCCAATGAGTTTGTGAGAAATAATGTTACTTAGTCGCTCCTTAACAATATAAAATGTAAATTTTCCCGGAAATCGCTTCCAAAGAGGTCGTTTTTTTGATTCCGGAAAATTAGCTTGTGAAAATAGGGGTTGCGCAATGGTAAGCGTTATTAGCAGCAGTGTTTTTCTTTCGTTAGTTTGCTGCTAACGATGAGAATTGGCGAAGCGATATTTTTCAACAACGTCATATTTTAACGTTTTCAAGGTCTAACTTTGTAAAATGTTTGCACTTGTAGATGGAAATAATTTTTATGCTTCTTGTGAAAGGGTGTTTAATCCTGCGCTGAACAATAAGCCTGTAGTGGTTTTGAGCAATAATGATGGATGTGTTATAGCCAGAAGTAATGAAGCCAAACAGTTGGGAATTCCGATGGGAGCACCTGCTTTTGAATACCAGAAATTATTTGATGAAAATAAGGTGGTGGTCAAATCTTCTAATTATGCTTTGTATGGAGACATGAGCAACCGAATGGTCAATATCCTAAGGCAGTTCACGCCTGATTTAGAAGTGTATTCCATTGATGAAAGTTTTCTTCAATTTAAAGGATTTGAATCATTTGACCTGAACAGCTTAGGTTTAGAAATGCATACCAGAGTGCTAAAATGGATTGGCATTCCAACTTCTATAGGTTTGGCAGAAACCAAGGCTCTGGCCAAGATTGCCAATAAAATAGCCAAGAAATTTCCAAACCAAACCCATTCTGTTTATTCCATAGATACAGAGGAAAGAAGGGTTAAGGCACTGAAATGGACTAAAATTGAAGATGTTTGGGGAATCGGCAGGCAAATTTCAAGAAAGCTACAATCTATTGGAATAAAGAATGCATATCAATTTACACAGCTTCCGGATGATTATGTGAGAAAACATTTTTCTGTAGTTGGATTGGGGCTAAAAAATGAATTGGAAGGAATATCGACCTTGTCATTGGAAGAAGCCAAGCCTAAGAAAAACATTGCTACTACAAGAAGTTTTGACAGGAATATTTTCTCTCTACAAGATTTGGAAGAAAGAGTTTCGACTTTTGCGGTAACTTGTGCTGAAAAGCTGAGAAAGCAGAATAGTCATTGCAATCATTTGATGGTTTTTATTCATACAAATTACCACAGACAGGATTTGCCGCAATACAGCAGGAATATTATTGTCAGATTGCCTTATCCTACCAATTCGAATATAACTTTATCACAATATGCTTTGAAGGGGCTAAATGCCATATACAAAGAGGGTTTTTCGTACAAAAAAGCAGGAGTTATTGTAGGTGGAATTACCCCTGAATCCAATTATCAGCTAAGTCTTTTCCATAATGAAAACCCTTATCACAAACCATTGATGAAGGTAATTGATGCATTAAATACTAAGTTTGGGATGAAAAAGCTCAAATTGGCATCACAAGATCCGGTAAGAACTTGGAAGATGAAACAAGAAAAATTATCACCCAGTTATACTACAAGTATTCAGGATATAATAAGTGTTAGATTATGAAATCAGAAGTATTGGAATTTTTTATTCCGAATGAATTTGAAAGTTTTGAAACGCCCATTGCTTCCAATTTGATTTCAGCAGGGTTTCCATCCCCGGCTGATGATTTTCAGGAAGATAAAATCAGTTTGGATAAGTATGTAGTTAAAAATAAAGAAGCCACTTTTTATGCGCGATTGAAAGGAACATCTATGGTGGAAGCAGGATTCGACGAAGGAGATATTTTGGTAATTGACCGCAGCTTGGAACCGGCAGATAATAAAATTGCGGTTTGCTTTGTAGATGGAGATTTCACAGTGAAGAGGGTCAAGGTAACAACAGATGGAGTATGGCTTTTGCCCTACAATAAAAACCTGAAACCTATTAAAATTACGGAGGGAAATACCTTTATTATATGGGGAATCGTAACCTACATAGTGAAGAAAGTGACATAGAGCCTTTTGTCATCTTCTCCAATTATATTGCAATCATCAAAGAAATTATCCCATAAAATGTGTTACCATTCAAAACAGACTAAAGATGCTCAAACAATCCAAAGACGTTTTAAAAAAAAAATTTTAAATCTGGATTTATTTGAGGTGTCAAATCATTTCAATGGCTTTGCTAAACCCATTACTCCTGTAATTCTCAACAATGATATGGATCATATCAATATGGTCCAATGGGGATTTCCAGTTTCATGGCAACCGGCCCCCCTGCTTAATGCCAAAATAGAAACCCTTGATGTTCTCAGGACTTTCAAAGAATATACAACCAATAGATGTTTAGTGATTGTGGACGGGTTTTACGATTGGCGACACGAAGGTAAAAACAAAATCAAGTATGAAGTAGGATTTGGTGGCGCTTTATTCTGTCTGGCAGGAATTTTTAAAATTGAAAATAATACAACTTATTACACCATCGTAACTACAGAAGCACAAGGAATAATGCGTGAAATTCACAATTCAAAGTGTCGGATGCCCATAGCTTTCAATTCCGATGAAAAAATGAATGATTGGCTTAGGAATGTGCCTGTAGAACCTGATTGGGATTTTGTGGCAGAAATAATATAAGAAGGTAGAGAATTGGGTATTTCTACAAAATGCTTTCACTTATTTTTGCGATTGCACAGCATAGCAATTTTTATCACAGCACATCCAATAAGGAATTGCGCCATGAATGCATTGATTTGATGCCGGCAAATTCAACAAATCAATTCAGATATAAAAGTCTTGTTTTCTGAAATTTGAGATGAATTAAATCAGGCAGCCTATTCCGTCAATTCGGTATCATCCACTTCAATCCCTTGTCTTTTCAAAATGGATTTTACCACCAATGCAAAAATGGCCAGATAAGCAAAACACAGCACAGTAATGAAATAAGAACTGTGAATCCCGATGATATCGGCGACTTTCCCTTGAATCGGCGGAATGATGCCACCCCCCAGAATCATCATCACCAAAAATGCCGAACCCTGCGCCGTGTATTTCCCCAATCCCATCAATGCCAATGAGAAAATGGATGGCCACATGATGCTGCAAGCCAATCCACCGGCCAGAAATGCATAAATCGCCACATTGCCGTGAGTAAGCAACCCGATAATCATCGCTGCCATACCAAAAACACCGAAAATAAAAAGCGTCATGGCTGGCCTGTCACGACTGATGAAGAATGCCACAATCTGAATCATTACACAAAATACATAATAATAAAGTGGTGTCATATCGTTGCCCGCAATTGTATTGACACCAATAATCACTGTAAATGCAATCAGCGGAACAATGACCAACAACAATTTTTTCTTTGCTTTCAAAAAATCAAAAGCCGAAATCGCACCCGCCCAACGACCAATCATCAAACTCCCCCAGTACATGGAAATATAAGGTGAAATATCCGAAGCACTGTGTCCGCCAAACTCCGGCTGCTGCAATAAATCCCCAAGATTTGAGCCTATCGCCACTTCCACGCCGACATACACGAAAATCGCTATCATTCCCAGAATCAGCTGTGGATATTGCATTGCTCCCCAGCCCTCCGCGCGTTTAGAAGCACTGAATCCTGCAAAAGTCAATCCCCCCAAAACCACCAACAAAGCACCGCCTAAGTACCACATTCTCTTTTGTTCCAAAGGTTCTTTAATTTGCTGTATTTCATTATTTAATTGCGTGACAACCGCTTCATCCGAAGCTGTACTCAGCTGATTTTCCAATTGTTCAATGCTGTGGGCTTCATCACTTTTGTAACTGTTAAAAACCGGCGTGAACATCACTGCGAGCAATAACGTCATTACCACTAAAATCCGAATGGCTTTGTTGGATTTCTCAATCGGTTCATCCGAAATTCCGGCCGGAACTTTTTTAGAAAAATAAAACAAGGCCGCCGCCGCAATAAACAACAGACCAACACCCACATAGAGATAAATTACCTTGTTCAATGCCAATCCTGCAATCTCCTCATCGGTAACCGAAGCCGCCGTTCCAAAAAGGGCAAAAGCCACAATCAACGGCCCGATGGTCGTCCCGAAGGAATTGATGCCACCGCCGAGATTCACGCGACTGGCACCGGTTTTGGGGTCACCAAGCAAAATCGCAAATGGATTGGCTGCAGTCTGCTGAAGTGAAAATCCAAGGGCGACGATGAATAATCCGATTAACATTCCGAGATAAGAATTTACTTCCACCGCCACAATCATTGCCGCCGCACCCAAAGCGGAAAACAACAATCCGTAAACGATACTTTTTTTGTAACCCCATTTCCCGATTAAATCCTTGCCCGAAGCCGAACTGAAAATAAACAACAACAAGGCACCGACATAATACGCCGTATAAAACGCAAAATCAACCAATTGCGATTGAAACTGATCGAGGTCAAAGTAATGTTTGCAAAATGGAATGAAAATACTGTTGCCCGCGGCGATAAATCCCCAAAAGAAGAAAACCACAATCAAAGTGTAAAGCGCAGGATAATTGGTTTGAATTCTTGCTGTTGACATAATTTGTGTTAATTAATTTGCTGTGAAAATTCCGGGAAATTTAATCAAATTCTTTGAAAACCGAATTCTAAACATCATCTATTTGGAATAAATTGAAAAATGCTGTGCTCAGAAATTTTTTCAATTTCCTGTAACCGATTCTTTTCCCATTTACTCTAATTGAATAAAGGCTTGCCTCAAACAGCTTTTCATTCGATAAAATATTAATTTAAAAAAGACTTATGAGAACAATATTAAAAACGCTGGCGTTTTCAGTATTTGTTGTATTTACAATGATAAATTGCAACAATGACGATAGCGGACACAAGATTGATGCAGGTGAGGGAGATTTGAATTTGCCACCCCTTGACCCTACCTTGGTTGCTGAAGGACAAATGGTATTTCGATATGAAACATTTGGCGATGAAACTTTCTGGACAGATGTCCTGAAAATGAACGAAGTTGTCCAAGCAGCCGTCAGTCCGGTTACGGCTTTGAGCGTTGGTTTGAAAGTGGATGCTTCTGCACTTCCTCCGGAAGTTGTGGAAGCTATTCAAAACGGACAGGTGGATTTGAATGACCCTCAAACAACTTTGGTTTTGTTGCAACTCGGTGCAGTTGTCGGTGTAAAAGGACAGGTCAGTCAAAACAATGACGGCAGCTAAAATCTTGACCGCATGAGGGTTACATGCGCTTTGTGTCATTCAACCGTTGACAACTCCTTTGCGCCTGGAATCGGAAATCGTTTGGACGGTTATCCCAACCGGGATTTGAATCCGGGGTTGATTATTTCATTGTCTCCTGCGCTGACGCAGGAACAAAAAGATGTTTATGCATCTTGGGGACCGGGCATGTACGATCCGAGATACAATCATGACGGATTGAATAATCCGGTTGTTATTCCACCGGCTTATGGTTTGTATGGTTTGCCGAAAGCCATTTTCACAGGAGATGGTGATGTAGAACATGAACCGGAAGGTCCGGTGGCATATTGGAACAGATATGTTGCGGTGACCCAAATGCATGGACATGGTTATTTTAAAGATGACCGCATAAATTGGGAAGTGGATTACCGTGAAAACGATGATTTGGTAACGGACAAGCTCGCAGCATTGCAGGCTTATCAATTCTCGATTGATGCACCGGCCGGACCGGAAGGTACCTACAACGCTGATAAGGCTGCGCAAGGAAAAATTCTATTCAACAACAAAGCACAATGTGCAACTTGTCACTCCGGCCCAAGATTTACAGATGTTACTGAAGCCGGTTTTCTTCATCCGCAAAGTGCTTCTGTGGCAGTTGACAAAGATTATGTAAACCGGTCAGCTACAAAAAAATGGAGAGTCTCACCGCTGAAAGGAATCTGGTTTCATCCGCCCTATTTTCATGATGGCTCTGCCGCAACGCTATCCGATGTTGTAGAACGATACAATTCTCAATTAAATTTAGGTTTGACCGCAGATGAAAAAGCGAATTTGACAGAATATCTGAAATCCTTGTAGTATAAAATAATTAAAATCAAATTGTTTCTCAATTCAAAACCTTTTCCAATACATCTAACTTTGGGAAAGGTTTGTTTTTTGAAAAAGTTTAAATCCAGCCAATCAAAAAAATTAAAATAATGAGATTGATTATTATGGTGAAAATCATAAGACTTTAGTCCGGTTTTAACAATTACAAACAGTATTTTTGTAAACCAAATTAGAATGAATAAATGACACGCTTAGAAAGATTTCTATTTTCCACCCGCACCATGACTGTTCTTTTACTTTTGTTTGCCATTTCGATGGCGGTTGCGACTTTCGTGGAAAACGACTACGATACAGCTACAGCCAAAGCGCTGATTTACAATGCCAAATGGTTTGAATTGCTGATGCTTTGGCTCATCATCCTTTTCGTCGCCAACATCAAAAGGTACCGACTGACCCGAAGGGACAAATGGCCGGTGTTGGTATTTCATTTGGCTTTTATCCTGATGTTTATCGGCGGAGCGGTAACCCGGTATATGGGATTCGAAGGGCAAATGCCCATTCGCGAAGGAGAAACCACCAATGAAATCATCAGCGACCTGACTTATTTCAAGATTGATATCAGCGATGGGGAAAAAGCACTCCGATATGACAAGAATCCGTACATGATGTCTTATTTCAATGCGAAAGACACGCCTTGGCCTTTCAAAAGAACATTCAAACAGGATTATCAATTTGACAACAAAATCATTTCCCTGAAATCGATTGATTACATCCCATTGGCGAAAGATTCCATCAAAAAATCCGATTCCGGAAAAAAGATGCTTGATATCGTTACGATGGGACAAGGAGGCAGGGAAAACAATTATATTGCGGAAGGAGAAGTCAAAAATATCGGCGGCACGATGTTCAGTTTCAACAATCCCATGCCCGGCTCGGTTCAGCTTGTAGAAAGTGGTGACAGCATCTTGATCAATTCTCCCTTTGAAGGAGAATATATGTCGATGCAAGGACAGCAAGTTGGTGTGGTTGTCGATTCCGCACTGCTCGAACAACAATCGGGCATCATCCATATCAATGACCCGGCCAAATTGAGTTTCAGAACACTTTACACAATTAACAACACCAATTTCATCATTCCCAATCCGGCTTTTGATGGGGAAGTTGTCTATTACCAAGGGGACAAAACCAATGCAACGGACAAGAATCTCCTGAGTATGATACAGTTGGAAATCAGCTCCGGTGACGAAAAAGACACGCTGATGATTCAGGGAGGCAGAGGCGTTACCGGATACAGCAAAAATATCCACATCAATGGGTTGGACATCACGTTGGGTTATGGTTCAAAAATTGTAACCACGCCATTTTCAATTCGTTGCGATGATTTTATATTGGATCGTTATCCCGGTTCCAACAACCCGTCTTCCTATGAAAGTGAGATCAGTGTCATCGACAAGGGTGAGGAAACTTCACATCATATTTACATGAACAATGTGATGGATTACCGTGGTTACAGATTCTTTCAGGCAAGTTATTTCCCGGACGAAACCGGCACAATTTTGTCGGTCAATCAGGATTGGTGGGGTACGAACATAACTTATATTGGTTATTTCCTGTTGTTTACCGGCATGTTTGCGACCTTGTTCTGGCGGGGAACACATTTCTGGAAATTGAACAGTTCATTGAAAAAAATGCATAAGAAATCATTGGTTCTCCTTCCTTTCTTCTTGCTCTTCGGGTTTGGATTTGGACAAAATCCGGATACAAATGTTGAGCAAAATTCAGCCCAGGATTCAATTACTGTAAGCCACGAAGAATTGCAGCCTACCGCGCACTTTGCCGATCCGGATGAATTTCACAACAAAGTCATAGATCCTGTTCACGCCGAAAAATTCGGTCATCTTTTGGTGCAAGATTTTCAAGGACGTATCAAACCGATGAATACGCATACATTGGAACTGCTTCGAAAAATTTATAAAAAAGACCGCTATAAAGATTTATCATCCGAACAATGGTTTCTGTCCATGCAAATCGACCCGGCTTATTGGGTCAATGAACCTTTGATTTCTGTGAGAAAAAAAGGAGGTGAGGAACTCGCCCGTCAAACCGGTGCCAATTCCGATGGTTATACCTCCTACGCCAATTTGGTGGATTTGAATACCGGGAAATTTAAATTAGAGAATCAATACAATATCTCCTTTAGCAAAAGACAGGCTGACCAATCGAATTACGACAAAGAAGTTATTGAAGTAACTGAAAGATTCAATATTTTCAACAATATTGTTTACGGTTATTACACGAAAATAATTCCGGTAAAAAATGATTTGGCGCAAACTTGGAGAAGCTGGATTTATACTTCGGAAGAAAGTCCTGTCGAAATCGATACTACGGCTTACGCCTTTATCACCAACTATTTCAACGGATTGAAATCCGGATTGCAAACCGGGAATTGGGACAAAGCTGAGCAGGGTCTAAATGATATTTCTGAATTCCAGCACGAATGGGGAAAAAATGTAATCCCGGCAGATTCAAAAGTCAATTTAGAAGTCATATACAACAAGCTGAATGTTTTCTTTTGGCTGATGATTGTCTATAGTTTTCTGGGGATTCTCATGGTTTTGCTCGGATTTGCGGAAGTGCTTACCAACGGTTCAAAACTCATTCGGGGATTGAGTAAATTATTGTTGATACTGACTGTCACTGCACTGATTGTACAGGGGATGGCTTTGGCGGTACGTTGGTACCTTTCCGGTCATGCACCTTGGAGCAACGGATATGAAGCCATCGTTTTCATCTCCGGTGTCGGAGTTTTGTCGGGATTAATTCTTTACCGAAACCGCAATGCATTTATTCCTGCTGCCGGCGCATTGGTCGCCATGATTATGATGGGATTTGCACATGGTGGTTCCATGCTTGATCCGCAAATTACACCTTTGGAACCTGTGCTAAAATCTTATTGGCTGATGATTCACGTGGGCATCATTACTTCCAGTTATGGATTTTTCGGACTTTCTGCGGTACTGGCGGTGATTTCACTGATTTTGTTCTGTATAAAACCCACCCCAAAAATCCGGCATTCAATCAAGGAAATGACCATTGTCAATGAAATGTCGCTGACCATCGGAATTTTCGCCCTGACCATCGGAACTTTCCTTGGCGGCATGTGGGCCAACGAAAGTTGGGGAAGATACTGGAGCTGGGATCCCAAAGAAACTTGGGCATTTATTTCTGTCATCTTCTATGCCGCAGTACTTCACTTGAGATTAGTCCCCGGTCTTCGAGGAAGATTAACCTTTAATTTGGCTTCACTTTGGGCCATCTGGTCGATTATTTTTACTTATTTTGGGGTAAATTATTATTTAGCCGGTTTGCATTCCTATGCGGCTGGTGACCCGATTCCGGTTCCAAACTGGATTTACATCACCGCTTACAGTATGCTTGTATTGTCTCTAATTGCTTATTTCTTGGACAAAAAATACAAGAAACAAAAACCGGTGAAAACATCTAAAAAGTTAAAAGAAATTAATCACACCGAACAATGAGATTTTTAGGATTAACCGTTTTGTTGCTGATACTTATCAACTGCAAAGCACAAACGCAAGAGAAAATGAATACGATATATGATTACAAAGTCAAAGACATCAATGGAAATGATTTTGATTTCGCTGCATTGAAAGGCAAAAAAATACTGATTGTCAACACCGCCTCCAAATGTGGTTTCACCCCTCAGTTTGAAGGCTTGGAAGCATTGTACCAAAAATACAAATCATCGGGTTTTGTGGTGATTGGTTTTCCTTCCAATGATTTTGGGCAACAGGATCCGGGCAGCAACGAGGAAATTGCTGAATTCTGCCAACTCAATTACGGAGTCAGCTTTCCGATGATGAGCAAAATTCATGTGACCGGCGATGAAATGGCACCCATCTATCAGTTTCTGACCCAAAAAGAACTGAACGGCAAAAAGAGTTCTTCGGTGAAATGGAATTTCCAAAAATACATCATCAACGAAGATGGTACGCTGGAGGATTATTTCTATTCGGTCACTAAACCCGAAAGTTCAAAAATCACCAAATGGATTGAAAAACAATCCTGATTTTGTAGTGTAATGAATAAATCATTCCAAATGAAACTCGATATATTGGCCATAGGCGCGCATCCCGACGATGTTGAATTAGGCTGCGGAGCCACTGTTGCAAAAATGGTGGCCGAAGGTAAAAAGGTCGGTATCCTCGATTTGACCAAGGGCGAACTCGGCACCCGCGGAACGGCTGAAACCCGGAAACAAGAAGCAGCGGAAGCAGCGCAAATCCTCGGCGTTGAATTCAGGGAAAACCTTGGTTTCCGCGATGGATTTTTTGTGAATGATGAAGCACATCAAATGGAAATCATTAAAATCCTTAGAAAATACAGACCCGAAATAGTGCTGGCCAACGCAATGAAAGACCGCCACATCGACCACGGCAAAGGAGCTGACTTGGTGGAGAAAGCTTGTTTCCTATCAGGTTTGCGCAAGATTGAAACCGGCCAGCAGGCTTGGCGACCAAAACATGTTTTTCATTTCATTCAGTGGTATCCGCTGCAACCGGACTTTGTTTTGGATGTAACAGGATTCATCGAAAAGAAGAATGAAGCCGTTGCCGCTTATAAAACGCAATTCTTTGACCCGGAAAGCGATGAACCGGAGACGCCAATTTCTTCGAAACTCTTCCAGCAAAGCATAGAAAACCGTGCGAGAGATTTGGGTATGCTCATCGGGACGCAAGCCGGTGAAGGCTTTATGCTGAAAGGCTATTTGGGGTTGAAAGATTTTGAAGGGATTGTCTAAAATTTTTATTTTAAATCGGAAAAAGAGTATATTTGCACTCGCAATTAAACGGTGGCTGTAGTTCAGCTGGTTAGAGCGTCAGATTGTGGTTCTGAAAGTCGTGGGTTCGAATCCCATCAGCCACCCCTAATGGGACTTTGTCCAAATATCCAGAAAAAGGCTTGTATTCCATAAGCCTTTTTTTATTGAGTAACAAGGCTTTAGGTAAAAATATTGGATTCAAATAAGCGGTTCGGTAGATGTCACCATCAAATGTTATAGAGTTACCGAACCCAATTTGTATAAAATTCTGTTTTTGATATATATCTGCTGCTTCAAATGTTGATTTTATATCAACTAATTTTTCGAAATTCTCAAATATATTTGTCATAACTTTTTTCTCATTTACAGTAATTAATTTTATTTCTGATTCTAACTTTTTAGACTCTTTTGTGTATTTATTTTTATATTCAATATAAGTAGAATCATCAATCATAGCTTCGAAATATTTCTCATTTAGTGTTTGTATTTTTGTTTTGATCTCAGTAAATTTCTTTTTTAAAATTGGTAGCTTTTCTCTGCTATCAAATAGATGTTCTTTAAGCGTTAACTTTATCTGTTCTTCGAGATATTTTAATTGAGTATGATTTAAATCAAGTTCTGCTAAAATGTCTTCGAATATTTTGTGGGCTTTATTGATTGGATATCCTTTCCGGTGAACTGAACATTCGTAGTACCAATAATAAGCTGATCTGCCTTTTGATCTACTACATGTCATTATTCTCCCACAGTCTGGACAACTAATCATTCTTTTTAGCCAAGCGTTTTCATTAGCTTGTAAATTGGTTCTTTCTGGTGATCGAAGCCGATTTTGAATACTATGAAATACATCCGGATCAATAATAGCTTCATGAATTGCCTTTATATATATAGATTCTTCTTTACCAATGTTTTTATTTATTAATCCGGCGTAAACATGATTCTGAAGCACTCTTTTAATTGCGGAACGGCCACTTCTTTTAAAACCTAGTTCTTTAACAAATTCTGCAATTTTTTTGAAATTCCATCCAATTATATAAAGCTCAAATATTTTTTTAACAATTGCCGCTTTTTCTTCATCTATTTCTAATGTACTGAGGTTATCATTTGTTCGTGAATTCTTATAGCCAAATGGGGCATTTCCCAAGTAACAACCTAGACTTTTAGCTTTTCGCATTCCATTCACAGTGTTGTCCCTTATCATAAGCCACTCCGAATGAGCTTGTAAAAGCATATTAACTCTAAACTGAAAAAAAAATGGATTTTCAGGGTCTAACGGTAATGGTTCAGATACACTTAATAAGGTTATTCCATATACTTCTTCTAATTGATGAATAACATTTAATGCATCTTTCAAATTACGTGAAAAGCGATTGTATTTAAAGACTATAAGTACATCAACTTTATTTTTGTTCCCTTTTAGAAACTTGTCTAAGTTTTTCCAGTTTTTTCTATCAAAATTTTTTCCGGATTGACCTTCGTCTTTAAATATCTCAACTAAATTGTAATTATTTTTTTGACAATATTCAGTGATTTGGTCGACTTGATATGGGATAGAGAAAGATGATTGATCCTCAGTACTTATTCTAACATAACCGATTGCTGTTTTCATGCTTTCTTTTTTAATGCGTTTTTGACAATTATTTCAGCTAACAAATTTAAAAATTGTTTTTCTTCAATAGAAATCTTGTCAGATGTTCGCTTCTGAACATGTGATTGACTTTTATCTAGTTTTTTATATTTAAGCTTTTTAGCTTCCATCTGTGGATTTAGGATGCCGCTCTACGCATTCTGGAGCGATATTTCCGATTTTATTGATTTTATTCATTACTCTAAATTGTTTGAAATAATTTGGAAACCAGTTAGAGTTATTTCCACTTTATCTTTCAAATTCCCGGAATTGTCTTCGTTTATCATAATAAGTGTAGTGTTATCTTTGTTAGTTATAAGATCACCTTTCTTACCAAGTTTTTGAAATTTATTTTGATATTCAATTTCAGAATCGAAGATTCCTGTAATCATTGAATTCCAAAAGAAAGGCTCAATAACAATACATTCATTTTCAATATTTACCTTTGATTTTGGTAGAAATCCAAGTTTCTCCTTTTTATGCCCCTCAATATCAAGTTGAAGTTGCACTTTATAAGATCTTTCTGAATGTTCTGATATTTCAACTTTGATTTTCATTTTTTCTTCTATCAACTCTTCTAGTTTGAATTCTTCGTCATCAACTGAATCATTTTGGATATGTTTGTTTGGAATCCAGTATTTTTTATTGTCAATCAAAACAAGTTTTGCTCGTTCTGTTTCTTTTAAAATTTTGTCAATTTTTTTCATAATTTTATGTTTTTTGATTTTAAATATTAATTTCACGAAAATTTGATTATTAACCATGTTCATTAATTTAAAAATGTATCTAAATCAATATCAGCCATCTCTAATCTACTAAATTTATAAGTCCAAACGAGAGGGTTTTCATCCCAAGCTTGTCTCCCATTAATTGAAATCCATAATGTCTCGAAAGATTTTTTAGGAGATATAAAAAGATGTACGCCTCCGATGTAGTTTTTATAGTATTTAGTGGCTACTGAAATAAAATCTGCAATCTCAATTCCTTCAGCAATTGCATCTTTATCTGAAATATCTTGAATGTATTCAGCCGAAACATCTTCAACCCTTAGGAATATTCTTGCCACCGTTTTTGGCATATAAATAGATGGTTTCCATAAACCAGCGTAATTATATTGATCAGGATCAGCCTTATAGTGAGTTATACCTTTATAGTCAATATAAAACGTTTCACGAACCCAAAGAATATCATCAATCTGATACTTTGAATTATCAGTCGGAAAATCAATGCAGGCAGAACAAATTGTTTCATCAGAATTCACCCAGCTGCATGGTCCACCTGTTTTTGATTTACATTGCGAACAATCAAAATCACTACAACCACAAAACATGCATTCACCTGATATATTTTTAATAATTCGCCGTGTCTGTTTTTTCTGACCGGAAAGAATAGCTTGTATCATGGGAACACTAAACAATATAGGTTTGAATTTTGTTTTAATTTCTTTGTAACTTCTCATTGTTAAACTTTTTTAAATTAGAAAATTGGGATATAGGAAGATTCACAGCACATCTCTCATGATGTATTGCACCATTCCGATTTTTTGCAATAATTAATTCAATTTCATTTTTTGTAGGTTCAAAATCATATTCTTCGCCCCAATTCTGTATGCCATAATATTCAGGTCTAAATAAAAATATTACTCCGTCTGCGGTTTGTTCTATAGATCCTGAATCTCTTAAATCACTTAGAATTGGTCTTTTATCAATACGATTCTCCACGGCTCTACTGAGTTGAGATAATGCTATGACAGAAATATTTAACTCTTTTGCAATATTTTTTAACCCCATTGTGATGGACGAAATCTCTTGTTCGCGATTTTTATTTTTAATCGGATCTGATGATAGTTGCAAATAGTCTATAAATAATATTTCAATATTGTATTTTAATTTTAATATCTTAGATTTCATTCTTATATCTTGAATTGATAAGCCTGGAGTGTCGATTATATGAAGCGGCAATTCTTGCATTGCTGTTTTATATTTCATGAATTCTAAAATTTCGGTTTCATTTAATCCCTTTCTTAGAATTGATGAATTTGGTATTTCCGTATAATTAGAAATAAATCGACTTGTAAGTTGCTCAGCCGACATTTCAAGAGATATTATACCTACTGAATTGTTTTGTATTGCTTGATCAATTGCGCACTGCACTAAGAATGCTGTTTTACCCATTCCTGGTCGACCAGCGACAATAGTTAGCTCCGACTTTTGCCAACCACCAAATATTTTATTAATCAAATCTAAAGATGAAAACAGACCAACTTTAACTCCATTCGTTATCTGTTTTATATTCTGATGCACTGAATCGATCAGTTCTGGGAAGTGTCTTTGTTCTTTAGTTTTCTCAATAAATCTTTCAAGAAAAATATTATCAAAATATTCTAATGCTTTATCTCTAAGTTCGAAGATGTTAGATTCTGGATTACGTGCTATTGAGGAAAGTGTATAAAATTTGCTTGCAAAATCTCTTTTAGCAGCAAGTTCAACTAAAATAAAAATATGATGTTCTAAATGTGCTGAAGACGCTACCATAGATGTACACTCAATAAGGTAACTTATGAGATTTTTATTTTTGTTTTTTTGTAATTCTCTGTCTATTGTAGATAAGTCTACAGGTTCGTTGTTTTCAAAAAGGTTTCTTATAGCACAGTAAATTGTTTTATGCTTTTGTTCATAGAATAAATCTTCGCTCAGTTTAAAATAATGTAAACTGAGTTGTTTTGAATCTATCAAAATTTCTCCAATAACTTTTCTTTCGAGTTCTATATCTTTATTAAATTCACTCATTGTATGTGCTTTTTGGATATTTTCTATTTGGTAAATTGTCGAATTTTGAAAAATTAATTGATTTTTTGTAATCTGTTATTATGTGTACCCAACTTGATTTTAATGATCCTTTCCAGCTTTTAATTGGGTGTCCGAATGCATTTTTCCAGTCGTTAGCTACCCATTGCTCATATTTGCCTGATAACGTTATATCCATTGTGGGGTTATAACCTTCTAATGTTTTTGCATATTCAAGAAATTCTGAAAAGGTTGGAATATTAATGTTACTTATAGTTTTTGCTTGGGTTTTTGAATTTTTGCCTATTTCTTGGAATTTCTTTTTAGAATTCGATGGTGAAAAGGATTCTTGATTATTTGTATTATTGAGTTCAGCGACATTATCGAAATTAATAGATTCTATTTTAGATAGATTGCTTAATTTGTATATCGTGGATGTTTTACCTGAAGTTGTAGTTGTAATTATACCATTATCTTTTAATTCATTTCTGATTTTAGTTAATGTGTTTTTAGATATTCCTATTAGTTTTTGCGCATCCGAAAATGATAAAGAAACTTCATTTTGATTTAGAAGCTGACACTGATAAAAAATGTATAAATAAAAGACACAAGAACTTTTACTTAAATTCCTTTCCAAATTAATTTTCCAAAATTCTTGTATAATTTTATTGTAATCCACGGATTATTTTTTTGCTGAATGTTTTTGCTTTGTTGTGCCTTTCAGTCGAATTAAATCATAATTCATTTCCAACTTTTTTATAAGCATCCTCGAAAATTTCTTCGTCGGTAAAACCTTCTTCCTTATAAAGAAGAATGGCGGCGTACAATGTTAATTTAACGCTGTTTCGTTTTGCTAATGAAACTACTGACTGTTGTGTAACTTGCAGTGCTTGGGCAAGTTTTAAGCTGAAATCATTATTGGTTAAGATTAACTCCCGGATTTTTTCACTTACTTTTATCATTATATATGTATTTTGGTTTATATTTGTTAAGCTAATGTTGCTTATATGCGCATATATAGCGCAAATATATAACATTTTGTCAATAAACCAAATTTAACTTTGAATAATTGTATTGTTTTTATGACTATTACGGAACGGTTACAAAAATATATGGACTATAAAGGATTGAATCCCAATCGAATTACTAATGAAGCGGGGTTGTCCGTTGGCTCAATCGGTAGATCTATTAATAAAAATTCAGGCCTAAGTTCTTCTACGATTGAAAAAATCCTGAAAGCTTATCCCGATTTAAATCCAGAATGGCTAATTCTCGAAGAAGGTGACATGATTAAAATTAAAAATCTTAAATTTATAACAGAAGTTCATGGCGATAATAATGTAAGCAAAAATGTAGGCAGCTCAAAGACCGGTGATAAAAGCTTCAATCATAATGACTTGAGAGATGTTGTAAACACTTATAATAAAAACATATTAAACTTAACTGAATGTTTAAGAGAGTCCCAAAAACATGTTTCAGAATTATTAGAAATATTAAAAACTAAAGATTAAAGAATCTACAAGAATTTCATTAAATCCCAAATTTAGATATTTTTTATATAAATTTAGACCCCTAACCAGTTCTGAGCGAATGTGATGTGTGGGTAAGATGTAGGTATTTTGATTCGTTTAATTCGGGTTCCATATGGATTTTATATTTTCTCTGCCAGAAATTCCCAATCAGGTTCTACAGGCTTATTGTTTAGCGCAGGATTAAACACCCTTTCACAAGAAGCATAAAAATTATTTCCATCTACAAGTGCAAACATTTTACAAAGTTAGACCTTGAAAACGGTAAAATATGACGTTGTTGAAAAACAATAATCCCAAAAAATGGGACTATCTGAATCCCAAAAAATGGGAATAATCCCAAAAAATGGGACTATCTGAATCCCAAAAAATGGGAATAATCCCAAAAAATGGGACTATCTGAATCCCAAAAAATGGGAATAATCCCAAAAAATGGGACTATCTGAATCCCAAAAAATGGGAATAATCCCAAAAAATGGGACTATCTGAATC
>JBBAEI010000033.1:0-27838 GCA_041656055.1 Weeksellaceae bacterium
AAAAAATGGGAATAATCCCAAAAAATGGGACTATCTGAATCCCAAAAAATGGGAATAATCCCAAAAAATGGGACTATCTGAATCCCAAAAAATGGGAATAATCCCAAAAAATGGGACTATCTGAATCACTACACCTTTGTTTTTGAGATACTTACATGAATAGTGTTAACTATTTCCTTATATATATATACTTAAATAGATTTAATATAAAATATATATAAAAGTCTGAATTCAAATTTAATACTTAAAACTAAAAATCCTTTTTTTTCTGCACTTCATCAATGTTTAAATATAGATTTTTAGCTTTATAATAAAAGTTGCAAGATGTGTCTTTGTCTATACATATTCATACTTCATAGTATATAGACAAAGACGCCTCTTGCCTTTTTTTCAAAAAGGAGGAAAAAATTCGGAACTCATTTTTTTACTTATATTGACTTTTTGTTCAACATTATTTTTTTATTTAAAAAATTATATAGACTTTTGTCAATACAAATTAATAATTTGAAGAACGAAGTAATTGTAATGAGAATTGAAGAGCTTAAAAAAAAGCTCTGGAAAAACGAAGCTGAAAAAAGAGGAATATCATTAACACTATTTATTGAAACTATGGTTGAAGGAAATTTAATGAGATTAGAAAGATCAGAATTAATAGACTTTTTAGAAAAGCAAGAAAATATCTTTTCTAAGATTCAAAATAACATAAATCAATTTGCACGAATAGCAAATACTTCGAAAAGTATAGATAATGAATTATTAATACAGTTTCAACAAAAATTAAACGAGATAGTATTGTTGAAACAAGAACAAAATGAATCATTCAATAAAATTTATGAAATACTATATAAATATAAATGATTGTAAAGATTTTGAGTTCAGCTAGTGAAGAATTTCACGGAGTATTATATAACGAAAAAAAAATAAAAAATGAAACAGGAGAACTTCTACAAATGCAAAACTTTCCTTCACATATAAATTATGATTCAACTCAGCAAGAAGTTAGAAATTATTTCAGACTAATTTCCGGGGTTTCTAAAACAAAAACACCCCAGTTTCACGCTGTAATTTCGACTAGGTATAGAGATCATTCTTCAGAGCAATTGAAAATAATAGGTGAGTCTTTTATGGACTATATGGGTTACGGAAAGCAGCCATATATTATCGTATTTCATAATGATACTGACAATAATCACATTCACATTGTAAGTACAAGAGTTGATAAGAAATCGGGAAAAAAAATAAAAGACAATTACGAAAGAATTAAGGCTCAGAAAGCTATTAAAAAAGCTCTCAGTGATCTAGGTCTTCAAAAAGGAGATAAAATCAAAACTGATTTAGATAATTTATTAAAATACAACTACCAAAGCATTTCACAATTAAAAAGACTATTAAGTCTTTCTGGATTAAAATTAGAAGATAAAAATGGCGAAGCAATTGTTTTCGAAAATGGTGCTGCAATTGCTAATATTACGAATAATATCAAATTCAACTCTGGGGATCTGAATCGAAAGAAACAGATTAAGGCTATTCTTTATAAATACAAAGATATATATTCAAATCAAGCATTTAGAACAGTAGATAATAGAAATTACAAAGAATGGCAAACAGATAAAAAATGTAATCCTATAATAAACTGGGAAAGTGAACTAAGTCGTAAACTACATGACAAATTCGGACTAGAGATTGAGTTTCATTTCAAAGACGATAAAACACCGTTTGGTTACACGGTTTTTGATCATTCTCACAATACTATATGGAAGGGAAGTGAAATTGAAAAAATATCTAAAATTTTTTCATTCACAGAGAAAATGATCGATAAGGCTGAATTTGAAAAAATAAACAATTTTAACATAAACTCTAAAGATAAGAAAGAGGCTATTATCAATTATTTTGCTGAAAAAGGAATCAATGTAGAGAACTACATGATTTTCTTCAATAATAAAAGCTTTTCAACTGAATCAATTGAAAAGGTAAAATTTAATTTTAATGGCAGCAATAAAAAAGTCAAATATATAATTGACGAAGAGCAATTCTACATTGGGTCTTACCAATCGCTTTTTGGGAAGCATCAAGAGCATCAAGAGTCTCAAACTTCTTCTCAAAATACAAAATCTAATATCGATAAAATATTAAAATCATTAGCAGATATATCCAATGAATTTTTGACGCCTACATATACGTCAAATAACACAGATGACTATAATAGAAAGAAGAAAAACAAAAAAAGAAGAAAAAGATGATAATCACATTCGCAACACAAAAGGGTGGTGCAGGTAAAACTACGCTAGCCATAGCATTCAGTAACTATCTTAAAATTCTCAATCCTGAATTAGAGATTAATGTTTATGATTATGATTATCAACGTTCTTTTTATGAGAAATGGAAAACAGATAAATTAGGCGAAAGACCTCCATTATATGATGTTAAATATATAGATGATACAAACCCATTAAGTATTGAACAGATATGGAATTTAGAGGAAAGTGATGCATACACAATTATCGATCTTCCAGGTTCTCTAGATATTGAATATATGCCATTGCTTATGTACAGTAACTATATAATCATTCCTTTTGAATATAGCGATGTCAGCACACATTCAACACTTACATTTAATGAGTTTCTCAATGAGATTGACACTCAATCAGAACGAATTTTCATTCGTTCAAAGTATGACAAATCATACAATTATGTTAATCAATTATCATTAGACGAAAAACTTAAATCTTATGGATTATTGATTAAAAATCCGGTATACAAAAGAAATATCCTTCAAAAAATAGATACAACTGGATTAAACTATGATCAAAAATACGCTATTAGAAAGGCGTTTAATGAAATTATTGAAAAAATTAAACATGATAAAAGCATAATATAAATAAAATGGGAAAATTTATTTTATTAACGTTTTGTGTTTTGGTTGTTTATTACCTAATAAATATAATTTATGATCTTTTTTTCAAAAAAGACAAATCAAAACAAAAAAATGATGAGCCCGAAATTGTAATTTTCGACGAAGACACAGTTCACGATATTCAACAGGTAACTATTGATGATGTTGAGAATATAACGACACCCTCATCATTTGACTCAGAAAACTATTATTTGAATTCAGACGAAAATCCAGATGATTTTAAATATGATACAGAACCAGATTTAGAGTCAATTTCTAATGATAATCAAGAAGTAGATCAATCTATTCTAAAAGATTATTCTACTTCAAATGAAAATCTAATTCTAAAAAGAAATGCTTTTGAGGATGGTGATGACCCAGATTTATCTGATGAAACTGAAGACACTTCCACTTTCGGAGATTCACTAAACCATAATAAGGGATTCCAAAAAGAGCTATTTAAAAAAGCTCTCAAGAACTCAATGGATAGAGTATATGTAAGTGAAGTTGCAAAAGACGGTACAAGAATTTATGCAGTCAAAACGGCTGTTTAATTATATTAATTTTTTTATTAACTAAATCTTTTTTTAAAATGAACAAAAATTTCATTACAAATTCAAATCGAACTTTAAAGTTCGGAACCCTGATGCTATTGTTTTTCTTCGCAGGAACTTTCGCAATAGCTTCAACAGGTGCTGGTGCTCTGCAAGATGCAGCTAACACAATTTCGGGTTACATGGCTAACTTGAAATTGTTGATTTATGCTATAGGTGGAATCGTTGGTCTTGTCGGCGGTGTTCGGATCTATAACAAATGGGTTAACGGAGATCAGGACATCAACAAAGAAATCGTTGGATGGGGCGGTGCTGCTGTTTTCATCATTACTGTACCGTCATTCCTTGATGCATTTTTCACATAAGATGGCTTACAGGGTATTCAAGGGGCTTCAAAAGCCCCTTGTATTTTTCGGTTTGAAGGACAAGTATATTTATTATTCCGCAGGTGCTGCGCTTGGTTCCTTACTTCTTGGTGCAATATTATCTTCAATTTTTGGAGTATTAGCATTATTATTTGCTGTGGGAATAGGAGGTGCAATTATCTCATTTATATTTAAAATTCAAGATAAAAAAGGACTTTACAACAAAACTAAAAACACAGATCAAATTCACATTATAAACAAACAGAAGTTTTAAAATGGCAAGCAGAAAAAAAATATTGTTTAAAGAACCATACATTGGTTTTGATAAAAAAAATAGTGAAAATATACCATTCGACATTTTGATTGGTTATGCAGGAAATCCTATTATTGGTATCAAAATAAGCAATAAAGTTCTTCAATATTCAGCTGATCCTGACAGTTACTTTAACTATCATGCTATTCTAAACCAAATCGTTACAACTATTGGTGAAGATCGCGTAATTCAGAAACTTGATATTTTTACAAAACGAAAATATATTCCTGAACCATCAGCAAATTTTCTTCAAAATCAATATTCTGAACATTTCTCAGGACGTGAATTTAAAAGAATTGATACCTATCTCTTTTTTACCGAAAATCTTAAAAATGAAAAAGGGAAATATAATCCAAATGATAAATCTTATAATGATTTAGTTGATAAGGTTCAAAAAGTGTTCATGATTTTAGACCAAAATGAATTAAGTCCAAAATATTGTACATCTAAAGAAATAGACAATCTTTATGTTTCTCTACTTACGATGAATTTTAAAGAGATTCCATCTTATGATAATATAAAGTCAAATGATGAATATTTAAAAATTGGCGAAAAATATGTAAAAGTCATTACACTTATAGATACCGAAAAAATTGAAATTCCTTCTGAGATTGAACCTTATAGTACTATTGGTGGTCAGAGTAACGTCTCTGATACAGCTGTAGATAATTTCACATTCCTTAATGACCTAAATGATTATGAAACTTTAGTTTATAATCAAGTTATAAATATACCAAATCAGGCACAAAAAACAAGAGATTTAGGTAAAAAGCAAAAAAAGCATGAAGGTGCTGCATCTAATTCACCTTCAAATCTAATAATGGCTAATGAAATAGCTGATTTATTAACTTTAATAGAAGCCGATGGACAATTAATTGTAAACACGCATTTTTCAATAGCTTTCTCAACAAATTCTAAAGACAAACTTGATGAATTAAATTCACAACTAGAAAACAAACTATTTCTAAAAGGAATCATATCATCTAAAAGCGCATACAACCAATTCGAATTATTTAGAGCCTTATTTCCGGGAAATGCAGCTGCAGAATTACAAGATTATGATCTTTTCTTAACTACAAGTGAAGCAGCCTTATGTTTTTTTTTTAAAGAAAAATATCCAGAAAGTGAATCTTCAAATATATTCCTCCAATTCACAGACAGACAAGGTGTACCACTAAAAATAGATTTATCTGATTTACCAATGAAACAGGGAAGAATAAATAACAGAAATAAATTTGTACTTGGTCCAAGTGGTTCCGGTAAATCATTTTTAATGAACAACATCATTGAGCAATATCTTCTTTATAATTATGATGTAGTAATTGTTGATACTGGAGATTCTTATTCTGGCACGTGTGAGTACAAAAATGGAAAATACATTAAATATACAGATGAAAATCCAATCACAATGAATCCATTTTCTATACCAGAATCAGAATTCAATATTGAAAAAACTGATTTTCTAACAAATTTAATATTTCTTATTTGGAAAGGTGCTGATGCAGATATGACAACTACTCAGCGAACAATTCTAGATAAATTAATTTCGTCATATTATCATTCATATTTTAAAGGACAAACAAATTGGTTCCAAACAGTTGAAACTGAAAGGTTACTTTTCTTTTTAAAACAGTTTAATATTTATGAAGATGATATTATAGATGAAATAAATGAAAATTCCTCAAATCATAAAACACATTATGATATTTTAGAAATCGCTTTTGATGCAACAAATAAAGATATAAAATCCGCATATCGAAGAAAAGCAAAAGAGCTACATCCCGACCAAAATCAATCAAATTATAATTCAGATAAATTTAACAGACTTCAAGATGCATACAGCACTTTAATAGACGAAACCAAAAGAAAGGTATATGATGAAACGCATTTAATTCTAGTTAAAAAAAATGAAGTTATAAAACGTCCTGAAACTAAAAACGAATGGGAAATAGCGATAAGAACTAAAGCAATTCAAAAAATAAAAGAAATTGAAAATGAGTTGAAAGTCACATCACTTTCATTTAATACTCTTTATGAATATAGTGAGAAATTTCTACCACTCTTTCTCAATAATAAAAAACATAAGATTACAGATGAAGAATTTAATTTAAGAACTTTTCACTTAGTTCTTGCAGACTTCTATAAAGGAGGTAGATATGATAGAACATTAAATGAGACGGCTGACAGGACTTTGTTTGATGAAGAATTGATTGTTTTTGAAATTGATAATATTAAAGATAATCCAACTCTTTTCCCTATTGTAACTCTCATTATCATGGACACTTTCATTCAAAAAATGAGATTAAGACAAAATCGCAGAAAAGCACTCATCATTGAAGAAGCCTGGAAAGCAATTGCTTCAAAATTAATGGGAGGTTATATAGTTTATTTATACAAAACTGTCAGGAAATTTTGGGGTGAAGCTATTGTAGTAACTCAAGAATTAAACGATATTATCGGTAATGCAGTTGTCAAAGATAGCATTATTAGCAATTCTGATACTTTTATACTATTAGATCAAACAAAATTCAAAGACAATTTCACTTCTATTGCTGAAATTCTCTCATTAAATAAAGTTGAGCAAAACAAAATCTTTACAATCAACAACTTACAAAATAAATATGGAAGATCTAAGTTTAAAGAATTTTATTTGAAAAGAGGTAGTTACGGTGAAGTTTACGGTAACGAAGTCTCTGTAGAGCAATATCTTACTTACACGACTGAAAAACCTGAAAAAGTAGCCCTATCATATTATCAGCAAACAACTAAAAGTCACGAAGAAGCAATTAAGGCTTTTGTTGAAGATTCAAAATCATTCAATTCAGGTGTTGCTGAAATGATTCCTTTAATTAATCTTATTAAAGGACGTTTAACTAAAGAAGCATTGAACTTTTACAATGAAAGATTAAGTGCTAATCAAAATGTAAACATTTTGAAAATAATCGAATCTGAAATGTTAGAAAGGAATTTGTCATTTAACGAATTAATAAATCAACATAAATATGAAAATGTCTATTAAAATATCCTTAATAGCTGTATTGCTCTTTGTTATGATGCCTGTAGCAGCGCAAAATTTATATTTTGACCCTATTACTACGCTTGCACTTAAAGGTTATTCTGATAATTTAAAAAATAAGCAAAATGAAACTATTGAACAGCAAACGAAGCTACAACAAGCACAAGCATTTGTAGCAAGTCAAATGGCTTGGGCAAATGACTTACAAAATAAAATTTACAAAGGTCTAAGAGAAGTTTCGGGAACGGTGCAGAACGGGGTTCAATTAGTACGAATTTATGAAAATGTAAACAAATGTATATCATACACTGGAGATATTGCTGATGTAGTTGCTGATAATCCGGAATTTGCAGTTTTCGGTGCTAAATCAACAGGATTGGCATGGCAAACAATCACAGAAATTTCTGTTGAAATTACAGATATACTACAAGAAGGAGCAACTAACTTGGCATATTCTGGAGACAGATATAAGTTTCTTTATGAAATTGACCAGAAGCTCACAAGGCTTAGAATTATACTCCTACAAATTAAAATAGATATAGAAAGAGCTGTAAATCTAGGTTTCTGGCGAGCAATAAATCCTTTCCAAGGATACATCAATACGGATAAAGATATTGTGGAAAATATTATGTACCAATATAAACATATGTTCTAATGATGAAAAATTTATTAATTCCGGTAAAACTTCTGCTTTTTTTTATTTGGTTTTTTGCAAGTTCATTTTCGTCAACACCTGCGTGGGAAAGGGACAGTGTTTCTTTTCCTATGATGAATCAGGAGATCAGGCACACAATGCAGGAAGATGAACGTCAGACAGATATGCATAAAAAACAAATTACGGCTACAGGTGCGGAATTACATAATCGAACACAATGGGACAAACTGAAGAAAGTAAAAAGAGATATTGAAAACAGACTTTCAGCTGTATCATTTGCACTTCAAGCAATACCAGCAGGAATAGTAATTACAAATGACATTAATGATATAATTGAATCCCAAACAGATTTAATTGAGCTTATGACTAATCATCCATTCTTAGTTATCATGTTACCGGATGAAATCACCTTTCTTGAAGATGCTCAAGAAGTAGTAGCCCTCATGATAGGTATTATTGCTAGCTATGGAATAATAAACCAAATGGAAAAGGCTGAAAGAAAAATATTACTTGATTACGCCTTAGCTGAAGTTAAACGATTAAAACAAACTTCCAAATTCCTTCTTTTCCTAGCAAAGGAGGAAATAAGAATGAAAAACTTAACAATAGCAATTTGGCAAACTGTAATTAATCAGGATAAAGAAATTGTACAAGATATACTTGATAATTTTTAATTATGAAAAAAATAATCACACTTTCGTTATTATTCGTTTTACTGGGTTCTTCAACCCATGGTCAAAACATTACTGTTGTTTTTAATCGTAATCTTTTTATTCAATTAAATAAAAATCACATTATGCGAACAATAAGTAATGAACAAATAAAAAATTCAACTGAAAAGCAAAATGAATTATACAATTCAGTAAAAACAAAAATGGCAGCAATTATTGCTGTACATGATTTTTTATATACAAATTTAAAAAACATAAATAGCCTCATTAATGATGGTAAGCAAGCTTACTATATGGCTGATTATTTAATCAAAATATATAGTGAATTGAATAACCTTATAACCCTAACTATTGAAAAACCAGAATTCGCAGCTATTAAATATGAATACTATCTTGAAATATACGATCAATACCTAGCACTACAAACAGAAGTTGAAACACAAATATTAAAGGTTGATGAGAAATATTTGATGGATCCAAAATTAAGATTTGATTTAATTCAAAATACAATGAGCAAATTAAGAAATCTTTATTTTTCGTTGCTTGGCACTACTTCATATTTAAAATGGTCAGATGATAGAAATAAATTAATAACTGATTTTCCAATTCTAGGTGACTATTATATCATTGACAGAGCAATTATACAAAATATAATGAACAATTTAAATCACTTATTCTGATGAAAACAAAAATTGTATTATTTGTTTGTCTATTATTCAGTGTAGCAAACAGTCAAAACATTCTTAACGATCAAAATATTGTATACCATCACAAAAGAATGGTTTATGAGGAATGGGCTGAAATGTTACCAAAGCCTAAGAAGTTTTTAGGTGTAACAACTAATGCCGCATATTGGTTTATCTGGGGGATGTTTGCGCCACAAAGGAATAAAGATTACAAAGGAGGTCCAGATATCAGACCTTTAAAACCCACTGGACATGAAACAATGCGTTTTATGGAATTAAAATTACAACAGAACTATGCAGAACAAATAAAAGCTCATGCTGACACTCTTACTGAGCAAACGACAAGAGAATTTCTTTATTGGACATCAACTACAGTTGATGTAGATCCATTGTGGTTGCTTTATTATCGTAAAAAACTAAAACCAATTTCTGAGTTTCCTGATAACCCTCAAACATGGCAAGAATGGAAATTCGAAGATGAAGATTCATATAATCTTGCATCCCAATACGGTTCTATAGAAAATTTAAGAATTCAACTGGAATTAGTTAAATCTAAATATTATCAATCTAGACACGTTTCAATGCCACGTGGCAAAAGAATACTTATGTATCATGAAACTCTATTAGACTGGAGAAAATTTTTATTAACACTTAATCAAAATGCAAAAAAATACAAAAATCATTATACAGCATTAAATAAAATTCCTGACAATTATGATTTTGCGGTATCCGTAGGTAATAAATCAGATAAATTAATTGTATCTGAGGTAATGCATTCCTTCAAACACAAATTTTAAAATCATGAGAAACATAACATTAAAAATACTTATTATATTAATTTTTTTAACTCCAATAATACTATTTGGTCAAGCTGAAGAGCAAGGTGATGAATTTATAAAATTTTTAAAAGGTGATGGGGCTTTTGAAAAATGGTTTATGGAATTATTTACAAACCTTGACACTCAAATTAATGAAAACGCTATATCTGCGAGTTTTTTAGGAAGAGCAATTGGTGGTTTTGGTGCCTTAATATATCTCGGATGGCTTGGGTGGAACATGCAAGAAGGTGATGCATGGAGAGTTACACCCATGATTAGACCAATCATTATCGGTCTTATTTTAATTAATTGGACTTCATTTTGTAATTTAATTCAGGCTCCACTTGAAGTCCTTGCTTCTCCATCAAAAGCAATATTTGCAGATATCGAAGATCAAGTTAATGATCAGCGGATTTTAAGATTTAATAAACAGAAAGAATTTGTAAGTTTCCTATATTCTGAAAACGCAAAAGAAGCAGCAAAAAATAAAGAAGCTGATGCTATTGGTCAATCAAGTGACAAAGGATGGTTTGCCGAAAAAATGGCGGATTTATTTCAACCAATTCTAGAATACCAAATGCGAATAAAATTTGAAATGCAAAACTTAGCTGCTAATCTCATTGAATCAATAGCTTTAACTATATTGAGAGTATGTGTTTATTTAATTTTCTTTATTCAAAAAGTTTGGGCTTACATACTAATAATTCTTGGACCCATCGCAGTCGGAATGTCGTTAATTCCGGGTTTTGAAAATTCGTTTGCTAGCTGGGTAGCTAAATTTATAAATATTAATCTATACACTTTTATTGCATATACAATTATAAATATCGGTCAACAATTAATAATGTCTGGATACATGATGGAAATTCAAAGGTATGATCGATTAATGGAAAATGGTGGTGATTTAACTTTAATTGTACCATTCCTAGAACAAAGTGGAATGATTTATACAGTTATGTTTCCATCTGTTGCATATATAGTCACAGGAATCGGAATTCTAATTACACCTACGATTGCTGATGCGATAGTTACAGCGGGAGGTGCTGGTGTAATGTCTAAAATTAAAAGTGGAATGAAAACAGCAGTTGCCACAGCCGCATCAATAAAAATCGGTGGCGCAGCTGGTGCGGCCAGATCTGTAGGTAAAGCAAATCAATCAAAATAAAATATTATGTTAATAAAAGATATAAGAAGCAAAATCAAAATAAATAAAATCGTAACAATTTCTGCTATGATAATATCATTTTGCACAAATATCGCTGTTCTAATATATTCTAACAGTATTGTTCAAGATAGTAGGAAATCAATTTATATAATTGATAATGGTGTTCCAATTTTAGCGAAACAAACTGATGAAACATTAAATAGACCTGTTGAATATAGAGGTCAAGTCCAGTTGTTTCATAGTCTATTTTTTACATTACCGCCCGATGATCGATATATAAAAAGTAATGTCGAAAAGTCACTTTATCTTATCGATGATTCCGGTAAAAAAGAATATTCAAATTTAAGAGAAAAAGGTTTTTACAATCAACTTATCTCTTCAAATTCAATTCTAAGTATACAAACAGATTCAATTAAAATTAATACAGAAGACCAATCTTTTATTTACTATGGAAAACAATTGATAAACCGGATTAACTCTCTTACAATAAGAAACATCGAAACATCCGGAAACTTTATAGATATGCCTAGAACAATAAACAATCCCCATGGTGTTTTACTTACAAATTGGAGGATTATAGATAATTCTGAAATCTCAAAAAGGACAAGAAATGCTTTCTAAAATTAAAATAATTTATACAAACATTTGGGCTTGGATGGAAAAAAATCCGAAGGCATTCTATAAATATGCAATGTTTATACTTATTCCTCTATTCATAATCTCTCTTTATTTTTCTTATAAGCATCCACATAAAATATATACAAATACAATTCCAATAATATCAACTAAGAATGTAAAACCTACCATTCCTCATAAAACAAATAGAATTGTGGAACCAATTATAAATGAACTTATTGAATTGAAATCTAAACATGAAACAATTGGTTTAAATAGTGAGGACAGTCTTCGAATAAAATATTTAATTAACCGATATAATGAACTAAAATGAAACGAATAAACTTCAAAGAGAAAAGATATGTATTTCCACTTATCGCACTTCCAGTATGGTTATTTCTTGGATACCAATTCATATCTGCATCTGAAAAAAAAGCAGCCCAACAGCCTGAACAAACTAATGTAGAATTATCAACAGGTCTTGGAGAAGTTACAGATTCAATTTTGAATAAAAACGATGCATACGATAAATATTATCAAAAAAGAATCGGTGATTTATCGATGTTTCAAAATCTTGAAGAAATACAAGAAGAAAAATGGGAATATTCTGATAATTATGATGATAGACAAAAACAAATAATGGATTCATTAAAGCAACATTATGAAATGTTAAGACAAAATATAAATCAGCAAAACACTGATGAATACAATTTAACACAAAGAAACTACTCACAAAGCGATGACTACCAAAGGCAAACTGAAATTTTAAATCTCCTAAATCAAGGAAATAAAGATGCTTCAAGTACACAACCTGATTCAGAATATAAAACAGAGACTAAGGAAGAAGAATACGACCCAATCAAACAAATGCGTGAACAATTACTATTTCTTGACAGTCTTGAAAAGTCTAAAGACCCTGAATTTATTGCACAAAAAAAAGCAGAAGAAAAGTTAATAAAAGATAAAAAAAGACTAGAAGAATTCCTAAACTCTACTCTGACAGTTAAAAAAGCAACTGAAAATAAATACTTTAACACAATATCAAGCGTAAAATCTACCCCTAACATAATGAGTATTATTGACGAAAATACTACAGGATATTTAGGAAGTAGAATACGTTTAAAATTGCTTGAAGAAATATACGTAGGTGATGAAACCATAACAACAGGAACAATAATGTATGCAAACATTACAGGATTCAATGAACAACGTGTATTCCTTAACGTATTATCTATTGTTAAAGATGATGTAATCCTTCCTGTAAACTTATCTGTTTATGATTTAGATGGGATGAGAGGACTATATGTACCGTCGTCAAATTTTCGTGAAATGATGAAGGAAATGGGTGGAACTACAGTTCAAGGGCAACAACTCGAAACTTCAGAGCAAAACTTCACATCAAGCGTATTAACAGGATTATTTACATCAACTTCAAAGTCTATAGCACAATTAATAAGAAAAAACAAAGCCAAATTAAAATATAATTCACACATCTATTTAATCAACGAAAAAAAACAATAATATGAAAACAAATGTTTTAAAATTTTTCACTACTGTATTCATGTTTCTTTCTGTAATTATTTATGCGCAGACAGAAATCCCTATACAGCATACATCAGATCTTCCCACTATAATTATTAGCGATGAGATAAGTTTACATATTATATCTCCCGAACCAATTCAATTCGTCGATTTATCATCTGATGATTTAGTGGGTGACTTACCCTCGCAAAATATAGCACGAGTAAAACTACATAATACCGATGAAAATAAACGACTCCGTACTTCAGATAAAATAGGTATTATTACAGTTGTTGGTCAATCATATATGGCGCAATATAGTATCGTTTACAGTAACTTCGAAAGTTCGGTTACAAATATTCAAATTCAGCCAACTGAGATGCAACCTCTTGATAATTTAAATTCTGACTTATCTAATACTGAACTCAAAAAATTAGCTCAAGACATATTAAAAACAAAAGCTAAAAATCCAATCCGAAAAGCGAAAGGATTCAAGGTCAACTTCAAACTTAATAATGTATATGTTCGGGATGATTACATATTTTTTGATTTATCAATTTCTAATTCTACTAATGTTCCATACAGTATTGAAAATATATCTTTTTCGATAGATGATAAGAAAATATATAAAGCAACAAACAATCAGAGTATAAGTGTAAAACCAATATACTCTTATTCTGATCAAAAAGGGTTTCGTAAAAAATATAGAAACATATATGTATTCAAAAAATTCACATACCCTAATTCAAAAGTTCTTAGAATCCGATTAACTGAAAAACAAGTATCAGGCCGAACAGTAGAACTAGAAATCAAATATAAAGATGTATTAAACGCAGATTTAATTTAAAATGCAAGAGCAACAAAATCAAATAAACGTTTATAAGCTATTCCAAAAAGGAATATACTTTACAGTTGTGCTTGATTGCCTGACATTATTTTTTATTAATGAAGAAATCCCTGTTGTCAGTAATCTTCTTGGTAATGTTGCTAAAATGCCATTCTTTAGTCCTCCTCTTCATGCTAAATTTACAACAATCATATTAATAATTTTAGTTTCTATTGGAACAAAGGCAAAGAAGAAAAGAGACCTAAATATTGTTAAATCAATAGTATTACCAATAACAATTGGATTATTATTAACTTTTAGTAGTTTATATTTCGTCAAAGATGCATCATCTTCATTTCATCCTTATATATTTCCTGGGTTTTCAATTTATAGAATCTTGTATGCTGTTCTAAGCTTCCTTGGAGCAATACTTACTCTTACCGGAGCTGATAGTATTTCAAAATACATGCAAAATAAATCAGGAAAAGATAGATGGAATACAGAAGAAGAATCATTTAAACAGAATGATACCATAATTGAAACCGCCACCTCTATTAACATTCCCTATTTATATAAATATAAGAGAAAAATTAATAAAGGTTGGATTAATTTAAATCCATTCCGTGGAACAATGGTAATCGGGACACCCGGCTCAGGTAAAAGTTTTGGTGTTATTAATCCTGCTATTAGACAGATGGTGCGAAAAGGATTCTCACTGTGTATATATGATTTTAAATTTCCTGATTTAAGTCAAATTGCTTATTTACATTATCTTAATAAAAAAGAAAAAGATCATCAGTATAAACACAATTTTTATATAATCAATCTTGATCATGTTGAATCATCAAAACGATTAAATCCCTTTAAAAAGGAATATATAAATACACTTGCTGATGCACAGGAAATGGCGGAATCAATGGTTTCATCACTACAAAAAGGTGGGGGTTCTGGTGGTGGTTCAGATCAATTCTTCACACAATCGGCTGTCAACTTTTTAGCATCATGTATTTATTTTTTTGCTACCTATGAAAACGGTAAATATTCTTCATTACCTCACATTCTTTCATTCATCAATAAAAGTTACAAAGAAATATTTGATACATTATATACCCATGAAGAATTGTATTCTTTACTATCACCGTTTCAAACAGCATATCAAAATAAAGCATTTGATCAACTTGAAGGTCAAATTGGAACTTTAAAAATTTTTATCTCACGTTTAGCTACTAAAGAAAGTTTTTGGGTGTTCTCTGGAGACGATATAAATTTAAAAATTACAGATAAAAAAAATCCAACTATATTAATTCTTGCAAGTAATCCAAAAACACAGGATATAAATTCAGCTCTATATTCAGCTGTTTTAAATAGAATTTTAAGATTAATTAATTCTAAAGGAAATTTACCAGGAGGTATAATCGCTGATGAGTTTCCGACAATTTATATCCATAAAATTGACAATATCGTTGCTACTGCAAGAAGCAATAAAATTGCTGTTGTACTTGGTCTACAGGAGTTACCTCAATTACGTCAATTTTATAAAAGAGAAGTTGCCGATACAATTGCTTCAATCATTGGGAATGTTATTTCCGGTTCTGCAAGAGATAAAAACACCTTGGACTGGTTAGAAAAAATGTTCGGGAAAATTAGACAAAACTCTTATTCTCAATCTATCTCACAACAAGGCACAACTACAAGTATTAACGAAAAAATGGAATTTATGATACCATCCGGAAAAATTGCTGCCCTTAAAACCGGGGAAATGGTTGGGCTCATTGCCCAAGATAATTATTCATATGAAGACGAATATCAAACTTCTGTAGTTTCAGGTAAAATTAATCTTAATATGAATGAAATAAAAAAGGAAGAAAAGAACTATGTAGATATACCTCCCTATTATTCATTCAAAGACAATGCTGGTAATGATAAAAAAAATGAAATACTAATGACAAATTTCCGAAGAATTAATAAAGAAGTTCAACTAATTATCGATCAATTCGTAAAAGAAGAAGCATGAAAAAATCTATTTATATATTATTTATAACTGTGTGTATTAACGTTAATGGTCAATTCAATACATTAACTTTTAACGATGAAATTGAAAAGATAGATAACTTCGAAATTAATCTACAATCACTTGAAACTAAAGAAGAAAATAAAAATTCAGGCATCTTCTCTGGAAAAAAACGAAAATTAAAACACGAAAACGATTCTTTGAGAAAATTAGTTAATTTACTTTCAGTCAAAACAATCAATGAAAATAATTACTTCTTACAACATATAATCTCACAACAAAGTAATAAACAGGAAATACCTGTTAACATTCAAAACGTAAAAAACTCATCTAATGAATTTAAACCAATTACAAATAAACCTAATATAAATTTATCAATGCCAATTTCTGGAGAGATTATAATCACTTCTGGATTTGGTAGTAGATATCATCCTATTTTGAAAGATAAAAGACCTCATAACGGGATTGATATTAAAGCAAATAACGAACCGGTTAAATCTATACTTGATGGAGAAGTTACAGCCGATGGTTGGGATATAAACGGAGGTGGATTATATATCAAAATTAAGCATTCAGATAAATATGAAACATTGTATATGCATTTATCTCAATTACTTACAAAAAAAGGTGATTATGTGAAAGCAGGTGATATTATAGGAATCAGCGGTAATACAGGTAATTCAACTGGACCTCATTTACATTTTGCTGTAAAAGAAAATGGTAAATTCATTGAGCCATCATCATTTTTAAATCAATTAATATTTTATAACAATCTAATACATTAAAATGGAAACAATACACAACAAAAATGAAGTTCTTAATAAAATGAAATCCGCACAGGATAAAGTTTTCAATGGTCAAGAACTTACCGATCAGGACAAAGCACTATTAGAATACAGTATGAAATTTGGGATAGAAATTGGTGCTAACGAATACTTTAAAGACCAAAACCTTAAAATTATTCAAGAAAAAAATTTACCAATATCAGAGTTGAAAGAACACGGTATATTACTTGAAAATAATGAATTTTCACGCGAATTCGACATTCGTGATTTGAGAGATTTATTGAACGGAAAAGTTTTAACAGTTGAAAAGATTCTTAGTGAGAAAATGAAATTTGAAATCAATTTACAATTAGTTGACAATTATTCAAGATTGAAGGTAGAATACATTGAAAGAGAAAGAGTACTTAATGAACTTTTAGAAGAATCTAAAAATGAAATTAAATATTCTGAATCGAATGAATTCGACCCTTATACAGGAAAATACACCTCCTTTTCTAAATCAGTGTTTATCTACGATCAAAACACTAAAACAACTAAGATGTATGACATTGTTCAGAATAGAAAAGAACTTTCAGAATACTTTAGAAACAGTAAGGATCCTATAGAAAAATCGAAATATAATCAAGAGCTACTGAAAATGATGTCATACTTACAAACTAAAATAGAAATGTACCCAGAAATTGCTAAAGACATACAAAAGTCATTAAATATAATCAAAGTAGAAGCTAATTCATTTTCAGTTGAATCACAAACAACCGAAAACTTAAAAACTTCAAAAAAATCTAAAATTGATTTAGATGTAAATGATTACGATCGCTATCAAGATGCAAATAGAAATAGAGAAATTGAAGAAAAAGAAGAAAAACAAGAAATTTCATCTGGAAGAAAAAGGTAAATAAACTTGCATATATAGACAAATGTCTATATCTTTATTGTCAAATAGCTATATTTAAAATAAATTAATAATGAAAACTTATAAAAATGAAATACTTGAACAACAACCACAAAAAAGTAAAAAAATATCCGGAGTACAAACAAAAGAAGATTGGCTTAATTATCGATCCTCCCGAACCTTACAAAGTGAAAACAAAGAAATCTACAAAGGATTAAACCAAGCTGAGGTTTGTAATGTTGAAATACAATTCAAAAAATGGAAACATCTTAAATTCTGGAGCAGAGATATCGAAATAAAAAGCCCTGCAGATGTTGCATTTCTTTTCAGAAATCTGGAAAAAGAAAATATTGAACATTTATTTGCTGTACATCACAAAAAGGATAATTCAGTACAAATACAACATCTTGGGACTGGAAATAATAATTCAACAATTGGTGATCTACCAGCTATTCTTGCCGGAATTGAAGAATTTGAAACACAAAGTATAACAATAGTTCACAATCATCCTTCTGGTACACTTGTTTCAAGTAAAGCAGACAGAGAAATTTTAAAGTATTTAAATAAGATTATCCCGAAAGATGTTAAAATTAATCCTGGTATAATCTTAAACCTTACATCAGGAAAATATCTTGAATTTGATTCCAACAATGATATAGGAATAGATTATGCACAAGGAGAACCGATTGTTAAATACCAAGCAAAAACATTCAGCAAAAAAATAATCCGTGGATTACAATAAAATTATACAAGAATTTTGGAAAAATAATTTGATGAAAATAGGCGCAAAAGTAGGAGCTAACAGATTTATATTAGCAACTAATCAAACAGATGAAAAAAAACTTAAAGAATTAACAAAAGAATTAAAAACCTTCCCTACTATACTTAAAGCTATAGATTTAATTTCAATGCAACCATCTGAATATATCAAAAAACAAGATTATTATTCCGCAATGGATAATGGAAATGATTTTATAACAAATGAAGATTTAATCAAGTACAAACAAAATGATGCTAATAAAAAAAGGAATAAACTTATTAAACGAAATGTAGATGTTTACGATAAAAAGGGCAAAAAGTATGTTGAGATTCATGTAGGTGATTTATTTGAAAAAGGAATATTAATTAATCAAAATACTGAAATGCAAAAAAACAACGACGAAATAAAAATCGTTGGTGGAAAATTAAAAGACCTTGCTAAAGAAGCAATCGAAAACCCTGATTCTTTATTGTTATACGACACCCTCACACAAGATGTAATAAAAAAATACGCCTTACAACAGGAAATAAGAAAGGAATGGAAGCACTTATATGATAAAGTCTCCCACTATTTAGATGGAAACGGATGGGTTCAAAAATCTTTATTGACACCACGCCTCCTTAGCGACCTTGAACTGGAATTTAATTCTGAAACAAACAAATTAAGACCAAAAAACTTAGGTAAAATAGAACAAATATTTAATAATAAAAATCAAATTGCTATGGAAAAAAACCCAAAAACTCAGGAAACGATTCTTAATAAAAATCAGAATCAAGAAAAAGAACGTAATTCAGCTTCATACCTTACAAGGCAAATGATGTATTTAGGATTTAATCTTAATTCTGAAAAAGCAAAAGAACTCAAAGAGAAAATTAATTCTGAACTAAAATCATTTCAACTTGAACTAAGTTCAGATCTGACTTCATTCAAGAATGAAATGAACTTTACTCTTAATTTTAATAAAAACGATAAAGGGTTAGTTTTTTTTAATTCATATAGTGCAAAACTTACAACAAACGATGGTCAAGAAAGAACTCATAAGTTTTCTGTATCAAAAGAAAATAATATTACTGCAAAAGAAGCTATCAATTTATTAGAAGGCAGAGCAGTAAAAACTAATCTTGTAAATAAAAATACAGAAGAATTAGAACCTGCTTTTATTAAATTGAAACTCAATGAAGAAAAGACCGATTACGGAAATTATAAATTTGAAGTTTACAATGAAAAATATGGTGTTGACACACGGAAAATCGTTGAAAATTCTCCTTTGAAGTTTGATAAGGATGAATATAAAGACAATACCATTAACTCTCTAGAGAAAGGCAACATTGTTAAAGTCAAATTTGAACATAACTCAAAAGAAATTAAAGGATTTGCTGTCTTAAATCCACAGTATAAAATGATCAATCTATATGATGGATTTATGCAAAGATTAAATACTAATAAATCCAAAGAAAGTATTGACCAAACAGAGTCCCAAAAAAACAATAAAATTAAACAACACTCCAACTCCAGGGGTCTTTAGTCCGTTTCATTTCTATTAGAAAGTCTCCCGTTATACGGGAGACTTATCTTAAAATATTATTATGAAAACAACAATTTATTTATTCTTTTTAATTATTCTTTCATTCACGTTTTCATGCAACAAACATAAAAAAATGGAAAGCGGAAGGATTGATGTTATAGCTACGATATACTTTAATCCTTCACAAAATCTTGACGATAGTAAAACTATTCTTATATCTAAGCTAAATTTTAAAAATGACACAATAATTGAGATCGTTCCTGACATTGATTATCCTGACAGAATAAGCAACATTTATTTAATTATAGATTCTACATTTTCTAATTTAGGAAACTTTGAAACAGCAAAAAAAACAAACTTTAAAAAAATCTCAAATAAATTAAGTTTAGATAATAAATTTAATGGAGTGGTTTATACTGATTTAAAAGTTCCCAACTGGGGTTTCAGAGTACATATTAACGATACTGTATTATTTTCAAAAAACTATTTGCGTTTTCAAATCAGATCAGATGAAAGTTTCACAAGATACTATGTCGCAAAAACTGATACAATACTCCCTTTCGCAATTTATCCAAAAACCGCTCAATTCTACAAAGGTAGAATAGAAAGAGTTGACAGTTATGATAGAATTAACGATGTATTCGTTACACTTCAACTATTTTTAAGAAAAGATTGGGATTATGAAGCAAAAGAAATTTTCGAGTACAACCGATTTATTTCAAATCATGTAAAATGAGTCAAAAAAAATACTTTTCAACAGACGAACAAAAGCAAATTATTGATAAAATTAGTGTCTTAGATTATTTCAAAATACTAGAGTTAAAAGGAGAAGTTAAATTCACACGAAAATCTGGTAAAGACTACTATTTTGAAACAGAATTCAACAAATATTCAGTTTCAAATGATAAATTTTATGATTTTAAAACCGGACAAGGTGGCCAGCTAATCAAAGCTGTAATGCAACTTGAAAACAAAACATGGATTGAAGCCCTTAATACATTGAATCAAATAGCAAAAAATAATACAAACATTATAGAATTTAATCCAGAAATTTATCTAAAAGAAGAAACAAAAAATAAACCAGAAATAATATCAATAAAAAAACCCCACTCCGAAAATTTATTAAGCTACTTTGAAAACCGAGGAATTGAAAGGGAAATACTTAGAAAATACACAAAGGAATTAAAATATAAAATAAAAGATAAAACATATTATGGTTTAGCTATAAAAAATCAAAGTAATGGATATGAAATAAGAAATCCATTTATTAAAACTAAAATAGGTCCTTCAAATTATTCAATAATACAAAATAAAAAAAAAGACGATATTATTCTTGTGGAGGGAATGACAGATGCTTTTTCTTTTCTGCAATTGATTAAAGAAAATGGAAAGCAGAACAATAGAACGCTAATAGCGCTCAACTCTATAGTAAACTCCAAAAAATTCATAAATGATTATTCGGAATACAAAGGCAAAATTTATTTGCTTTTAGATGCAGATAAAGGCGGAAATAAGACTACTTTAGAACTTATTAAAGCATTTCCACAGGCCAAAGATATTAGAGCGTTATATGACATTGAAGTAGATAAAAATAATGACCTAAATGATTATCTTTGTAATAAGCTAAAATTAAATAGTAAAAATGAAAATAGAACTAAACCCACAGCAATTTCCGATACTTTCAAAGTGGGAGAAAGAACATCTAATCAAAACAATAACGCAATTAGCAAATCAAGCCAATCCGAAGAAAAAGATAACGGAGAAAGACTTGATTTGGGCAGCCACAATGTTAGAAATGGATTTAAAAATGAATCAGAATACAATTCCGGACACAGAGGAATTTCCAATCAATCCATTCACGGAAATAAACAAAAAACACAGGGAGGAAAGTCAAAAAAGGAACATAGAAATCTGGAAAGGGTACCACGATTAAAAAGCCTTATTTCTGAAATTTCTTTAACGCCAACCAATGACAATATAAAGAAGTTTATTTCCCTTACTACAAAAATAGATAGTGACAATAAAATTCAAATTATAGATCCTCAATTTGAATTCAATCAAGCTTTACTTCAATATAAACCTGGTGGAATCACCAAAAGAGGTCATGGAATTCTAAATGAATACTATACCAACACAGAATTAGTTAAAACTATTGGAGAACTCATATCAAATCATTTTAATTTAAATGATAATTCCAAAATATTAGAACCTTCTGTTGGTACTGGAAATTTCATTCATGCGATACCTGAAAAGTTTCATAAAAATATAAATTCATTTGAAATTAATTATGTTACTGCTGCAATAGCTAAACTTCGTTTTCCTCAAGTCACTGTAAATCTTAGAAATTTCGAATCCGAGTTTATGGGAGAAAATGGAAAAAAAATACAACTCCCTAGTGAAGAAAACAAATATGATATAGTAATTGGCAACCCACCTTATGGAAAACACAGAGGCTTCTATAAAGGCCTAGGTGAAGAATCGAAAATTTCTCGCTATGAAGATTATTTTATAAAAAGATCATTGGATGTCACAAAAGAAAATGGTTTAATAGCAATGGTTCTTCCATCTAGTTGGATAAAAAGACAAAAAGAACTAGATAACGCTGAATTAATAGAAGCTTATAGACTCCCATCAGGTGTTTTTAAAGGTACTGAAGTCGGCACGGATATAATATTATTAAAAAAAAACAGTCAAATTCTTAAAAATAACATTTCAAACTATTTTGAAGGAAACTATGAGAATGTTTTAGGAACATACAAAACAAGAACTAATCAATTCGGAAAACTTGAGGATTTTGTTTATGGCAATCTGGAAACAGCATTAAAGATTTTAGAAAGTATACAAGAAAAAAAACAAGAGAAACAACCTCAACTATCTTTATTCGATTCTTTCGAAAATCAACCTTCACGAGAAAATACGGCAGAAAGAAAAACTCAGAATCTGAATAGCTCTAGAAATGAATTGGCTGGTGATATTACAAGTCAGACGGATCAAGCTGTTACAAATCCAGTTGAAAATAATGAAAAAAAAGAAACTCTAGAAAAAGAAGAGTATTTGATTCAATCCGAACCAAAAATCAACAAAAAAAACTTAAAATATCAATTTAAAAAGAATGATAGTATTGTTTCACTTTCTAATACGAATGAACTTTCTGACAGAGAACTAGAATCTTTTAAAAACACTCAATATAATGGAGAGTTAAAAAACCCTGATGATTTTAAAGAGTATGCAAATTACCATAACGGAAAGTGGATTCATAATTTTTATTACCAAGAAGGAAATATCGTTAATAAGCTTAAGCAACTAGAAATAGATTTTAGCTTGAAATCAAGTCCGATATCTCCCGAACAATATGAAAAACAAAAAGAATTACTTAAATCTGTTCTTCCTGTTAGAAAAAAAATAGAAGAAATAATTATGTCACCTAATCACGAGTTGGTTCATAATCTGATTTTAGGCTCAAAAGAAATTGAATATGGTCATTATGGAGAAAATAAAACTGAAATCGTCGAGTTTTCTTTAGCTGATAAGTTTAAAGATTTTATTCGAACATTAAGCTATGAAACTTTTGAAGGTTCATCCATGTATGAAGTAATTGGTTATGTAAATAATGAATCAGTTACAGGAAGAGATAAAGAAAGAAATGCATTGATCAGAGAAAGAAGAAAAGAGGTCGCGAATAAACTTTTCTCAAAATTCCTTTTGGAAGAATTGGATAATCAAACAAAAGAATTGTTTGTTAAAGAATTCAATGAGAAATACAACAACACCCATATACCGGATTATACTAAATTTCCTTCTTTTTCTACAATATATGAAAACTTCAAAGGCAATCCTCTTCAGCTAACATCCGTACAAAAAGCAGGTATAGGTCAACTGACCACAAAGGGAGTAGGTTTATTGGCACATGAGGTTGGTTTTGGAAAGACGCTTTCTGGAATTTTAACGCTGCACGAAGCTATGCACAGAGGAAATGCTAAGAAACCGCTTATTGTGGTTCCGAATGAAAACATTTTAACTCAGTGGGTTGATACAATCTACCAAACAATACCAGACGCTAAGGTTAATGTTTTAGGTAATTTGGGGAAAGATTATGATTTATCAAATTTTAAAGTGAAAGATGGTGAAATTACATTAGTTACTTATGCTGGCTTCAATAATATTGGTTTTGATCATGAAACAACAGAAAGATTAGCTTCTAGGTATACCTATATCTCTAAAAATGAAACTAAGATGTTAAAAAACTCAGAGAGAGAAAATGAGATTGATAAATCCAAAGAAGAAGAACTGAAAGGAACCATGTTAAAAGGGAAAATATATGATTGGAAAGATTTTGATTTTGACCATTTAACTTTCGATGAAGTTCATAATGCAAATCATATTATAGCTAAGGTAAATATTGAGGACAGAAGATTTTCATCGGATTTTAGAAATCAATCTCAAAGAACTTCTCAATTAGGTATTAACACTTGGATGGCTTCACAATATATACAAGAACGTAAAAATGGAAGAAATGTAACTTTATTATCGGCAACTCCATTTACAAATAAACCGCTTGAATATTATTCAATTTTATCTCTTGTTGCAAACAATACGCTCCGTGAAAAAGGCTTTTTTAATGTGAATACGTTTTTCGAAACTTTTATGGAAGCTGACAATGAAATGGAAATAGATGCCACTGGCGATGTGAAGTTTAAATCAAATGTCAAAAGGTTTAAAAACAATACTTTATTTCAGAGCTTATTAGCTGAATACATCGATATTAAAGGAGCAGACGACAATCCTAATCTAAAAAGACCTGAAAGATATAACAAGGAGTTTAGTGTAAATCAAAACCAATTGACAAAAGACCAATATGCTTTACTAAGTAATAATCTGGACACAACGGAAGATGGCGCTATTCTAACACACATTTTAAATGCCAGGTTAACTGCTATATCACCTTACCTCTCTCCGTTTAATGCAGATAAAGAATTTACAATCGATGAGTTTATTGAAAATTCTCCTAAATTAGATTTAACAATAAAATTAATTGCTCAAAATCTTGCGGATAAACCCGAGGCTGGACAGATCATTTATTCTGAATTAGCAGTTAATGAATTTCCAAAAATAAAAGAATATTTAACCAATCATAGCATTTTAAAAGATAGCCAAATTGGTATTATTACAGGTAAAACAACGAAAGCAAAACGAATTCAAATTCAGGATGATTATAATGCGGGAAAAATTAAACTTATAATTGGTTCGTCAGCAATTCAAGAAGGAATGAATCTTCAAAAAAATTCAACAGATTTATATCTTCTTACTTTACCTTATAATTTTACTTCTCTGAGACAAGTTGAAGGTAGAATTTGGAGACAAGGGAATGAATTTCCTAATGTTCGAATAAACTACATGTTAACTAATGATTCTATCGATGTTTTCATGTTGCAGAAATTGCAATTCAAACAGGCCAGATATATGGAAGCAATGCAAAAAGGAGCTGATGTTATTGATATTTCGGATATTGATACAAATGAGTTAAAGACAGCTTTAATTACAGACCCAGTGACAAGAGCAAAAATAGAAACAAAACTCATAGGTAACAGACTAGAAAAAGAGAAACAAAAATATATAGCAGATAATGCCTTTGTAATGCGTAAAAATGAAGATCTGGTTAAAGCACAAGAAAATTATAATAAAGTAAAGTCAAATCATGAAAGATATTTAAAATACGCAGAAGAGGGCGGAGTAAACGGGAGCTATTGGCAAAAAGAAGCGGATAAGCATCTTAAATTAGTTGAGAGCGCACAAGTAAGTTTAGATGACACTATAAACACTCTTGAAAAAAATGGAGTCGATGTATCAGCGATTAAAGAAAAAATGGAGTTCACAAATCGCAAAGTAATTGAAATAGAAAATAAATTATCAAACTTAATCGAGCTGCAAGACCAGTTAACAGAAAAATTCAAAAAAGAAAAGGTAGAAGACGCTTTTGAAAATTCAGTTAATTATTATTTAAAACAGAGAATGGCAGAAAATAAAACATTTTTCACTTCGAATTTTAATCCGAATGTCATTATAAATAAACCGAAAGAAATTGCAGAAAAGAAAATTAAAAGTTTTAGAAGATAAAATTTAATTTTAAAATTTATGTTTAAAGGTTTCCATGGTTTTTCGCATTATTTCTCGATCTGTATCTAGATTATATTCATTTTTAGATTTTGATGATAATCCATTTAATAAAATCTCGTTTGTATTTAATGCTTGTTCAAGATATAGCATATACTTATTATTGTTAATAAACCCAGATAGCAACAATCCTTCGGGTGTAACTTCCCATCCGGAGACTATAAAATTTCTACCAGCGATTTCCTTGGCTGTTGATGAAATATCTAATTTATTGATGTCTTGTAATGCATCCGGGGGGTACTTTGTAGATGCTTTTGAAAGTTCAAATTTATCAAGATCAGTAATAATTCCTGGTCCATCCGGTTGTACGTACTTCATGACGAATTTAAAATTTTTACCATTCGAGGGTAAAAATATTTGAATTTCACTATTGATAGATAATTCTACTGAATTGTTTAAGATTAAATGTGTCTGATGATTTTCAATTGAATTTACCTTCTGAGCATATATTGTTGCAGAAAGAAAAAAAAGTGTTGCAAAAATTAAATTTTTCATGATTTTAAAATTTGTGTTTGTTGTATAATAGCTTCTCTTAATTTTATAGGAGATTTTATTTTATATGATTTAGTTATGTGACCAGTTGTTACTGTTAATTTGCCATAATTAAGAAGTTTACCGATTAAACTTTGCGATAATTGCATTGCTTCATATTTTCTAAGAGATATATCTGTAATTTTTTTATTTAGTAGTCCTGATGCAATCGTTAGTTCGTTGTCTGTAACTAATATTTTTATACTTTTTAGTATAAGTAATTTTTTGACTTGAAATATGAATAATAATAAAAATAGACTTCCGGTTATGTATACTTTAAATGTGAAATTAGCCATCATCATTATTAGTCCAAAAATTGATAAGATTAATGGTAATATATATGATATGTAGTGTATTTTTCCTTCATATCTTATATTTTTTACTGATTGTGATGTTAATAAATTTCTCATAATGATTGATTTATAATGTAAATTTAAATCTTTATTTTGACATCTACAAATATGTAGCTTCCTTTAACATAATGTACTTATTAATATCTCGAATTTGTAATATTTTACACCATTTGAGAAATGTTGGAAATGACATTGCGTGTAGGTTATTTTCGTAACGCCAGATATCATTCTTGTTAGCTCCTACTTTTTTTGCTAACTCTTTTTGTGTTAATTGGAATTCATGCCGAATTTCCTTAATTATTTCCCCTTGGTTTCTGATTTGCATATCTATTCATTATAAATGTCAAATTTAAATATATTATATTTAACGTAGTGGTCTAGCCCCCTATTAATCGGACTATTTACTTTTCTTATTTGCTAATATACACTTTTTCATTTTTTTCTTCAATTTCTCTATTTCTATTAAATCTTTTCCTGTTATCATCATTTATATTAGGTGTTACTGCTCCCGATAATCATATTCTACTGAAACAACTGTTGCCTTGTTTATATTTTCGCAAACAACTTTAATTTCTCGCTTGTCTTGTATCCACCCGACCAAGTACATCTTGTCTGTTCATCGGTTCGTCCATAGCTTTGGATAAAAATATAATAAATTATGGAAAAGCGCAAAGAAATGTTTGGGCTTGTTTCGCAATGGCAGGAAAGTGGA
>JBBAEI010000034.1:0-26658 GCA_041656055.1 Weeksellaceae bacterium
GCCAGCCGTACAGATATCTCTGTTCTGAATTTCAGGGGGGCTTTTTTGGAGATAAAAATTATATACTGATAATCAATTTATTACATCCAATTTCGATCAGATATTCGTTTTATCCGTTTAGTAGTGTTAATATATAAATCATTATTTTAATAACCCATCACCGCATCATCCCCGCGCGGGTCGGCTGCCCCTTCATAAGTTCCATCCGGATGAATCAAAATCGCATCCATTCTTCCCCAAGTACCGTCAGTCCAACCCCACGGACTTTGATTGACAAACTGATACCCTTTATTGGTTAATTGTTGACGGACAATTTCGCTGATGGCTCCTTTTTCAACAAAAACTTTATCGGGCAACCATTGGTGATGAAACCTTGGTAAACTAACGGCTTCCTGCAAACTTTTGTCGAATTCCACCACATTCAGAAAAGTTTGAAAAACCGAAGTGATAATCGTGGAACCACCCGGCGTACCAAGCACCATAAAGGGTTTCCCGTTTTTTTCCACAATGGTTGGGGTCATGGAACTCAGCATTCTTTTTCCCGGTTGTATGGCATTGGCTGCGCCTCCGGTCAGCCCGTAAAGATTGGGAACTCCGGGTTTGATAGAGAAATCATCCATTTCATTGTTCAACAGGAATCCGGCATTTTTCACTACAACAAAAGAACCAAATGCACCATTCAAAGTAGTTGTAACCGAAACTGCGTTGCCATCTTTATCAATCACCGAGAAATGCGTGGTTTGCATGGATTCATTGTATTCAAAAACACTGGGTTTCACTTCCGAACTCGGGGTAGCATGGTCAAAAGAAAAGGTTTTCATTCTTTCGGCAGAATTTTCTTTGGACAATAATTCTTCCAACGGAACTTCCACAAAATCCGGATCGCCAAGATATTCAGAACGGTCGGCATAAACTCTTCTTTCCGCTTCCACCATGATTTGAACCGCATTTTCGCTTTGAAAACCGTATTCATTCAAAGGATAATCCTCCACAGAATGCAAGAGTGAAATCAGTGCAATGCCACCGCTGGATGGTGGCGGCATGGAAATAATTTTATAATCCTTATAATTTCCGGTAACGGGTTTTCGCCAAACGGCTTTGTAGTTTTTTAAATCTTTTAAGGAAATGATACCGTTTCCCCTTTTCATTTCATCCACAATGAAAGCCGCGGTTTTACCTTCATAAAATCCGCTTCTTCCTTGCTTTTGAATCAGTTTCAAGGTTTCAGCCAATTCTTTTTGAATCAATAAATCTCCTTTTTTCCAGTTTCTTCTTTGGGTAAAGGCTGTACCTTCCGGATTCCAATCGTTGAATCGCTCATAATTAAAATTCAATTCTCCGGCTTGTGCTTCTGTCAATGGAAATCCATTTTCAGCCAATTCTACTGCGGGTTGCAGCACTTCTGTCCAACTGAGTTTTCCATATTTTTGGTGTGCCTGAACCATGCCATCGACCGTTCCCGGAACGCCGGAAGCCAGAGCCCCGTGAATGCTTAAATTTTCAATCGGATTTCCTGCTGCGTCGAGGTACATGGTCTCAGTGGCAGCACCCGGAGCAGTTTCTCTGAAATCCAATGCATCCGTTTTTCCGTCAGCACCACGATACACTAAAAATCCACCACCGCCAATATTGCCTGCAATCGGCAGGGTTACACTTAATGTGAATTGAACTGCAACCGCGGCATCCATGGCATTACCGCCTTTTTTCATGATGTCAGTTCCGATTTCGGATGCGATTGGATGGGCACTGACCACCACTCCGTTTTTATAAGTCGGTTGCTGCGCCAATGCAGGGATTGTCAGCCAAAAAAACAAATGTATCAAAGTCTTTTTCATGATTCGTTGTGAATTGGGAAAATGATTTTAAAATGTTAAAATTCGAGGTTGGCTAAATAAACAGCTGCTTTCGGACCTTCATTGAAAAGTAAATCCAAAATACTCAAATCTGGCATAAAGGCAAATTTCTCTCCAAATACCTGCATGTATTCAGGAAATGTAACTTGCGGTGTTTCGGACTTGGCATTGAAATGATTTCGGAAATCCTGATGCTTCGGAATTTCATTGTATGCTTGGGTGGTATTAAATTTTAAATCTAATTTCAAGTGCCGGTCAATAAAAGCAATGGTTTTGAAATTAATATCCAACAAAAATTGATCCTGATTTTCAAGTATCGGCATCAAATCATCTTCATAAAATTCAAAAAATGGAGCACTTTTATACGCCGAAATCAACGATTTTAAATGTTCTTTCCGCCAACCGGAACTGTCAGAAACTTTTATGTCCTTCATCACCCTCGCACCATCGTGCTCAATGGGAATGACCAACCGCAGTTTGCCGTTGGCACCCTGAATATTACAACGATTCCGAAAAGTTTGTTTTTGGAAATTTTCATGAGTTTCAAATTGATATTCAGGCTGTTGTATCAGTTTCGCAAAATAAGAAACCGGCCCAAAATAAAATACCGGAAAAATCATTTTAACCTACTTTAAGATTCTTTTTCTTTTTTCTTTTTGGCTCTGAAATAATCCCAAGTGAAAAACGCAATCACCGCCAACAATACGTACCAGCGATAGGAAGTTTTGTCCGGATTGTCGTTGTTGATGGAAGTCATCCAGCGATTCCAAATAAATTTTTTGGGAGCAGGTTCAAACATGCCATTGAAATTGGCCCAAACCAGCACCGGCCGACCAATGATATTTTTTTCGGGAACATATCCGAAAAACCGACTGTCCAAGGATAAATTCCTGTTGTCGCCAATCATGAAATAATAATCCTGCTGGATTTCGTATTCTCCGGCTTCATGGCCGTTGATTAGGATTTTATCACCATTGATTTCCAGATTATTCTCTTCATAAATCTTGATGATATTGTAATATTGGGTAATATTGTCTTTATCAATTTTGATTTTATCTCCTTTTTGGGGAATATAAAGCGGACCGTAATTGTCCTGATTCCACTTTTTATCCAAAGGGAAAATCGTTTTTGTACTGTCAATCCTGCCGTCATTGTATCGTTTTTCATCTTTATATCCTTTGGGAAGGATGTTTTGTTCAACGGAAATTACATTTTGATTTTGTTTTAACCGATTGGCCATATCAGCAGTCAAGGCAAAGAAAAGGTAAGTGTATTCGTTGTCCACTTTATTTTCAATGCCATAATCTCTGTTTTCTCCGACACCTATCAAGGAAAAATCATTGTACAGAATTTCAGGACTGAAAGGAACGGTTGTTTTGACACGGTAACTGTGCTGCACCAAGGCATCTTTTTTCGGGATAAATTCTTTGCCGTTGATTTTCAATACACTGTTATCAAATTCGATGGTGTCGCCGGGCATACCGACCAATCTTTTGACATAAGCATCTTTTCGGTCAACCGCAGTGAAAGCGGAATCGGTCGGATAATTGAACACCACAATGTCGTTGGATTTGATTTTATTCCAGCCGGGCAGCCGCATATAAGGAAGTCGGGCTTGATCCAAAAAAAGATTTCGGTTGACGAATTCCGAAAATGGAATCCCTATAGGCGTTACGGGAATACGAACCCCGTTGCTGATTTTATCAACAAACAGCGCATCCCCAATCCGGATGGTATTTTCCATAGAACCCGTGGGTACAACCATCGGCTGAATCAGCCAGTTGTGAACGAGTGTTGCCAGAACGATGGCAAATACCAGAGCGGCAATCATCGTGCTTTTTCTTTCTTCGGGACCGGTATATTCGGGTTTTTCCACATAGTTCAGATAAAAAGCATAAAGCCCGACAGTAACGATCATTAATATCGTGTCTAACCATGTTCTTTTTCCGAAACTCCGCCCGAAATCTACCCAATAAACAACCCACATGATGGGAGCCACGATGGGCGTGAAGAAAAGGATAATCCACCATTTTGGTCGCTTGATTAAATCAAGACCAATCCAGAAATTATAAAACGGAATGAAAGCTTCTATGGGTTTTCTGCCTGCGTTTTTGTAAAGCTGCCAGGTGGAAAGTCCGTAAATGATGTTGTATATGATAAAGGCTATCAGCCAGTTGAGTAGAATTCCCATACAGGTAATAATTTTAAACCTTACAAATATAAAAGTTTAATCCAAAGGAATGTAAATCTTTAACGAATGCTTGTGAATTTGTTGCATTTCAATTTTTCAGCAGACATTGTAAAAGACCATGAATTATTTTTCAATTCTGATTCTTGCATCCACTGCAATGAAGTCCTTTTGATTTCCCAAAAACGGATTGATATCCATTTCTGCAATTTCCGGTGCAGCATTCAGCAGAGCGGAAAGTTTCAGAATTGTTTCGATGATCAATTCTTCATTGACACCTTCCTTGCCGCGTGTTCCCTGAATAATCGGATAAGCTTTCAAATGGCGAATCATGGAGCGGGCTTCTTCCCGACTGATGGGAACAAGACCTGAAGCCACATCTTTGAAAACTTCAATGAAAATTCCACCTAATCCTACCAACAGCTGATGTCCGAAATGGTCTTCTTTCTTCGCACCCATATAGATTTCATTTCCAGAAAGTTGCTGTTGAAGCAAAACGCCTTTTGCACCTTTGATGCTCATGAGTTTTTCAAAACTTTTATCCACTTCTTCCGAGCTTCTGATGCCGATGATTACACCGCCCAAATCCGATTTATGCAGGATTCCGTCCACTTTCATGACCAATGGAAATCCAAATTTCTCTGCCGTTTCCAATGCGTTTGTTTTATCATTGGTCACGTTTTGCAGCACATGCGGAATTCCACTCAGATTCAAAAGTTCAAAAGCTTTATCGGCGGAAAGATAACCGTTGTTTTCTGTATCAATTATTTCTCGGATTTTTAGAGCATTGATTTCGGGGAGTTCAGGTTCTGTGAACGGGCCGGATGCTTTGTTGATTCTTGACAAAACATACCCAAAACTGGTTTCATCCAGAAAATTCACATGCCCCATTTGATGGAAATGACTGACTTCCTCGGCAGCCTGAATGACAGAAGGTAAAATCGGATAAATCGGTTTTTTGGAGGTCTTCATTTTTTCGTGCAAGACATTGTAAACATCGTCCACGCGCCACATTCCGGTTGTGCCAAATACGACAGCGACACCATCTATAAAATCAAATTCATTTTCCACATAATCCAGAATGATTCCCAATTGTTTGGCGGTTCCGGTAGCCAAAAAATCAATGGGATTCGCGACGGAGGAACCCGGATAAAGCTGCGCCAACAGTTCATCGGCTTTTTCGCCTTCGATTTTTGGAACTTTCATTCCGTTTCTTGTCAAAACATCTGTCAATAAAACGCCCGGACCGCCTGCGTGGGTGATGATGGTCATTCTATCACCTTTCAATTTTGCGAAAGTGAAAACCGCTGCCACGTAAACCAGTTCCACCCGACTGTAACATCGGATAATGCCCGCTTTTCGGAACAATGCGTTCACGGCACTGTCTGAACCCGCAAGCGCACCGGTATGCGAAGAAACTGCCCTTGAACCGGCATCCGTAGAACCGGCTTTGATGGCTGCAATGCGACAGCCTTTTTGGGTTAATGAACGTGCGTGTTTCAAAAACCTTTTCGGCTCTGCGATTTGTTCCAAATAAAGCAATTTGATTTTTGAGCTTTTTTCCGGGTCAAAAGTTTCATCCCAATATTCCAAAATATCTTCCACGTTGATTTGCGCACTGTTACCGATGGAATATATATTCCTAAATTTCAACCCTCTTGGGATGGCAGTTTCCAATAGGTAAACCATGGTAGCACCGGAAGCGGAAACACAATCACAACCTTGCGGGTCATATTCGGGAATCGGGCCTGCAAAAACGCCTTTGTAGCTATTAGTAATTACGCCGATGCAGTTCGGGCCAATCAATGTGCCGCCGGCAGATGTTACTAATTCCGCACATTTTATTTCTAATTTTTTCCCTTCTTCCCCGGTTTCGCTGAAACCGGCCGAAAAAATGATAAAACCTTTGCAGCTTTTTTCATGAATCAGTGTTTCTATAGTTTGTAATACCAAATGCGCAGGAATAGCTATGATTGCTAAATCAACATTGGGAATTTCTTTTACATTTGGAAAACAGATTTGCCCCTGAATGATTTTCTCTTTGGGATTGACGGTGAATAATTGGCCCTGAAATTCATGTTTCAAAAGATTTTGCACAACTTTTCCACCTGGTTTAGAGGTATCGTTGGAAGCACCGATGACGATGATGCTTTTTGGATTTAGGATTTCTGGCGTGATTTTCATTTTCCGGTAAAAATACTTTTACAAAAGTATCTAAAAACAGTGGATTTCAGGGCAGAAGACCAGATGATTTATGTGGGTAAAAATTATGTTTCTTTGGAATTATTTTCAGAAATAATTATCCAAAGTAAAAATAGAAACCGGGAATTTTTCAATTGACTTATCTTTTGTCGATAAGATCCTGGATTTTCTTGGCAATCACAGGCGTAAGTATGAGTACAGCGGTTGAGAGCAGAGTTTTTGCAGTGCCATTGAGTTGAAATCGGTTTTGAACGGTATTTGACAGAAATCCCAAAGTTTTGTTAACTCCGGAACCAATCGGTGAATTTTGCAACAAGGAATTTTTTGAAACATTGTTGATCAATCCACCCAACGTGGAAAACAAAAAGCTGTTTTTTGCTTTCAAATCAGAACGGTTCATTTCGGCTTTCAGTTCTCTTTTGGCTCTTCGAAGATCTTCTAAATTTTGAATTTCGCTCAGTTTCATTCGTCGTCTGAATTATCGATTGCGTTGATTGACATCCTCACAGCCTGATCAGTAAAAAATCCAATTATCGCTTTTCTTTTCAAATACAGAATCAGGATAACAATCAGATAAAATCCTAATAAAATCAGAAAGCCCAAACCTTGGCTGTCTAACCAAGAGTCTAACAGAAATCCAATGGAAAGGCTGCTTACAAAAAGCACCAGCATCAAAAACATCCCTATTATAATACCAAAAGCAGTGGCTGCCACAATGTTACTGACAGCATCCACCACTTCTAATTTTGTGTAGGTTATTCTTTGATTAATGTAATTTTTTAATTCGTCAAACATAAAATAGTTTTAATCAAAGATAGAAAAAGAATGGTTTCAGACGCCAACATGGCCATCCAATTCGTCAGCCGCTTCCTTGGCAGCGTCTTTTACGTTTTCAGCCGTATGTTTCATTTTGGCTTTCACATCAGCCAGTCTGCCTTCAATATCCTTTTTGGCCTGACGAGCTTTTTCACTGAAATCACTGGAATATTTGTCCAATTCTTTTTTCAGTTTTTTAGCTTCTTTTTTCAATTGTTCACGGGTTTCTTCTCCCGATTTGGGGGCAAGTAAAATTCCGGCTGCTGCACCTGCTGCTGCGCCGATTAATAATCCTGCCAATAATTTGAATGCTCCATTTTCTTTTGCCATCGCATTTATATTTAGGTTAAACTTAGATTCTTATTTAGTCAAAAACAATACCAAAATATTTTATCTTTACGCCATCTTAAAAAAAATCAATTTAATTTAATATGCCGAATTTATCTTTAATCAGTGATTTGATGCCTTCTTCTCCCATTAGAAAATTAACACTTTATGCGGATGAAGCACAGAAAAAAGGCGTCAAAGTTTATCACCTCAATATTGGTCAGCCGGATATCAAATCTCCGGTTTCTGCGCTGGATGCCATTGGTCATCAACCATACGAAGTGCTTGCATACACCAATTCCGAAGGAACTTCAGAATACCGGGAAAGCCTTGCGAAATACTATCAGCACAGAGGTTTTGATGTGCAACCACAGGATTTGCTGATTACGAATGGGGGTTCAGAAGCATTGTTGTTTACTTTTGGAATCGTGTGTAATCCCGGAGATGAAATCATCATTCCGGAACCGTTCTATGCTAATTATAATTCGTTTGCGATTCAAACCGGTGCAAAGATTGTTCCTGTAACTTCCGCCATAGAAGACAATTTCGGATTGCCGTCCATCAAGGCATTTGAAGAAAAAATAACAGACAAAACCCGTGCGATTTTAATCAATAATCCGGGAAATCCAACCGGTTATTTATATACTTGGGAGGAAATGGAACAACTTCGGGATTTGGTTTTGAAATATGATTTGTACCTGATTTCTGATGAAGTTTATGCGGAGTATGTATATGATGATGAGGAGCATTTTTCCGTATTAGGTTTTCCTGAATTAAAGGAGAATGTAATTGTCATTGATTCGGAATCGAAACGCTTCAGTATGTGTGGTCTGCGAATCGGTGCCATTATTACCAAAAATGAAGAAATTTTGTCACGTGCTTTGAAATTTGGTCAAGCCCGGCTTTGTCCGAATATTTTGAGTCAGTATGCGGCAGCCAAAGCCCATCAGAATCCGGGTGCTTTTTTCGAAGATTGCCGGGCTGAATACGCAGATCGTCGAGATTTGTTGGTAGCGGGATTGAATGAAATTCCCGGCGTAATTTGTCCGCATCCGCGCGGTGCTTTTTACTGCATGGTGGAATTGCCGGTGGATGATGCTGAGAAATTCGCCATTTGGTTGCTAAAAGATTTTAATTTGAATGGAGAGACTGTGATGATTGCACCGGGCAACGGATTTTATTCCCGACCGGATACCGCTAAAAATCAGGCAAGATTCGCTTATGTCCTGAAAAAGGAAGAATTGAGCAAGTCTGTTGAAATAATTAAAGAAGCATTAAAAAAGTATCCGGGAACGATTCGTTAAAGTCTTAAAATCAACTTTTATCCATGCAAATAACAGAAAATCAATCGCTGAAACCTTATAATACTTTTGGAGTGGAAGTGTTCACGCGCTATTTTTCTGAGGTTGTGACATTAACGGAATTAATAGATTCGCTGAAATGGGCTGAAGCGCATCAGCAAAAAATCCTGTTGCTCAACGGCGGCAGTAATATGTTGCTGACCAAAGACTGGGATGGTTTGACTTTGCGAATGGATTTAAAAGGAATTGAGGTAATCAGTGAGGACAAAGATTTTATTTGGATCAAGGTTAGCGCAGGGGAGGTATGGCATGATTTCGTTCGCTGGACTTTGGAGCATGACTACGGAGGGCTTGAAAATCTTTCGTTGATTCCCGGAAAAGCCGGAACAGCACCCATTCAGAATATCGGTGCTTATGGAGTGGAAATCAAAGATATGATGACTGAATTGACGGCTTTGAATATTGCGAGCTTGCAATTGTGGAAATTTACCAATAAGGACTGTAAATTCGGTTATCGGGATTCTATTTTTAAAAATCAATACAAGAATCAGTTCATCATTTTGGATGTGACTTTTCGGCTAACAAAAACCAACCATGTGCTGCATATGGATTATGGTGCCATTAAAGATGAATTGAAAGAATTGAATATAGCATATCCGACGATTCAGGACATCAGTACGGCAATCATACATATCAGAACCAGAAAGTTGCCACTGCCTGAAGAAATCGGGAATTCCGGAAGTTTTTTTAAAAATCCGGTCATTGATGCCATTCAATTTGAACAATTAAAATCATCATTTCCAGATATTCAGGGACATCCTCAAGACGGGAAAGTGAAGGTTGCTGCGGGTTGGCTGATAGAGAAAGCAGGTTGGAAAGGGAAACGGATTGGAGATGCGGGGGTACACCGAAACCAAGCTTTGGTTTTGGTCAATCACGGAAATGCCACCGGAAAAGATATTTATGATTTATCAGAGAAAATTCTGCAAGATATTCAGGATAAATTCGGGATACTTTTAGAAAGGGAAGTTAATGTTATTTAATTTGCTGATTTATAAACTATTAAACAATGGAATATCACGTTAAATTCAGAAATAAAAGAGGTTCATGACTTTTATTATATTTCTTTCAAAAGTGACTAATTCGTCGTATTTTTGCACAAAATTTAAAACAAATTAAAATAGCGATTTTTATGAAAAAATTATTTTTGTTAATGGCTGCCGCTTTCTTGGTAGTTAGTTGTGGAGAAAAACAAGCGGATACAAGCGTAGATGAAACTCCTGTAGCAGAGGAAACAGTTGATACGCTGGTAGTTGAAGAAACAGATGCTGTTGATGCTACTTCTACCGATCCGAATGTGGCTAATTTGGTGATTGAAGGTGATGACCAAATGAAATTTAATGTAAATGAGCTGAAAGTTAAAGCAGGTCAAAAAGTAAAACTTACTTTGAAACATGTTGGTACAATGGGTACAGATGTGATGGGACACAACTGGATTTTGCTGAAATCCGGAACTGATGTACATGCATTCGGTATGGCTGCTGTAACAGCTAAGGACAACGATTATATCCCTGCGGAGATGAATGATAACATCATCGTTCACACTAAATTAATCGGTGGTGGTGAAAGTGTTACAATCGAATTCGATGCACCAGAAGCTGGGGTTTATGATTTCCTTTGTTCTTTCCCAGGACACTTCAGTGTAATGCAAGGAAAATTCATTGTAGAATAATTTCCCTACAATTCATAAAGCTTAAAACCGTCTCATTGAGGCGGTTTTTTTATACCTATAAATGAATTGGAGATTGTATGAGATTGTTATTGGGCAGTCATATTTTAGATAGAGAAGAGAGACAAGGATTTGTTGCTTTCAGAGGTTTAGAATACTTGATTTTACAAAATTTCCCACTACGCTGTAACAATTTATTAAACAATAAAAAATTCAATCCCAAATCAAAGAGATTGAATTTTTTGATGTATTATTTACCTTGTTTTCTGTAACAAACAGAAAACAGATGGTGGTTTACCAACTTGCTTTCTTCACGCCGGGGATAAGTCCCTGGTTGGCCATTTCGCGGAAAGTAACCCGTGAAATTCCGAATATGCGCATATAACCTTTAGGTCTTCCAGTCAGTTTGCAACGGTTGTGCAGACGTACAGGAGAAGCATTTTTGGGTAATTTCTGGAGGCCTTCATAGTCACCTGCATCCAAAAGTGCTTGGCGTTTTTCTGCATATTTGGCTGACATTTTTCTTCTTTTGCGCTCACGCGCTTTCATTGATTCTTTTGCCATAATATCTTTTACTTATTGTCTTTTTTAAATGGTAATCCAAATTTCTCCAACAGGGATTTTGCTTCTTTGTCAGTGTTGGCACTTGTTACAAAAGTAATATCCATTCCTTGAATTTTTTTCACCTTATCAATGTTGATTTCGGGGAAAATAATCTGTTCGGTAATCCCTAAGTTATAATTTCCTCTTCCGTCAAATCCTTTGCCGCTGATACCATTGAAGTCACGTATACGGGGTAGGGAAGCGGTGATTAGTCGATCCAGAAATTCGTACATCTGTGTTCCTCTCAGGGTTACTTTTGCGCCGATGGGCATTCCTTTTCTCAATTTAAAAGCGGCTTCGTCCTTTTTGGAAACGGTCGGAACTGCTTTTTGTCCAGCAATCAGGGTCAATTCATCAACTGCATAGTCAACGATTTTCTTGTCCGCTGTGGCATTGCCCAATCCTTGACTGATAACGATTTTCTCAAGTTTCGGAACTTGCATCACAGAAGTATAGGAAAATTCCTCTTTCATTGCTGGAATGATTTCCTCTTTGTATCTGGTTTGCGGGCGTGGTATGAATTTGGTTGTACTCATGATTAAATTTCTTTTCCGGTTGTTTTGGCAATTCTGACTTTCTTGCCATCTTTGATTTCATATCCAACACGGGTTGGTTTTCCGTTATTGTCAACCAAAGCAAGTTTGTTGACATAAATCGGAGCTTCGGTTTCAATAATGCCTCCCTGTGGATTTTTTGCATTGGGTTTGGTATGTTTTTTTATCACATTCACCCCTTCTACAATCGCTTTGCCCTTGTCGGGATAAACTTTCAAAACGGAACCTTTAATTCCTTTTGAAGCACCGGAAAGAACAATTACTTTATCTCCTTTTCTGATTTTCAACTTTGTCATTTTCATAATTTTATAGCACCTCAGGAGCCAGTGAAACGATTTTCATATATTCCTTATCACGCAGTTCTCTTGCTACGGGGCCGAAAACACGTGTACCTCTCATTTCTCCTTGCGCATTGATCAGAACACAGGCATTGTCGTCAAAACGGATATAGGATCCGTCTTTTCTTCTTACCTCTTTTTTGGTTCTAACAACGATTGCTTTGGAGACGGTTCCTTTCTTAGCAGTGGCAGTAGGGGTAGATTCTTTGATTGAAACTACGATTTTGTCACCTACGGAAGCGTATCTTCTGCGGGTTCCACCCAATACACGGATTACCAAAGCTTCTCTTGCTCCCGTGTTGTCCGCTACTTTTAATCTTGATTCCTGTTGTAACATCTTACTTGGCTCTTTCTATGATTTCTACTAATCTCCATCTTTTTCTTTTGCTCAACGGACGGGTCTCCATGATCCGTACTTTATCGCCTTCATTGCACTCGTTATTAGTGTCGTGTGCAGTGTATTTCTTCGTTTTTTTCACAAACTTTCCGTAAAACGGGTGTTTTTGTTTGTAGGTCTGAGCAACTACGATGGTTTTATCCATTTTATTACTCGTAACGATTCCGATTCTTTCTTTTCTTATATTTCTTTCCATCTTGAGACCAATTTTTATTGTTGAGTTGTTCTCTCTTTCAATATTGTCAACATTCTCGCAATATCTTTGCGTAATTTCTTAATAGCCAAAGGATTTTCTACATGAGAAACCTTATGTCCCATCACTAATTTGAAGTAATTGGCTTTTTCATCTTCGATTTTACCAATCAAATCTTCTGTGCTTAATTCTCTGATATCTGCTGCTTTCATATTCTATTCTTTAGCTTTTTATTCGACGTAATCTCTTGCAATTATCGTTTTGGTTTTAACCGGTAATTTCTGAGCAGCCAAGCGCAGTGCTTCGATAGCTATTTCACGGGAAACGCCTCCGACTTCAAATAGTATTCTTCCGGGTTGAACGCGGGCAACCCAGTATTCAGGTGCTCCTTTTCCTTTCCCCATACGAACCTCAGCAGGTTTTTTGGTAATCGGTTTGTCCGGAAATATTTTGATCCACAATTGTCCTTCACGTTTCATATAACGGGTAGCGGCAATACGCGCTGCCTCGATTTGACGTGCAGTAACAAATTTTTCTTCTAATGATTTAATTCCAAATGTTCCGTATGCCAATTGATCACCTCTTTTGGTGTGACCTTTCATGCGTCCGGTCTGCATTTTTCTGAATTTTGTTCTCTTCGGTGCTAACATTTTCTTCTAATGTTTTTCGGTTAATTCTAATTAACGGGTTGGTCTTTTTTTGCCTCCGCCGCCTTTTTCATTTCTCTTTCTGGAACCTTGTTTCTTTTTCAATCCCATTAGCGGTGACAATTCCCGTTTTCCATAAACTTCCCCTTTCATGATCCAGACTTTGATTCCCATTCTGCCGTAAGTAGTGTGAGCTTCTCCAATATGGTAATCAATGTCAGCACGGAAAGTTGACAAAGGAATACGTCCGTCTTTATAAGTTTCGGAACGCGCCATTTCGGCACCGTTCAGACGCCCTGAAATCTGGATTTTAATTCCTTCTGCATTCATTCTCATCGCAGCTGCAATCGCCATTTTGATAGCTCTTCTGTATGAGATACGATTTTCAATCTGTCGCGCGATGCTGTCCGCTACTAATACAGCGTCAAGCTCTGGGCGTTTGATTTCAAATATATTGATTTGGACATCTTTGCCGGTGATTTTTTTCAATTCTTCCTTCAATTTGTCCACTTCCTGTCCACCTTTACCGATAATAATTCCGGGACGGGCAGTCGTAACGGTTACGGTAATCAATCTGAGTGTGCGGTCGATGTAGATGTGTGAGATGCTCGCTTTGGCCAGACGTACGCTTAGATATTCACGAATCTTGGCGTCTTCGGCGATTTTATCTCCGTAATCTTTTCCACCGAACCAATTTGAATCCCATCCTCTGATGATTCCCAAGCGATTTCCGATTGGATTAGTTTTCTGTCCCATATTATTTATTATCTGCTATTACTTTATCTTCATTGGTTCCCAAAACGATCGTAACGTGGTTAGAGCGTTTTCTGATTCTGTTGGCTCTACCTTGCGCTCTCGGGCGGATTCTTTTCAACTGACGGGCACTGTCAACCGTGATGGTTTTCACATAAAGTCCGGCTTCCTCTACATCGGATTCCAGATTTTTGTTTTGCCAGTTAGCGATGGCACTCAACAACAGTTTTTCCAATTTTTCAGAAGCATGTTGCTTTGAAAATTTCAGAATAGCCAAGGCTTTCTGCACTTCTTCACCTCTGATGATGTCTGCGACCAGACGCATTTTACGTGGAGAAGTAGGGCAATTATTCAATTTCGCTCCGGCAATGTCTTTGGTAGCCTCTCTGCGTAATTCGTTGCTTATTCTTTTTCTAGATCCCATTTTCTGCTATTCTTATTTTTTACCTTTGTTTTTTGCGCCGGCATGTCCTCTGAATGTACGAGTTGGTGAGAATTCACCCAATTTGTGTCCTACCATATTCTCAGTTACATAAACCGGAATAAATTGTTTTCCGTTATGCACTGCAAAAGTCTGTCCGACAAAATCCGGAGAAATCATGGAAGCTCTGGACCATGTTTTGATAACGGTCTTTTTTCCTGACTCTTTATTTGCCTGAACTTTTCTATCTAATTTATAAAAGATGTAAGGTCCTTTTTTTAATGAACGTGCCATAGATTATTTCTTTCTTCTTTCAACAATATATTTGTTCGATGCCTTTTTGGGCGTTCTCGTTTTGTATCCTTTGGCAGGAATTCCATTTCTGGAACGAGGAATACCACCGGTTGCACGGCCTTCACCACCACCCATCGGGTGATCCACAGGGTTCATCACCATTGCGCGGGTTCTTGGTCTGCGTCCTTTCCAACGGTTTCTACCTGCTTTCCCGGAGTTTTCAAGTTGATGATCAGAGTTGGAAACCACACCAATGGTAGCGGTACACTCTGTCAAAATCATTCTGCTTTCACCACTTGGAAGTTTGATGATTACATAACGGCCTTCTCTTGCCACTACCTGCGCATAAGAACCTGCGCTTCTCGCCATCAATGCACCTTGACCGGGTCTCAATTCAATGCATGAAATTACTGTTCCCAACGGAATGTCTTTTAATTTCATGGTGTTTCCCACATCCGGCGTTGCATCTTTTCCGGAAACAATCTTTTGGCCTTTTTTCAGGCCTTTCTGAGCAATAACATATCGTTTTTCACCGTCTTCGTAAGAAATCAATGCGATGAATGCCGTTCTGTTCGGGTCATACTGAATAGACTCTACAGTAGCAGCACCCTCACGATCTCTTTTGAAATCGATGATACGATATTTCTGCTTGTGTCCACCCCCTAAGTAGCGCATGGTCATTTTACCGCTATGGTTACGACCGCCGCTCTTGTTTTTTCCAACCGTGAGTGATTTCTCCGGTTTCACTTTATCAACACCTTCAAAATTATTTATAATTTTGAAACGTTGACCGGGAGTGATAGGTTTTAATTTTCTGGTTGACATCTATTATTATTGATAATTAATTATTAACTAAATAAATCGATTTCCTGACCTTCGGCGAGTTTTACAATCGCTTTTTTCATTTTGTTGGTTTTCCCAACCTGAATGCCGGTCTTGGTATATCGAGACATGATGCGAGGTCTTGAAATCAATGTGCTCACACTGATCACGTCCACGCCGTAAGCTTCCTTTACAGCCTTTTTGATTTGAATTTTATTGGCCTTCGGGTTTACATAAAACGAATACTGACTCAGCAATTCACTTTTGTCAGTTGCTTTTTCTGAAATTACGGGTCTGATTATTATTGACATATCTTTCGTTTTATTTTCTTAAATTTTCCTGAATTTTCTCCAAAGCACCTTCCAGAAATACGATTTCATTCGCATTGATAAGGTCGTAAATATTTAATTCGGAGTTGCTTACAACTTTGGTTCCCGTTAAATTTCGGGAAGACAAATATACGTTATCATTGCCTTCGCCCAGAACGAAAAGGGATTTCTTGTCGTCCAGTCCCAAAGCTTTCAGTACCTCAATGAATTGTTTGGTTTTAGGAGCTTCAAAACTGAAGTCTTCCAATACCTTGATTTCATTGTCTTTCATCTTTTGGCTCAGTACGGATCTTTTGGCCAATCTTTTCTGAGATTTGTTCAATTTGAAACTATAATCTCTTGGTCTGGGGCCGAAAATGGTTCCACCGCCGATGAATATCGGTGATTTCATAGAACCTGCCCGTGCTCCTCCTGTACCTTTTTGTTTTTTGATTTTTCGGGTACTTCTGGATACCTCAGCTCTTTCTTTGGCTTTGTGAGTTCCTTGACGTTGTGCGGCAAGGTATTGTTTAACTTCCAAATAAACGGAATGTTCTCTCGGTTCAATTCCAAAAATCGAATCGTCCAAAGAAACGGTCTTTGTAGTTTCTTTTCCTTGTATGTTTAAGACTTTTAATTCCATTTTCTGATAATTACATATGAATTTTTCGCACCCGGAACAGCACCTTTCAATATCAGTAGGTTCTGTTCTTTATCAACTTTAAGTACATTCAGATTCTGAACGGTAACGGTTTTTCCGCCCATTCTTCCACCCATACGCATTCCTTTGAATACTTTGGATGGGGTAGAGCTTTCCCCGATGGAACCGGGTGCTCTCAATCGGTTTTTCTGTCCGTGAGTGGTTTGTCCAACTCCGCTGAAACCGTGTCTTTTCACAACGCCCTGAAAACCTTTTCCTTTGGAAGTGCCGGTTACGTCCACATATTCACCTTCGTGAAATACGTCAACGCTAACTTCATTTCCCAATTCCAATTCTTCGGTGAAATTACCATAGAATTCTACCAATTTTCTTTTGGGGGTAGTTCCGGCTTTTTTGAAATGACCTTTCATAGCCGAAGTGGTGTTTTTTTCTTTTGCGTCATCGAAACCGAGCTGAACGGATTTGTATCCGTCTTTCTCCTCGGTTCTGACCTGGGTCACTACGCATGGACCTGCTTGTATGATGGTACACGGAATGTTTTTTCCGTTTTCATCAAATAAAGAGGTCATCGCAATCTTTTTACCTATGATACCTGACATTTATTTATATTTTAAATTTCAATCTGTTTGTTTTCAAGGAGTTGATAACTTCTATGTTTAATTTAGGCGTAAACCTCCTCAAAAACAGGGTGCAAATTTAAGAAATATATTGATGGGAGCAAACTTTTGTTTACTTATTTTTCACTTAATTCGATTAAACCCTGCTGAGTGATTTAATTAGCAGGGTTTTGCGAATGAATATGAAAAAAATATTATCCCTTAGCCTTTGTGCCTGAATATTTTATTAACGAGCTTTATGCATCTCAATGGGCAGGACTTTTATGAATTAATTTCACCAAAATGTTGATTGTCATTGCTCAATAATAAATTTCAATAAGTCTTAAATTGATATTTATTTTGTTGCTTGAATTATTTAATGACAATTAAAATTCCATATTCACCCCAAGCTTATGTGCAATCAATGCTGTAATCCGATTTTTGATGGGTTGAATCTGAACATGTTCCAAAACTTCAGCTGCAAAGGCATATAATAGCAATGCTTTGGCCTCCACTTCCGGAATGCCGCGTTGCTGCAAATAGAACATGGCACTTTCATCCAATTGTCCCACGGTGCAACCATGAGAACATTTCACATCATCGGCGAAGATTTCCAACTGCGGTTTGGTGTCTAATTTGGCTTTGTCACCCAACAATACATTGTTGTTTTGCTGAAATGAATTCAGTTGCTGTGCTTCCGGATGAACATAAATTTTACCGTTAAATACGCCGTGTGCGTTGTCCGAATAAATACCCTTGTACAATTCGTGGCTGTCACAATGATGGGAAAGGTGATCCACCCTTGTATGATGATCCACCAACTGATCTTTGCCGATGATTGTAATTCCGTTCAAAATCGAATTGCTGTTGGGTTGGTTCTGAACAAAATTCAGATTGTTTCTGGTTACCTTTCCGCCAAATGAAAAGGTATGTACAGATGCTGTGCTGTCACGCTCCTGCGAAATATATGTGTTGTCAATCAATGAGGATTCGACTGTATCATTTTGGATTTTATAATAATCGAGTTCAGCGTTATTGCCTACATGAATTTCGGTAACGGAATTGGTCAGATTGGCTTTGTTGTTCAACGTTTGGTGGCGTTCAATGATTTGTACTCTTGAATTGTTTCCGAGTACAATCAGATTCCGGGGATGGTACATGACTTCCTCCTCCTTGGCGGTGGAGAAATGAATGATTTGAACCGGTTTGGACAAAATCACATTGTCGGGAATGTGAATGTACGCACCTTCACGGGAGAATGCCGTATTTAGAGCCACAAATCTTTCATCTTTTGGGGCGATTTTTCCGTAGAAATTTTCAATCACGGTTTGATATACCATTTTTCCCATTGCACTGGAAAGCACGCAAACATCAGCTTCGTCATGTGTGGATGATGACATGAAGCTGTTGTAAACTCCGTTGACAAAAACCAGATGATATGAATCCACATCATGGATGAAATATTTTTTCAGGTCTTCGTAACTTACCGAAGTTTCTTCTTCTTCCGGGAACAATTTGTAATCCGCTTTGAGCAGTGGTCGCAGATTGGTGTATTTCCATTCTTCCTCTTTGCGCTGCGGGAAACCTTTTTTGTCAAATATTTCTATTGCTTCACGACGAAGTTCACCCATCCATTTCGGATTGTTCATTTTATCCTTGAAGATGAAATGGCGTGAAACCAAATTTTCTTTTAAATCTGTCATTTTTTTAATTTTGAAGACAGAACTCCAATTCGGAATTCTAAATTCAGTTATACCTTATATAATATATTATCTTTCAAATTGTGTTTTTAAAACCCTGAAACACAAAATCATTAATCTCTCTTTCTTTTGAAATGCTTTTAAATTCAAACATTTCAAACGTCGGCAGCTTCTTCAATTACCCAGTCGTAGCCTTTTGCTTCTAATTCGTGTGCTAATTCTTTATCACCGGATTTCACGATTTTACCATCATAAAGTACGTGGACGAAATCAGGAATGATATGTTCTAATAAGCGTTGGTAATGCGTGATAATCAAAACCGCATTGTTGTCATTTTTGAAGGCGTTCACGCCGTCTGCAACGATTCGCAGCGCGTCGATGTCTAATCCGGAGTCGGTTTCATCTAAGATGGCCAATTTGGGATTGAGCATCAACATCTGAAAAATTTCATTTCTTTTCTTTTCTCCGCCGGAGAATCCTTCATTCAGCGAACGGCTCAGAAAATCTTTTCGAATATTCAATTTTTGAGCGTTTTCGCGAATCAACTTCAGCATCTCGGAAGCTTTCATCTCTTCCAATCCCTGAGATTTTCTGGTTTCATTGATGGCTGTTTTGATGAAATTAGAAACGGAAACACCGGGAATTTCTACCGGATACTGAAAGGACATGAAAATTCCTTTCTGTGCTCTTTCAAAAGGTTGCATATCCAATAAATCTTCTTCATAAAAATCAATTTCTCCCTGCGATACTTCATAATCTTCTTTTCCGGCAATCACCGATGAAAGCGTAGATTTTCCGGAACCATTGGGACCCATGATGGCGTGAATTTCTCCGGGTTTGATATGTAAATCAACGCCTTTCAAAATTTCTGTTCCGTCTTCTATCTGTGCGTGTAAATTTTTTATTTTTAACATTCTAAATCTGTTTTGAGTTGAGATACAAGTTGTGAACTTTTTCTCTTAATTATTATAAATCAATTGTATTCATTTCCAATTTTATCCTACACTGCCTTCTAATGAAACTTCCAATAGTTTTTTGGCTTCTACAGCAAATTCCATGGGCAGTTTGTCCAATACTTCACGGCTGAATCCGTTGACAATCAAGTTCAAAGCTTTTTCAGGCGGAATTCCGCGTTGCAAGCAGTAGAACATTTGGTCTTCTCCGATTTTGGAAGCGGTGGCTTCATGTTCTAATTGCGCAGTTTTGTTTTGCGCTTCAATGTACGGGAAGGTATGTGCGCCGCATTCGTTGCCCATCAACAGGGAATCGCATTGCGAAAAGTTTCTGGCGTTGTCCGCACCGGGATTTACTTTCACCAGACCGCGGTAACTGTTTTGAGATTTTCCTGCGGAAATCCCTTTGGAAATAATTGTGGAACGTGTATTTTTTCCGATGTGGGTCATCTTGGTTCCGGTATCTGCCTGTTGATGATGATTGGTAACGGCCACCGAATAAAATTCGCCGATGGAATTATCGCCTTTCAAAATACAACTCGGATATTTCCATGTGATGGCAGAACCGGTTTCTACTTGTGTCCAAGAGATTTTTGCATTTTTCTCGGCCAATGCTCTTTTGGTTACGAAATTAAATACGCCGCCAACGCCGTTTTCATCACCGGGGTACCAGTTCTGAACGGTGGAATATTTGATTTCCGCATCTTCCATGGCTATGAGTTCCACCACGGCAGCGTGAAGCTGATTTTCATCTCGCATCGGTGCTGTGCAACCTTCGAGATAAGATGCATAACCCCCTTCCTCAACTACGACCAATGTTCTTTCAAATTGTCCGCTGCCTTCCTTGTTGATTCGGAAATAGGTCGAAAGTTCCATCGGACAGCGAACTCCTTTCGGAATATAGCAGAATGAACCATCGGAAAATACCGCCGAATTCAATGCTGCGTAAAAATTGTCCGTCCTCGGAACGACACGTCCAATGTATTTTCTGACTAATTCCGGATGTTTCTGAATGGCTTCACTGATGGACATAAAGATAATTCCCAATTCGTTCAGCGTATCCTGAAAAGTGGTTTTCACCGAAACACTGTCTATGACCACATCCATTGCCACACCGGTCAGTCTTTTCTGTTCCTCAAGCGAAATCCCTAATTTCTCAAAGGTTTTCAGCAATTCAGGATCAGCCTCATCCAAACTATTGAGTTGGGGTTTGTTCTTGGGCGCGGCATAATAAGTGATATTTTGAAAATCCGGTGATTTGTATTTTACATTGGCCCAAGTCGGCTCTTCCATGCTTTTCCATATATGATAAGCCTCCACACGCCATTCCTCCATCCATTTGGGTTCATTTTTTCTGCGGGAAATCTCGCGCACAATTGTTTCATTCAGCCCAATGGGGAAATCTTCGTACTCTATATCGGTTGTGAAACCGAATTCATACTCTTTTTTTACCGACAAATCCTGTCTCAGGTCGTCTTCTGTATATTTTGTATTGCTCATTTTATTGATAATAAGTATAGTTAAAACTGAATTTCACCGGTTTTACCCTTGTTAGTTTGTTCTCAAGGATTTGAAAACTTTCCACCTTGGATTCCTGGTTGAGATTCAATTGATAAGATGCAGTTCCATTGATATAAATTGCATATTTTAAATTCGTTAACTTTTCAATTTCTAATGTTTTTTCTTTTTTCATCGAAGAGTTTTTATCTTTTCCGGTGGTGAATTCTTCGATTTTCAAAGGTACGTTTAAATTGAAATTGCTGTAACAGATCTGGCTGATTGGTTTTCTGAGATAATAAGTTTTGCGGCATTGTCCGTCTTTGGTATCGGAAAAAATCAATTTCCCGTCCATGTAACTGTCTTTGAACAACATTTTCCCATTCAGACTGTAAACATCCATGATGTTGCGATAATTTTCCACATTCATTTTTCGGTTGGAATAATAGAATTTGTTAATTTTCTCATTCCCGTTCTCCATGATTTTTTCTGTTTCAATCAAGCCTTCTCTGAAAGTGTAATTTACTGTCATTTCATCCCCAAAAAAAGATTTAAAAACTTTCATTTGCGTCAACCGCCCTTCTTCGTCATACTGAAATTCCATCACGACTGTATTGTTGAAATCCTTTCCGGTGGCAGCTATTTTCAGGTTTTTGACTTTCTCGTTGTTGATTGGTACAGCATTGATTAATTGTCGCAGACCAAAATTTCCGAAAAAGAAATTTTGTACATAAGCCTGATTGAGGTGGATGGAGTTTTCATCCGGAGAAAATACTTTATAGGCAGAATTGTCAGCCTGCGTCTGCGCCAAAATACTTACCGGAAATAACAGCAGTAAAAAATTTAATCTGTTCAACACCTGTCCTTTCAAATATTTTTTAACTGTGCAAAAATATGAATTATATTATTTAGATTAATTCTATGCAAAGATACAATTAAAGAATGATATAGCTAATTTAAAACCAATAAAATGGGTTAAAAAAAATGATATTTTAACAGGAATTTAAAAATGATTGTAATCGCTAATTCTTTTGATTTTTATGGGGTGAGAGACTCCGTCATTTCAGCTTCTATTTTCACCGGATTTTCAATGATTCGGTGAACAGGACAGCGACCACCGATTTCAAAAATTCTTTTTCGTTGTTCCGCATCTAAATTTCCTTTCAATGTAACTTTTTTGGTAAAAGTGGTAAGATTGTTTTTTAAATCGCGAACAAAATCCACTTCTACTATGGCTTCCTGCAAATCCCAGCCTTTCCTGTCTGCGTACATTTTCATTGTAATGGTGGTGCAGGCAGCCAGCGCAGCTTTCAAATATTCTGTGGGTTTTGGTCCGAGATCTTGTCCATTTTCTTCGATGGGTTCATCGGCAATCATTTCATGCCCTCTGATACTGAAAGTAGTCGTGTAGGGCTGTTCTCCGATGATTCCAATTACCTGCTCGTTCATAATAAATATTTTTAGGATTAATAATTCCTTAAAAATACGAAATTCAAATTAGGCAATTTATGATTTATCCCATTTTTTTAATTTGGATTAATAAAGAAAAGGGGAATGGATTTTAGTTGGATGATTTGATGGAATGACAATAAAATTTCAATTAATTATCCCTTCATTCTGATTCTCGGATTTTGCGGTGGAAGCGGCACATATTCTGTTTCTCCGGGAACTTTTGGAAATTTCTGTTCTTGCCAGTCCTGTTTGGCTTGTTCGATTTTTTCACGACTGCTGGAAACGAAATTCCAGTAGATGAATCTTTCTTCCGGAAAGGGTTCGCCGCCAAACAAATACACAACAGTGTTTTCTTTCATTTCAAACTCACAGAGCTTCGTGTTTTTGGCCACGAGCATTCGATCGGCTTCATAGCTGTGACCGCCGTCTTCGATGCTGCCTTCAAGGATATACAACCCGGCTTCTCCGTAAAGCTCATTTCCGATTTTCACTTTTCCAGGTTTTTCTGCTTTGATTTCAATCATAAAAAGTTTGCTGTACACAGGCACCGGCGATTTTCTGTTCATGATTTCTCCGGCTATCAGTTTGTATTTCAGGCCGTCTTCTTCCCAAACCGGCAAATCTTCCGCATTCACGTGGGTGAATGAAGGGGCTATGTCTTCTAATTCTATGGGCAAAGCCACCCAAATCTGAACGCCATGTAGTTTTTTGTCGGTTGTGCGTAAATATTCCGGTGTTCTTTCAGAATGTGTAACTCCTTTTCCGGCAGTCATCCAGTTGACGGCTCCGGGTTGAATTTCGATTTCCGTACCGATACTGTCGCGGTGCATGATGGCTCCTTCAAACAAATATGTCAGCGTGGACAAGCCAATATGTGGGTGTGGTGCGACATCCAGATTTTGATAATCCTTCAAATCTGCCGGTCCCATGTGGTCGATGAAGGCGAACGGCCCTACGGTTCTTTTTTGTTTAAAAGGCAACAGACGACCTACCATGAAATTTCCTATATCGGCTGCTCGTTCTTCAATGATTAATCCAACGTTTGACATTTTAGTTTTTTTAAATTAATTTAAATTTTCTTCCATATAACCGAATTTTCCCGTGTTGTAATCTTGAAAAGCTTCCATCAGTTCTTCCCTGGTATTCATTACAAAAGGGCCGTGTGCGGCAATTGGTTCATGGATGGGTTCACCGCTCATGGTCAAAATTACGGAATTTTCCAGTGCTTCTACAATAAATTCTTCTCCTTCATTTTTGAACAAAACAAAATAATCGCCCGGAATTTTTTCGCCGTTGATCATCACGGAACCTTCTACAACGATCAAAGCTGTATTGTAATTTGCAGGAAAACTGAATTTCACTTTTCCGTTTTGATTCAGTTTTGTATTCAAGAGATTGACCGATGTATAGGTTCTGGCTGCACCTTTGATGCCCTTGTATTCACCGGAAATAACCTCTACGATGCCACCTTGGTTTTCGATATCAACTTTGGGGATTTCATTGTTTTTCAATGTTTGATAGCCTGGTTTTGACATTTTATGTGCTGCGGGCAAATTGACCCAAAGCTGTATCATCTGAAAATCTCCGCCCTTTTGGGTGAATTCTTTGGAATGAAATTCCTTGTGCAAAATTCCTTTGGCCGCAGTCATCCATTGTACGTCTCCTTCATTGATGATGCCTCCAGCACCAGTGCTGTCTTCATGTGCTACGCTGCCGTGATAGGCGATGGTGACAGTTTCAAATCCACGATGCGGATGACAACCGACACCACGCGGTTTATCCGCCGGAGAAAAATACATTTTGGAACCGTAATCCAATACCAAAAATGGATCCATTCGTTTCATATCGAGCCTACTGACACCGGGAATGAAGTTATGCATTTTGAATCCGTCACCCACCATGTGTGGTGCAGGGGGTGCAAAGATTTTCTCAATTTCCTTTCTGTCCATTTTCTGAATTTAAACCACAAAATTAAGATGCAGCAAATGCTTGTGCATTGATGTTTGATAAGAAGTAAAAAGGGGAGGAGCGATTTAAATATAAAGTTCAATCAGACCTTCCGGCGTTTTGATTTTGATGAATTGTTCATCGTGGTTAACTTCTGTTATCCAGTCATCTACTATTGGAATCAGAATTTCTTTTCCGTTGAAATCTATTTCAAACAAATCCTGTAGTCCACTGTCATTGACATTTTTGATGATGCCGATTTCTCCTTTTTGGTCGTCGAAAACTTTGTAGCCTATGATTTCATGGTAATAAAATCCATCTTCGTCGAGTTCGGGCAGTGTATCCAAAGGGAGATAGACTGCGCGATTCACCAATTTCTCCGCTTCCTCGGGCGTCAGGTCTTCAAATTTGATGAGGAGTTTGTTTTTGGAATGAGGGCCGATGTTCTCAAAGAAAAATGGAATCAGCATTCCGTTTTTTTCAATGAATACTGATTCCATGTTCTGATAAATTTCCGGCTCGTCTGTATCGAGATGCAGGATTAAGTTTCCTTTGAAACCGTGAAGTTTTGTGATTTTACCTAAGTAATAACAATCCTCTATTTGCATCAGACGAATTGAAAATTATTCTTCTGTTTTTTCTTCTTCGGAAGATGCTTCTTCAGCCGGTGTTTCTGTGGTTTCGGCTTCAGCAACTGGAGTTTCTTCTGTGGTTTCCTCAGAAGTTTCTTCAGTTGCAACTTCAGCTTCTTCGGCAGGAGCTTCTTCAATCGCTACACGGGATTCAGCTTTTCTCTTTTCAGCTTCCAAAGCAGCGGATTTTGCAGTTTCTTTGGCTTTGGCCAAATTGTCTTTTTTAGATTGTACAGCGTTGGCTCTTTCTTCCAACCAAGCGTTGAATCTTTTTTCAGCTTCTTCTTCGCTGAAAGCACCTTTGGATACGCCGCCTAACAAGTGTTTTTTCATCAATGCACCTTTGTAGGAAAGGATGTTTCTGGCTGTGTTGGTCGGCTCTGCGCCTACCTGAAGCCAATGTACCGCCCTGTCAAGGTTCAGTTCGATGGTTGCAGGATTGGTGATGGGATTGTAAATTCCGATTTTTTCGATGTATCGACCGTCTCTTTTTGATCTTGAGTCGGCTATTACAATGTGGAAGAAAGGTTTGCCTTTTCTACCGTGTCTTTGCAATCTGATTTTTGTTGCCATTTTCTATGTATTTGTGGGAACGCTGTCCCGATTGTTTACATTTTTTGAGGGTGCAAATATAATGTTTATTTTCAAATAAAAAACACGCAAAATTTATTAAATTCTGCTCTTTATCATTGTAACTGAAATGTTCATCGCCGTATGGATTGCGTTGATCAGGTTGCTGTAATTGTCTTTTTTCCAGTTTCCTTTCATTTTCCCAAAAGATTCAAATCTTTCTCTGCCCAACAAGGCATTGTTTTCAAGATTTATTATTTCAGCATCAATAACTGCAAAACCATCTTTGCCGGTCTCAATCATTCCGTAGTATCCCACAGCCAATCCGTATTTTACATGCATAATCAAAATTTCATCAACATCATACTGTTCTTTCAGCGGTCTGTAATCCAATTTACTGTATTTCAGTTTTGACTTTTTGGGAGCTTCAAATTGATATAGCGTTTTTATATTAATGTCATCCGGCAGAAATTCAAACTTTTTTCCCCTTCTGTTCATAATGGAATTCATTTCCGATTTTACTTTTTCTCTGAAATCAAAATTTGGTGCAATTGAATCCAAAGGTTCTTTGAATCGATTGCCGGGTGTGAGTGCCAAATCAAGCAAACCACGCGAACCCATTTGTGTCAATGCAATGTCTTCAATATGAACAATTATCCCCAGTTTTTTGTCATTGGAATAAAAATTCTTATTAACAGGAATAGAAATAGCGCAACTGTTCAGAAAGACTAAAACCAGCGCAATTGTACTGTATTTTATAAGATTCATAGAAAAAAGTTTTAATCTAAAGAATTCCCCGAGGCTTGCCTCGGGTTGTAGACAAGGAAAAGTTTGAAAAACGGATGGTTTTTCATAACGCTTTGAAAAAGCGTATATTTCGCGAGTGAAGGATGAACATATCTAT
>JBBAEI010000035.1:0-23930 GCA_041656055.1 Weeksellaceae bacterium
TGATGATGCTCATTGATTCGGTCTGATTGTAAACCGGTAATTCTGTACTCCAAGTGGTGCCGCCATCGGTTGAATATTCGATGTGTGCATCTGCCGGAGCTTCGCTTGAAGGGGCGTAAATCATCCCACCGCTAACTTCACAGCCTTCCTGACAAACGCTGTCTTCGAAAGATACATTCTCAGGAGCTTCGCTTAAATCAGGACAAGAAGTTGGTTCAGAACCTTCTTCACAGATGATTTCCACGTTGTCTATAAAAGCTCTTTGATTTGCATTTGCATTCCCTAATGTTTCAATTTTCAATAGTGAGCCAGCTGTTACATCTGTGAAATTTACTGTAATTTCCTCAAAATCATCACTCATTATTGCTGTATATGACACAGTTTGTTCTTGACCGTCAATGCTGATTTTCAATTGACCATTACTTTCAAGATTTGACCATCCCTTTACCATTACATTCACCGTAATGTCTCCCTGAACCTCTGTTAATGCTCTTGACTCAATTGAACCACCACGCGGGTTAGATGTATTTCCTAATCTCACAGCACCACCTGCCTGATAGGCTTTCACAACTGTTGGGAAATTTTCATTTCCGTTCCATGATATACCCGATCCACCTGTTGTATTACTGTTTCCTGTGGTTATAGATGAAAAATCTTCTGCGAAGCAAGCATCTCCGGTTACAGCACAATTATCGGGCGAAGTCATTTCACTTGCCATCTCGCCGGCACAACCGTTTTCATTTACATATCTCGCATAAACAGTCATAGCCGTTTGCGTATAAGTAGGAGCGGAAGTTGTCCATGGCCCTGACGGATTGGTTGCCCATTCTATGGTGTAGCCATCTTCGGATTCGCTGGCAGAGATACTTCCGTCTGTAGAAGGACAGATATTATTCGTGATTGTAATCTCTGGAATTGTTTCAGGAGTTTCGCATACATCCGGCATAGTGGTTACCGCTTCGGAGGAAGGACTTACTACGCTTGCATCCGAATTGCAAACAAAACGCGTGATGATGCTCATTGATTCGGTCTGATTGTAAACCGGTAATTCTGTACTCCAAGTGGCACCGCCATCGGTAGAATATTCGATATGCGCACCTTCAGGGGCAGTTTCGCCCGGGGCGAAAATCACACCGCCGCTTACTTCACAACCTTCCTGACAAACGCTGTCGTCGAAAGTAACATTCGCAGGGGCTTCAAGCAATTCTGGACAAGGCGTTGGTTCCGAACCATCTTCGCAGATGATTTCCACGTTGTCAACAAAAGCACGTTTAGATGTGGTTTCTATTTTCAGTTTCGCACCAATTGAGACGTTCGTAAAGTTTGCAGTTACTTCTTCGAAGTTACCTGTCATTACTGCACTGTATGTCAATGTTTGGCTCTGTCCATCTATGCTTACGAGTAAATTTCCTTCAACAGCAGTCCAGCCTTTCACCATAATATTTACAGTGATATTTCCTTCCACTTCATTCAATTCTTTCGACTCGATGAAGCCAATAGCAGAACTTGTTCCTAATTTCACAGCACCACCTGCCTGATAGGCTCTTTCAACAGTTGGGAAATTATCGTTTCCGCTCCATTGTGTACCCGAACCATCTGATGAATTACTATGACCTGCGGTTAAAGATGAGAAATCTTCAGTGAAGCATGAAATTTCAGGGGTTGATTCATCATTGACTGTAAAGACTGAATATTCTTCTGAAACAGCAAAACTTTCTGATTCGCTACAGCTAACTTTCAACCGCCAAAAAACCTGTGAGCTAAAGGCATCAGGAGCTGTTGCTTCTGCATCTTCGTAAACTTCCGCAGCAACACCAAATTCTTCCCAAGTTGTTCCATTATCCAAACTGAATTCCCATTGATATGAAAGACCTGCTTCACCTTCGCTGTAATCCGAAGCCGATACAGTATAAGCTGAACCGGGTGCACCCGTTGAAGGGGTTATCGAAACGGTACCCGCTTCTGGGGTTCCTGAACAGAAATTCACTTCTGAAGTAAAGTCTGCCGTTGTGGAATAAGCTGTTTCTCCTGAAGCGGAACAACTGACAGCCAATCGCCATTCCACCACACTTCCTTCCTCCGGAGCTGTGGCCGTAAAATCCGAATAAATTTGGGTTGCCTCAGTTTCATTTATCCATTCTCCCTCATCGGTTTTGGATTGCCACATATAGGTGATTCCTTCTCCCTGCGCATAATCTGTTGCGGAAACTGTGTATTCAGAATCCGGCAGACCCGATTCGGGGGTGATCGAAACCGTACCTCCAGCTGGGATTCCCGAACAGGTATTCAGTTCCTTGTATAAATAAACATTCTGCTGTCCTCCTGTGTAAACTGAAAAAATATTGGAAGTGCTGTTGTATCTCAACCAATTACTGTTAGCACTTCCTTGTGCTTTTATATCTGCACTTCCGTTTGAATTAAAGGTAATCGCCCATTGGCTGTTGCCATCAGAATTTTCTGGACGCACCCTTAGATAATTATTACTTCCACCTCCTGCAGCGTACAAATATCCTGAATAAGCTGCATCGTAAAATGTCCAAGCTCCGGCATTTCCACCGAGTTCAAATCCGTAAGGTCTGTTATCATCATCAGCAAATAATGCCAGAATCAAATCTTCGATTTGCAGTTTTCCATCAATAAGTGAAATCTGAATTTCCGGCGATGGCTTTCTGTTATTGGTTTCTTGTATTCCTATAGAATAACTTCCTTCCAAACCGGCCTCGCCCTTGTTCATGATTAAGTATGTGAGTCCCGGTTCCAGTTCATCGGTTGAAGTAATCAGGCGAAAGGTTTTTTCCTCTTGTGGAATAACATTTAACATCGCAAAACCAGGGGCTGGATTTTGCGCCACAGTTCCACATGCGTCATAAACAAGCACCCTGTATGAGGTTCCGTTCATATCCGCAGTTACATTCGGGATGGTATAGGAATTTTCAAATGAAAAACTTATCACATCACTCCAGGAATTGGTAATACTTGAAAATTTTTGCCACTGATAATAAGCCCCACCTTCATCAATAACGGTAAAAGTAGCAGCATCTCCGATTTGAACAGTTTGATCCTGAAGGTACTCTATGATTTCAACATTTCCGCCAATCCCTACTTCAAATCCTTCTGAAGTCGCTGACCAGCAATCTTCTGCATCTCTTTTTGCCCTAACGTAATAAGTACCGCTTTCAGAAACCTGCAAATCAGCGGAAACGGGATAATTGGTATCTGTTCCGTAAAATTCGCTTTGCCAATAATAAGTGATTCCTTCGGGTGCCGCATCTCCATTCCAATGTAAATTGCCTGTTTCACAATAAAACGGAACTCCTTCAATAACTCCGGCAGGAACATCCGGCCGTACTTCACATGCGGAAGGAATGCCCGATAATTTGATGTCATCAAGTCTGAAATGATAATTGTTTGTATTGGCCGTATTTATGAACAATATAGACAAGGAAGATGGATTCTCAATCAAGCCTTCCGGCACTATGAAAGTCCATCTTGTAGTTCCACTTCCCGTTTCTCTGACATAAGTCAAATCATGCCAGATACCACCGCCGTCATAACTCACCTGAACGGTTAATTCAGCACCGGAAGCATTGTTTGCCTTGTGATGACCAAAAGAAAGTTCGAGATTCGAGTATCCGGAAGCATCGATTCCTTCAATTAAAAAAGTGCGACCCAAATTAAAAAAAACATTTCCCCCACCACTTGCGCCACTATAGCCTGAAGAAGGGGTACTACTTCTTATATCAGCAGATCCGCTGTAAGTAACCTCCGTGTTTTGGAATCCGGTATAACTTCCGATTGCTACATTTCCTGACGGAGTTCCAAAATTCTCCGAATAAAAAACTGTCTGTGCAGAAAGCAAGACCCCGGAGCAAATAAAAATTAAAGATAAAAATTGAGTAATCAGGAATTTACTCTTCCAAAAAGTAATAGTTGAATTCATTTCATAAATTTTTGCTAATTTATAAAAATCCAACTTACTATCCATTAAGTTTTGGTTAACTGAATCAATATCAAAGAATTTATTTATTTTTATCCCCATGAAAATCGGTTTGTATTTCGGCTCCTTTAATCCTATCCATATCGGTCATCTGGTCATTGCCAATCATTTACAGCAATATTCTGATTTGGAGAAAGTCTGGTTTGTGGTGACGCCGCAAAATCCTTTCAAGAAGAAAGCTTCCCTCGCCAATGACTACAACCGGCTGTATATGGTAAATATCGCCATCGAAGATTATCCCCACATGCAGTCCTCCGATGTGGAATTCAATTTGCCCAAACCATCTTATACCATAGATACGCTGACGGTGTTGAAGGAGAAATATCCGCAGCATGATTTCTCGCTGATTATGGGGATGGACAATCTGTCTGGATTTAGAAAATGGAAAAACCACGAACAGATTCTGAAAAATTACTCCATCTGTGTTTACCCGCGCCTCGGCTACGAACCCGGAGAATGGGCAACACATCCGAAATTCCAATTTGTAGATGCACCCATCATGGAAATCTCATCGAGTTTTATACGTCAAGCCCTCAAAGCCGGTAAAAATATACGACCGATGCTACCGGAGAAAGTCTGGGAATATTTAGATGGAAGCTCGGTATATAAATAAAACACTTTCCCTTATTCTAAATTTCTTAAATCATCCCAAAAAATAGAAAACTGAAATTTAAATTGGACATCGAATTTAAATTCATTTCAATTTGATAATCAATTCTTTAAAAATCTTGAAAATGTTTAGGATTTTTTATTTAGAATACTGACCTTTGGTCAAATTTAAACCTATATCAAATGAAATTCTATGTGTTAATTCTATCTTTTTTACTACCCATGTGCGTATTTTCCCAATGGACAGAAGACTACAATGTCAATACTCCTGTGGCAGACGGCCCAACGGATGACATTCAATCAATAGGTACCTATGACGGACAAACCTATGTGATTTTTTATGATACCTCAAACGGTTATCAGTTGAGAGTGCAACTTTTGGATCAGGACGGCAATCCAATGTTCGGAACAAATGGAATGCTTGCCAATGACACGGCTGCGCCAGCATCTTGGACCATCACACGTTCGTCGGCGGTGGATGAAGATGGTAATTTGTACATCGGTTTTAGTTCCACGGAAGATGGAGACGGTTATATCAACAAGATTTCACCCGATGGCACGCAGCTATTCGGTGACAGCGGCATCATCATTCCCGACGGCTGGGACATCAAAATCCTTCTACAGCCCGATGGCGGACTGATAGCAGGTTATCTGAATATCACTTCAGGCGATGCACAACTTATAAAATATGATGCGAATGGCAATCCCGTCTGGGATCAGCCTTTGACAATCACCGGCCCTTCCGGAGAAAGTTGTGTGGTGGGTGAAATGGCGGAACTTTCTGACGGCTCTTTCATCCTGCTTTATCATGTCAAAGCAGGGTTTGGCATCAATTCCATGATGTGGGCTCAAAGGTTTGATGCAGACGCCAACCCGCTTTGGGACAATAGCATACAAGTATCCACACAAACATTGGCCAGCAACCGACGTTATCCGATTTTACAGGATGGTGATACGGTTTATTGGGGTTATTATGGTTCAACCGGCAATCGTTTTGATTCATTTTTGCAAAGAATCAATCCGGACGGAAGCCTTCCTTGGAGTGCTGATGGGGCTTCGTTTGCCGTGGATGACAGCCGCTATGAAATGAATACTAGCATTGCTTTTGACGAAACTTCTTCTGTAATCTGGGCGACTTCCACCTTGAGCGACACCAACCAATCCCTGTTCGGACAGGCGATTCAAAAATATGATAAAACAACCGGCGAACCACTGCTTGGAGAAAATGCGAAAATCATTTTTCCGGTTTCTGCTGACGCTTGGGTTGCTGTCGGCAATATGCGACTTGTGAACAATCAGCCATTGATACTTTTCTCCAACGGCATCAGCAATGGCGTCAACTCCATCCAATTAGGGGTAACTTATTTAGATGAAAACGGAGATTTTGTTTGGGAAAACCAATATGAAATGATTGCAACGGCTGACAGCAATAAATTCAGGGTAGATTTCACCGAAAATGTGGAAGGTCAAAGTGTTGCTGTATGGGCGGATAACCGTGCTGGAACATATCGTGCCTTTGCCCAAAATTTTGTTGTGGAAGACGCTACCATGCATATTGGAAATGTGCATCAAGCAACCACAGCCCTTTATCCCAATCCGACTACAGGCATCGTTCACATCCGGTCAACAAATCCGGTGGCAATGACTGAAATTTATGACTTGAGCGGGAAACTGTTGCAACAATCAAAAAATGTGCAGTCCGCGGATTTGCGCAATATGCCGAAAGGCACCTATCTGTTGAAAGTAACGGACACAAAAGGATCTACTAAATCTTTTAAGATTGTGAAAAAATGAGGGATTGATTTTTACTAATCCACGTGTTAATTAATTAACACACTCCAATGTTTTTCAACGATGGAGTAAACTTAGACAGAGTATCCTTAAAAACTTTGTCTAAGTTTTTTTTGACTGATTATGAAAAACATCCTTTTGTTTCCAACAAAAAAATGAGACAATTCCTTTTTGGAATTCCCTCATTTTGAATTATTGAAAAAGCGGCTTAATCCTACTGCGCTCCTTCTAATTTATTTCTGGCATCTTCTAATGCTTTGTTGGCTTTATCAACATTTTCCTGTGCTTTATCCAATGATTTTTGCAATTCTTCGATGGTCGGATAGTTTTCAGGACGTGATTTCAATGTTTCTGTATTGTTGAAATTATAAGACAATCCAATGCCGAAAGTCTCTTTCAGCTGAATTCTTGTGATTTGGTCTTCATCATAGAATAAGTTGATGGAAGCTTGTGCGGAAAGAAAGCTGTTGATTTTGAAGTCAAGCAATCCCATATAGGCGATGTCCATATTGAGGGGATCCTTTAAATAATCACTGAAAATTCCGATTTGATTATCAAAGGTCACATTGTCCATAATCTTGAATTTATAACGTGCGCCGATGTAAGCTCCCAAACCATAAACGAAGGAATCTCCGTCTTCTTTCAACCCAAAATTCCCGGCATATTGAAGGGCTTCATCCATCACAAAAGTAAATCGGGAAGTAATCGGATGAAAGCTGACCTGCAAATCAGGACTGGGTTTGTAATCTACCCCCAGACCGAATGTCAGATAGCCGGGTGCCATGATATTGGAGATTTTCTGATATGCTCCAGTCACTTCGTCCTGCACATTGTAATCATATCCTGTTGAAAATTGAGTTTTCAAGTTAGCTGCTGCGGCGAAATAAAAATTGGGGCTGAATTCATAACCGTAAGAAGTGGTGAAATCAATGACGTCATTTGATTTTCTATAATCTTCCCCTTCATTTTTCAACACACCGTACGCAAGAATAAACCTGTTGTCCCAAATATGCCGGTTTTTTGTCCAGTTAAATTCATAATCTAAGTTTCCAGTCAACGCATAAGAGTTAACACCTCCGGCAATCCAGTTGGAAAATGCGGCTTGATTGAATTGTAGATTGTTTTTTCCGCTTTTGTACCAGCCCTGAAGACGACCGTTGGCGGATTTCGCTGCCAATTTCTTTTCACTGTCTGTATGAAGATTCCCGTCTGCATCAACGGTCTGTGCGTTCAAATGAACGAACCCCAAAATTGACAAAATCAAACAAATTTTTCTCATCAGAAATTATTTTTTATATGTTTTTTTTAATTCGGGCGCAAAAGTAAAAAATTTAATTGAGACGATGTTATCGTTTAAAAATCAATATGTTTAATTTTTTCATCCATCGGCTTTCTGTGTCCATCATAAGGTACTGCATCCACTTTACCCATGTAGAAAATTCCAACGCATTTTTCGGCTGCATCTAATTCGATGAAATCATGCATATACGCAATCGCACCTGAAGTTGACCAATAAGAACCAATGCCCATTGCGGTACACATCAGCCACATATTCTGAACCGCTGTGGAAACCGAAGCCAACTCTTCCCATTCGGGAACCAAACCCGATTTCCGGTAACAAATCAAAATGATTTTATTGGACTTCAAGCATTTCTCCTGAATTTTCTGGATTTTCATTGCATTTTGTTTCTCGGGCGGCACGGTGTTTTTGTAATTCTCAACCATGAATTCCGCAAATCGCGGCAGGGCATTTCCACTGAGAATTTTAAATCTACCCGGTTCGGTGTGTTTGTGGGTCGGTACCCAGTTTGCACTTTCGAGGATCATTTCCATTTCGTCGTCGGAAATTTCTTTTTCGTTGTACAGCGGTGGCATCACAGACCTGCGCGACCGGATTAGTTGAAACAATTCCTTGGCATCCATATTTTGTTGAATTTAATGCGCAAAGATAAGCTATAAAGGACATTTGAAGATTTGAATCAATTGTCGTTTCTGTTAAAAACCTTATATTTGAATTCTAAATTCTAAAAATTATGGCAACGATTACCCGCTCAACCGTAGAAGAAAAAATTCAAAACGGATATGACCTCAAATTGGGAGAATCCATTTCCAAAGGTTTTGAAATTTACATGAAAGAATGGTTGCTGTTCAGCCTTTATGCTTTGACGGCATTTTTTATACTTGTCGTTTCATCAATAACCATCATCGGGTTGATTTTCACGGCTTATCCCACCATGCTCGGGTTTGCCATTGCCGGTGAAAAAGTAGAAAATGGGCAAACATTACAATTCAGTGATTTTTTTGATGGATACAAAAAAACCAGTCAACTGGCCGTATTAGGATTGATATACATGGGTTTGGTTTTACTGATTATAATTCCATATTTCGGTGTATTTTTTTCAGTATTTTTTTGGGAAAACAATTTTGACGGAGATTTCTATCCCGGCACCATGTTCTTTGGGTTCTTCTTTGTTTACATATTCTTCATGATGATAGCAAGTTACCTGATTCAGGTATTGTTATTTTTTGCACCTTATCTGATTTATTTCGGGGATTATTCGCCGGTCGAAGCCTTGAAAAATTCTTTCAGGTTAGGCAAGAGAAATTTCTGGTGGTTGCTGCTTTTTGTCTTCATCGTTGGCGTCATATCACAAATGGGAGCCATCGCCATTTACATCGGTTTGCTCGCCACCATACCGGCAGGAGCACTCATCAGCTATTCCATGGTGAAAAATGTTTTGATGTCGGATGAGTTTTCCGAAATAGAAAACATCGGTGAGAAAAATATTTAATTTTCATTTGGAAAGAATGATTTTCAGCAGCAATGATTCGCCGATTTATTGAGAGTATCTGCCTGATTGACGGGGTTTTCCGAAATCTGGATTTTCACCGCTTGAGAATGGAAGCTACAAAAGCTGCATTTCCGGACATCATCGGAAAGATTAATCTCTACGATTTCCTCTATCATCTTGAAATTCCCCAAAATGGAAAATTCAAATTGAGAATCATTTACAGCAAGGAAATTGAGAGATTTGAAATCATTCCTTATGAAATTAAACAACTGAATTCCTTTAAATTAATTGAAAACAACACAATTGAATATCCCTTTAAATTTGAAGACCGAAGGGTTTTTGACGAACTGAAAAATGGAGTCGATGAAGATGAAATCATCTTGGTAAAAAACGGTGAAATCACAGATACTTCTTATTCCAATCTGGTTTTCAAAGCCGGAACGGACTGGATTACACCCCGGTCTTTTCTACTGAATGGAACGATGCGGCAATCGCTTTTGGAATTGAAAAGAATCCGTGAAGAAACCATCCGAATTGCTGATTTGAAATATTTTTCAGTATTCAAATTAATCAATGCCCTGATGGATTTACAGGAAAGCCCGGAACTGCCGGTTTCATGCATAAGGTGATTCATTCTTGCTATTGAGGAAAGTCAAGTTCTCATCTAATTTTTCAGCGAGATTGATAATCAGTGAAGTTTCTAAAATATGCTTCCACTTGGATTTGATGTGTTTATACTGGTCATGAATCGGGCAAGGATGGTTTTCCGAGCATTCTTTGAGTCCCAAAGCACAGGCTCTGAACAGTTTGTCGCCATCCAATTCTCTGACGATGTCAGCCAGTGATCTTTGCCCGTTTTCTTCGGACAGATAAAACCCGCCTCTCGGGCCTTTAGCAGATTTCACATAGCCCTTTCTACTGAGGTCTTGTAGGATCTTGGCGATGAAATATTCCGGAGAATCAATTTCTTTCGCAATTTGTTTGATGCCTACTCGACTTCCGTCTTTGGTTCTTTGTGCGATAAAAATCAGAGCACGAATGGCGTATTCACATGTCTTAGAAAACATAACGAGGAAATTTTGACAAATATATAAAATTAATCAATAAAAGATAATAATCTCTTCTAATTGTGTCATTTATTGATTTTTTTCGCAGAGAATCTTGTTTGGAATTCGGAATTTGAATGGGTTTGACCAATTGATTTTCCGCAGTTGTATGCAGCTTGGAAAAAATATGCGGATTTCCCGGATACTTTGTAACAAAATCATACATTCGCCAACATATTACATAGATTAATACTAAGAAATATGAAAAAAATTGGTCTTGCATTCGCATTGATGGGCGTGATTGGAACGAGTTCCTTTGCTCAGAAAATCGAATATGAAGAGTATGAACTGCCCAACGGGCTACATGTAATCCTGCATCAGGATCATTCTGCACCCGTAGTGATTACTTCGGTAATGTATCACGTGGGAGCAAAAGATGAAGATCCGGGTAGAACCGGTTTTGCACACTTTTTTGAACACTTGCTGTTTGAAGGAACCGAAAACATCGGGCGCGGTGAATGGTTCAAAATCGTGAGTTCCAACGGGGGAACAAACAATGCCAATACCACCGATGACAGAACTTATTACTATGAAGTTTTCCCTTCCAACAGCCTGCAAATGGGGCTTTGGATGGAATCCGAAAGATTGTTGCACCCGGTGATTAATCAAATCGGAGTGGACACGCAAAATGAAGTAGTAAAAGAAGAAAAAAGACTGAGAGTGGACAATCAGCCTTACGGAAATATCCTGAAAGCCATCAAAGAAAATCTGTTCAAAGTACACCCATACCAGCACACGACCATCGGGGAAATGGAAGATCTGGACGCCGCTACTTTAGAAGAATTCCAGGCTTTTTTCAAGAAATTCTATATTCCTAACAATGCCGTGTTGGTCGTAGCCGGAGATTTTGAAAAAGAACAGGCTAAAAAATGGATTTCAGATTATTTCGGACCGATTCAGAAAGGAACTGTTATCCCTAAAAAACAATATGTAGAAGAACCAATTACGCAGCAAATCAACGCAACATGGGAAGACCCCAACGTCCAAATCCCGATGTTGATTACCGCATACCGCACGCCTTCCATGAAAACAAGAGAAGCGAGAGTATTAGATATGATCTCAACGATTCTAAGTGATGGTGAAAGTTCGCGACTGACCAAACGATTGGTGGACAGAGAGAAGAAAGCACTTCAGGTGGGTGCCTTCAACTTCAGTCAGGAAGATTATGGTTCCTATATTATTTATTCGCTGCCGGTTGGAAATACCCCATTGTCCGAACTGGCCGATGCTTTCTCCGATGAAATCAAAAAACTGCAAACAGAATTGATTTCTGAAAGAGAATATCAAAAATTGCTGAATAAATTTGAAAATGAATATGTAAACGCCAATTCCAATATCGAAGGAGTTGCACATTCATTGGCAACCTATTATTTGCTATACGGAGATACGGAGCTGATAAACAATGAATTGGATATTTATCATTCCATTACACGTGAAGAAATCCGAGAGGTCGCCAGAAAATATCTGAATGACAATCAGCGGCTTGTAGTGGAATATGGTCCTGAGAAAAAATAATGGTCAAAAAACATTAAACAAAAAATGATGAAAAAGTTAATATATATATTTACTATGGTATTTATAGCAGCCGGAGCCAATGCGCAGATTGACCGTTCACAGCAACCGAAACCGGGGCCTGCACCCAAAGTTAAACTCGAAAAGCCAAAAACATTTGAGTTGAAAAACGGTCTGAAAGTAATGGTAGTAGAAAACCACAAGCTCCCGAGAGTGAATATCAACCTGAGTATCGACAATCCGCTTTTTACCGAAGGCAGCAAAAAAGGAATTGACGACCTGACCGGTTTCCTGCTTGGGAATGGAACCAGCAAAATTTCCAAAGATGATTATCAGGAGGAAGTTGATTTCATGGGTGCCAGTATTTATTTCAATTCCAAAGGCGCATACGCCAATGCACTTTCCCGGTATTTCCCGAGAGTTATTGAGATGATGGCACAGGGAATCATCGATCCAAATTTCACACAAGAAGACTTTGACAAGGAAACTGCCCGAACCATTGACGGCCTAAAAGCCGGTGAGAAAAGCGTTCAGGAAAACGCCATGCGGGTTGAGAATGTTTTGGTCTATGGTGCCAACCATCCGAAAGGAGAATTCGTTACCGAAGAAAAAATTAAATCATTGAACCTGAATGATGTGAAAAATCATTTCAAAAATTATTTTGTTCCCAATCATGCTTATCTGACCATCGTGGGAGATGTGAAATTCAATGATGTGAAAAAAATGGTTGAAAAAGAATTTGCAGGTTGGAAAAAAGGAAATATTCCGACTTCAAACTTCCCGGCTCCAAAAGATGTCAGCAAAACGGAAATTAATTTTGTGGACATGCCAAATGCCGTTCAGTCTGAAATAGCAATTCTGAATGTCAGCAATTTGAAAATGACTGACAAGGATTATTATCCGGCATTGGTCGCCAATCAGATTTACGGCGGGGATTTCAATAGCTATCTGAATATGGCTTTGCGTGAAAAACACGGCTGGACTTATGGCGCACGTTCAAGTGTCAATGCCGATAAACACGTTGGCAAAGCCCGCGGCGGTGCTTCCGTAAGAAATGAAGTAACCGATAGTGCCGTTGTCGTTGCAATGGCGGAATTGAACAGAATCAGAACAACCAAACCCGATGCCGAAACATTGGCTACCGTAAAAGCAGGTATGATTGGAAGATTTGTGATGAATGCAGAAAAACCGGAAACTGTTGCCGGATTCGCATTGAGAACACAAACCCAGAATCTGCCGGATAATTTCTACGAAAATTACATTCAGAACATCAATGCAGTGACACCGGAACAAGTGCAGGCAGCGGCTCAAAAATATTTCAGCTATGACAATGCCAGAATTCTCGTTGTCGGAAAAGCATCGGAAGTATTGGCGGCATTGGAAAAATTACCTTATAAAATCAATTATTTTGACCGATTCGGAAAACCGACCACCAAGCCGGAACAAAAAACCGTGGACAGCAATGTAACCGTGAAAACCGTATTGGACAATTACATCGCAGCCATTGGCGGCGACAAAGTCAGAGCGGTTAAAACGTCCATCGCCGTTTATGAAGCGGAAGCCCAAGGCATGAAACTCAACCTGAAAGAAATCAATACATCCGACGGAAAAACCAAACAGGAAATGTCCATGATGGGACAAGTCATGAGCAAAAAAGTTTTTGATGGAAATACCGGTTATGAAATGGGACAAGGTCAAAGAAAAGATTTGGATGCAGAGGAAATCGCTGAAATGAAATACGATGCTTTGCCATTCCCGGAAGTGGCATTGGCGGATAACAAAAACCTGAAACTAATCGGCATTGAAAGCTTTGAAGGAAAAGATGCTTATGTGATTGAAAAAGGAGATACGAAAAGTTATTATGACATTAATACAGGCCTGAAACTTGGGGCTGTTTCCAATGTTGAAGCACAAGGGCAAACTTTTTCACAAACCATTACCTTTGAAGATTACAAAGAATTTGATGGTGTGAAAGTTCCACAGAAAATCACCTTGGATGTTGGGATGAAATTAGAATTCAATCTACAGGATATTCAATTCAACCAGCCTGTAAGCGATGATGAATTTCAATAAGAAAGTAAGAAGAATATGAAATTAAGAAAGAGTCCGGATTCGGACTCTTTTTTTTGATTTCAATCGTCGGTCATTTGTTCATCCATTTCTCCAAACGATTCAGATAGATTTTCGAAGATTGATTCAATTCCTGCATGATACCCAAATAGTTTCCGCTGTCAAAAAGCAACGGAATCCGTGTAGATTCATAGGAAAAGAATACGAATTCCCGGATTTTTTCTTTGGGAATATTCAGGTCATTGACAAAATAATCTTCCCCGAAATAATCCTGAATTTTCTTGATTTTATACTCCCTTCCTTCAAACTCATACAAATTCTGCCTTCTGCGCAAATCACCCGTGAAAACTTCAAGCATTTTCTCCACATTCAAAGTAGTAAAAGTGACGTCCCGCCCAAAAGAAAAATCGGCCGAATCCCGGAGTTTATCCACATCCGGATTGATGCCCAACTCCCTGTACAATTTCGCCACACGGTCTTTGCTCGGATTGTATTTCACATCCTTGTCCAAATAACCGGTGAGTTTTTGTGTGATGACCGCTTCATCCAATGCCACCACCTGAAGACTTAAGTGAATAGTAATGAACTCTTTGCGCATCACATTTTCAGTCAGATTAAATATCCGGCTTTCATAAAACGAAGAACGAATCAAAAGCTGATCCCCTTCTACCGCCCGAATCGAAAAGCCGCCCAAAGCATCCGTCACTGTGGTTTTATTCGTTCTTTTGTTCGTCACATATACCCCTTCCGGAGACATTTCTTCCATGTCGATAATCACCATTCCTTCGATGACTTTTTCTTGTCCGAACACAATTTGCAGAGCTCCTGCCCATAAAATCAAATAAATTAAATACCTCATCTTATCCCAGTTCGAAAATAAAGAAAACTGAACGCATGAAAGAGAGTTGTCGGAATGTGAAATTGGATAATCGGTTGAGTGAAGTTTGACGCTTCCCGGGTGTTCTTCCCCATCATTTTTATTTTCATTGATAAACTGAATTTAAAATTTCCCAGAGCGGGAAGAACACCCAAAAAGCTGAAAAAACCAAAATTATAAAAACGTTTTTCTGTGTTCATAACGACAAATTAAATTATTTAGTATGAATTAAATTTAATTTTAACAATAGCTTAGATGTGATTTATCAATAATTTAAGACTGCATATTGAATACAACCCGATAATTACTTCTGGAATAATATATTATTTTACTGCAAATCAACTGAATGCGAATGCCAACTTGAATTTAATTTCCAAATTGATAAAGCACCGGCAATTGCCGAGAAGTCAACTCCCAATTGTACTCATTTTTCACAGCTTTCAAACCGTTTTCCCCCCAAATTTTTCTTTTATCCGGTGAATCTATCATCTCCTTCAATTGGCGCGCAAAATCTTCCGAACTATTATTCTGATAAATCAATCCGCAGTTCGCAGCGTTTAGAATTCGTTTCAGATAATTGCAATCCGAAGCCAAAACCGGTTTTTGCGCCAGCATATAATGAAAAATTTTATTGGGCGAAGTATTGTCCGTATGCTCACTTTTCAAATGAGGAATCAGCGTGATATCCGATTTCATGATGAATTCAAAGACTTTTTCTTGTGGTTGCCAGCCGAAAAATTCCACTTGATTTTCCAATCCTGCCTTCTTCACCAAGTCTCTTAATTCCTGTTCAAATCGCCCACTGCCGACTATCCAAAACCTGAAATTCTCATGCAGCTTCATTTGGCGCAATCCTTCTATAACAACCTGAACGCCACGATGCCGTGTCAGCCCGCCGGTATAAAGCATGGTGAGGAATTCCGGTTCCGGTTCGACTTCCTTCAAAAACTGAAAAGTATCTTTTTTGGAAGTATTGGGAACGATGATGGTATTTTCGTTTTCTACACCTCTTTTCCGCAATCGTTCTTGCATTTCAGGTGCCACGACTATCAAGCCATCAGCCAGATTTGCGTATTTTTTTTCATAAGCCAACCATTGCCGATGACTGTTCAGGAATTTCCCCAACAATGATTGGGTGTGATCCGACAATTTCATCAGCACCGGCCAGTTTTCATGCAAATCAAGTACAAATTTCAAATCATATTTTTGTGCGAATTGAAAGCCGAGTGCGGCAAGCGGTAAATCATGAATATGAATTGCTCCATAGTTTCCTTTGCGCAGAATTTCATCCAAAAATTTTTTCCAGAAATTAAAATAAAATGGAAATTTCAAGGCACCTACCGATGATTTATACAGGAAATTAGAAATGGATTTTCTGAAGATTTTAATTCCCGAATATACTTCTTCCGTTGCCCTGTTCGTTCGTGTATAACACGCCAAATCCACTTTGTGTCCGGCAGAATTAAGGGTTTCAATCTCTTTTTCCACTCGAATATCGGAAGGAAATTCATGGTCTAATACCATCAGGATTTTCATGATTTGTTTTGATTCGGATTAAACTTTTCTTTCCGCATAAACCGCATAATACCTTGGTGTAAATCTTCTGAGAACCGGTCGGATGCCGATTTTATTGACGGGATTCGTCCATTTTTCCCGGAATTTGATTTCCCAACCTGTTTTCTCCAACAGCCGGTCAAACTGCCAATCCGTGAATTCATGATAATGCCAGTCGCGGATGTCATTCATATTCCGGTACGGCGGCGCAAACCACAAATCCAATGGCACGGTAACCAATAATTTTTTTCCGGGCAGATTTTTCAAAACGGAATAGGGATTCAACAAATGTTCGAGAATTTCAAATGCTGTAACTCCATCTGCTTCAACATTTTTCAGCGAAGCATATTCCTCATCCAAATCTTCGCCACTGGTATTCTGAATTTGGAATCCCTTCTCTTTCATCAGCAAAGCCAAAGGATTTTCAACGCCCAAATCCAAAATGCGGTCTTCTCTATTGAAAAACTTTTCGACCAAACGCATCGTTTGTTGATAACGTTTTTTAGGAATTATCTCGTACATTTCGACAAAAATAACGATTTTTACCATCGATGAAAAAGTTTAACAACAAATACCGTTTGCGGCTGAACAAAAGGATTATCGGCTATGTGGAAGAAACGCCGGACGGGCTTTTATTCAAAGGGCGTGAAGGACTTTGGTGGATGCGCGGCAAACCGAATTATAACCAGATCGACCATTTTGTAGGTTTTCAAGATAAATTTCATCGAGATATTTATGAAAATGATTTGGTGAATTACAGAATCAACAATGAAATCCAAATGCGAAAAGGCGTTGTTCTCATGAATGAAAAACTAAATTCATTAGGTATTTTAGATATCAACTCCAAACACTTCACCAATTTGTTTATCAATGGAATATGTCTTTTCCAGACTGAGAAATTAGAGATTTATTCTCATTTATTCAATCATCCCGAATTAGAAAAACGTTTATAACCCGAATTGAAATGAATGAAACTTTTATAAAACTGAACAAAAAACGATTCCGACGATTGCTGTTCTTGAATCTCATTCCTTTTATTTTTTGTGTCTTGTTCGTCACCATGCCCAAAGCCTTTTCAAGTGGACTGATAAAAAATTCCACCATCATTATTGTAATTGGAATTTTAGGGGTTTTGTTTTTCGGCATAACCTTGATTTATGTCGGTCGGAAATTGTCCAACAAAAATTTAGGGCTGAGCCTTTCCGATGAAGGCCTATTGGACACCACTACTGCCTTTCGTTTTGGAAGCGTTGATTGGGAAGATATTTCCGGTTTCAGAGCGATGAAAATAGCGAGAACTCAGACCATTGCCGTGGATTTAATCAACCCCGACAAATACATCAGTCGTATTGACAGCAAGGTTTTTACGCGGGCTTCGGAACAAAATTTAAAGGTTTACGGAACCCCGGTTTTCATCAATTGTGATTCTTTGGATATGGACAACCAACAGTTATTGAATCTGTTGACTTCTGAATTGGAAAAAAGAAAAAAAGCATAGCGCACTCAATTAAATTATAATGTCAGAAAATTCATCTTATCAAAAAATTTTAGTCATCGGTTCCGGCGGAAGGGAACACACGGTGGGCTGGAAGATGTTGCAAGACGCCCAAAAAAGCGGAAAGGAGATTCAATTGCATTTTGCACCCGGCAATGCAGGAACTGCGCAAATCGGTGAAAATCACAGCTTTGAATCCTTAGAAGATATCCGGGATTTTGCGATGGAAAATCAGATTGACTTGACTTTTGTAGGGCCTGAAGCGGAGTTGGCAGAAGGAATTGTGGATTTATTCCAAGCCTCGGGATTGGAAATCTTCGGGCCGGACAAGAAGGCTGCGCAATTGGAGTCGAGCAAAGCTTTCGCCAAAGCATTCATGGCAAAATACGGCGTGAAAACAGCTGAATACAAAACTTTTCAAGGCCCGATGCTCGCCATCGAATATCTGAAAACCCGGGAATTCCCGATTGTGGTCAAAGCCTCCGGATTGGCGGCCGGCAAAGGGGTAATCATCTGCCGGGATTTTGAAGAAGCCCGAAAAGCGGTTTTAGACATCATGGAAAACAAAGCCTTTGGCGATGCCGGCAGCGAGGTGGTGATTGAAGAATATTTGCAGGGATTTGAAGCTTCCATACTTTCGGTTTTCAATGGGAAAACCATTTATCCGTTTATTTCCGCCAAAGACCATAAAAAAATTGGCGAAGGCGAAACCGGGCTGAATACAGGCGGAATGGGGGCGATGGCTCCGAATCCTATGTTTACGCAGGCGCATTTTGAAGAATTCAAAGCGGAGATTATGCAGCCTACTTTAAACGGTCTGTTGGAAGAAAATTTGATATTCTCCGGCGTAATTTTCTTTGGTTTAATGATCAATGAAAAAGGAACATATCTGTTGGAGTATAATCTGAGGTTGGGCGATCCGGAAACGCAGGTTACATTGCCGTTGCTTGAAAATGATTTGTTGGATGTTGTCATGAAATCCAATCGCAGTGAAGTTATTGAATTGAAATTCAACAACAAAACCGCATGTTGCGTGGTGATGGTCTCCGGAGGTTATCCGCTGAATTATGAAAAAGGTTTTGAAATCCGCGGTTTGGAAAATGTAACAAGTCCCTGTTTCATCGCCGGTGCACAATTGGTGGATGGCAAGATACTGACTTCCGGCGGTAGGGTGTTGAATGTGGTGGGAATCGGAGAAACCCCGGAAGAAGCCAGAAACACGGCTTATGAAAATGTCCGGAAAATTCATTTTGATTACGAATATTACCGGAATGATATCGGGAAAATTTGAATTTGCGCAATGACTTGATTATTAGAATTAAAGCTAAGTAATTTACCCACAACTTGAAAAGGATTTTCAGATTTATTAAGAGAACTTTTATCCTTCTTTTCATTGCCCAACTCATTTATATTGTGATTTTGAAATGGGTCAATCCACCGATTACCATTACGCAATTCAACAGCTGGGTGGAAGGACACGGCTTGAACCGGGATTATATTGCTTACGATGCCATGCCTGAAAATATCAAATTGGCTGTCATTGCATCAGAAGATCAAAAGTTTGCGGTTCACAACGGTTTTGATCGGGAAGGGATTAAAAAGGCTTTGGAATTCAACCAAAAAAATCAAAGGCAAAAGATGCGTGGAGGCAGTACCATTTCACAACAGGTTGCTAAAAATGTGTTTTTATGGCAAAAAAGAAGTTGGTTCAGAAAAGGTTTGGAAGTTTATTTTACGTTTATGATTGAACAAATCTGGGGAAAAAAACGGATTTTGGAAATGTACCTCAATGTATCGGAAACCGGCATCGGAACTTTTGGTATTGAAGCCGGTTCCCAACGGTATTTTCAAAAACCAGCCTCGCAATTAACTCGCAATGAAGCGGCAAGAATTGCAGTCAATTTGCCCAATCCCAAGAAATACGCTGTGAATCCACCCGGTCCGTACGTGAGCCAAAGAGCGAAATGGGTGGAAAGACAAATGAGAAATTTAGAAAGCGACCCTGAAATCCGTGAATTAATCAAAGAATAAATGGCAGAGAAAACCAATGCGTCGAGAATATTGAAAAGTCATCATATCCAACATAATGTAATTGATTTTGAAGTAGATATTGAGGATTTGAGTGCAGCACACGTCGCAGCGAAATTGGGCATCAATCCGGTGCAAATCCTCAAAACCCTCGTGCTTCAAAATAGTGAAAATCAATACCTTGTAGCGGTAATTCCTTCTAATTACCATGTAGATTTAAAGAAAATGGCGAAAGCTTCTCATTCCAAAAAAGTAGAAATGATTCCCATGAAGGATTTGTTGGATGTAACCGGCTATCTTCGCGGCGGTTGTTCGCCGGTTGGCATGAAAAAACAATATCCGACTTACATTGAAGAGTCCGCTCAATTATTTGAAAAAATCTGTGTCAGTGCCGGGAAAAGAGGATTTTTGTTGCAACTCAAGCCGGAGGATTTGAAAAATCTCATCCATGCAGAGTATGTTGATTTATTGGAAATCAACACAAAAAGATGAATTTGCCTTCCGGTTTTCAACCTATGTTTTTTCGCAAAGCCATGATATAGCCCACATGCAGGGATTCATGGAGATTATTGAAACGAATGGCATCTTCCACGGTTTTGAGCCGGATCCCATAACTCGTGTCATAGGTTTCATACTCCGTGAAAAGACCATCATAATAATCTTCAATCAATTGTTTCTGAGATGATTTCAGCCATTTCTGAAGATTCATCCAATCAGCCGTCGTTACATTTTGTTCGCCGAAAGTTCCCTTTTTGAAACGATTCACCCAATTATTATCCACTAACATTTGATTGCCGGATAAATAATAAATCAAAAGCTGTTGGGTCACAAGGGCATGCGCACAATTCCAAAAAATATGGTTTTTGAATCCCAAGGGAATGAATGTCAAATGTTTTAAATCAAATTCTTCCAGAAAACCGATAAAATGATTCCTGATGATTTCCAAATCTTCAAAATGCTTTTCCATATTTTTGGTATTGGGGTCAGACACAAAGTTATAAAATCATTTTTATTGCGTTGTAAGATTTAAAAGCCTTAATTTTGAGGTGAATAAATTAAAGACTATATTGTCTTTTGTGGATAATGAATATCATGAACAATGATTTCGGTATAATCCTTTAAATTTCTAATTTTGTAAATCAAATATTTCGGAAAAATGAGTGACATTAAAAAGCAGGCAATAGGTGTTCTTGAGCAGTTGGGATTGGAAAAATGGATGCAGAACATTCAGGTAATGGGCAATGAAATCATGTTGGATATGGTTTCCCATTCGCCGGCTATGCATGAAAGAAAACGATTGGAACGCGCGCTGAAAATCACTTTTGAAGAACAAATGCCGGATTATTCTTTGAAACTGAGGATTTTGGTGGATTCACCCGAGAAAAAACCGGATGAAATCAAAGGTGCCCCTATTCCCGGCGTTGCCAATATCATTGCCATAGCTTCCGGAAAAGGAGGTGTCGGCAAGTCCACAGTTACGGCCAACTTAGCAGTTACATTGCTGAAAATGGGTTTCAAAGTGGGATTGTTGGATGCAGATATTTACGGCCCTTCGCAGCCAACTATGTTTGATGTAGAAGGCGAGCAACCACATTCCGTGAAAGTAAATGGCATTTCCAAAATGAAGCCCATCGAGAGTTACGGTGTCAAATTATTGTCCATCGGTTTCTTTGCGGCAATGGATCAAGCCGTAGTCTGGAGAGGACCCATGGCTTCCAAAGCATTGACCCAATTGATTCGCGATGCGCATTGGGGTGAATTAGATTTTCTGTTGGTAGATTTACCGCCCGGAACCGGTGACATTCATTTATCAATCGTACAGCAGGTGCCGATAACCGGAGCCGTGATTGTCAGCACACCACAAAATGTGGCTTTGGCGGATGTCCGCAAAGGGGTTGGCATGTTCCGCATGGATGCAATCAATGTTCCTGTATTGGGCATAGTGGAAAACATGGCATATTTCACTCCGAAAGAGCTGCCTGACAACAAATATTATATCTTTGGAAAAGACGGCGCAAAGAATATGGCGGAACAATTAGAGATTCCATTCCTCGGAGAAATTCCATTGGTACAAAGCATTCGGGAAGCCTCTGATGTAGGAAGACCTGCTGCGTTGCAGGACAATACCCCCGTCTCAGTCAATTATGAAAAAATCACCCAAAATATGGTCGAAAGCTTGGTTCAGAGAAATGAAAACATGCCGCCGACTGAAGCTGTGCGCATCACCACGATGGCCGGTTGTTCGTAATTTGGGTTTTAGGATTAAAATAATAGTGTTTAGATATGGCAACAGATGATTTAAGGGAAAGAATAGAAGTGGCGTTGGCCGAGATTCGCCCTTATTTGAATAATGATGGCGGTGATATTGAATTGATTTCCATTGAGGGAGATGTCGTTAATGTCAGATTGGTGGGAAATTGCTCCGCATGCATGGTGAATCAATTAACTTTGAAAATCGGGGTGGAAATGACCATCAAAAAGCATGCACCCGAGATTTCCAAGGTCATCAATACCGATGCCGCTCAACCAACCGTATAACAGAAGTTTCATCCGTGAAAACAAAAATGGCAAAGTGTTTGTTTAAAAAAGGCAAAAATCCGGGAATGATAAGGTATTTAATGCTTTTTTTGATTTTTTCAGTTCTCACATCTTTCGTTTCGAGTTCATCTCAAAATTATATAGCGGGAGAGTTTCTGAAATACCGTATTCATTACGGATTTCTGGATGCTGGCTATGCAACACTCGAAATCAAGAATTCCAATTACGACGGGAGAAAACATTTTCAAATGATAGGAAAGGGTTCGTCTGCCGGCGCAGTCAGGGTGTTCTACGTGGTGGATGATTACTATGAAACCTTCATAGATGCAGCTACAAACAAGCCATCACTTTTTGTCAGAAACATCAGTGAAGGCGGCTACAAACGCTATCAAGTAACTACTTTTGACCATCGAAAAAATATAGCCATCGTTGATGACCGCCTGAAAAACACCAAAACCAATTTTCGGGTGGAATCAGATATTCAGGATTTGCTTTCCGCATTCTATTATCTGAGAAATATGGATACCGATGCATTAAAAGAAGGTGATTTTATGGATATTGATGTGCTTTTGTCCGATGGGATTTATAAATTCAAATTGAAACTCTTGGGCAGAGAACCCATCAAATCGAAATTTGGTACTGTCAACGCCTTGAAACTTCGACCTTATGTACAATCGGGCAGGGTGTTTAAAGCATCCGAGAGCGTAACGATGTGGGTAACAGATGATAAAAACCACATCCCGATTCAAATCAAAGCTGAATTAGCTGTTGGTTCCCTCAAAGCCGATATTCACGAATTCAGAAACCTGAAGTATCCTGTTAATTTTGTGAAATGATTTTTTCCTGCTCCTTTTGGGTGTCTCGTTTGTGAAAAAGAACAACAACCCTGACTTAATCTTTTCACAAAATAAAGTCCTTGATTTTCGGATCTGCCTCTTTTATTATTTGTACTAAATTATTCATTTCTAAAGGTAAAGTTGACTCGATATCTACTTCATCCAAGGATATTAATAAATTCCCTTCTTTTGCTTTAGTTCTTATTTTATCTAATGAAAAATGAACATCATTATTCCTTTTGTCTAAAACACCTAAAGTAAGTAAATTAAATTTCCGTGTATTTTCATTATCCTTAAACAAACCATAATCATAATAATATGTAATTTGTCCTTTTGATATTTTATACACTTCTTTTCCCCGACTATTCCATAAAAGTAATCTACTCAAGTAGATTGCACTTGCTATGTATATTAATAACGGAATAATAAATTTTTTTCCATCTTCTGAAGATATAATTGCCATAGCTAATCCTCCAATAGAAAGAATGATAAAAAAAATTAAAGAAGAAAACGCTAATTTGGATATTCTATTACATTGAATATGAATCTCAAGTATAGAAGGCGTATAATTTGTGATTTCTATTTTATTGCCCTGTTTTAGCCCCCTATTAATCGGACTATTTACTTTTCTTATTTGCTAATATACACTTTTTCATTTTATTTTTGCATTGCAAGGAACAACCGACGGCGATTTTTTATACCGTAAGTTGTGTGAGGCTCTCAGC
>JBBAEI010000036.1:0-20464 GCA_041656055.1 Weeksellaceae bacterium
GAACAGTGGTCAGATTGATGTAACAACCCTGCCAAAAGGCGCGTATGTATTCAGAGCAGTCCTCGAAGGCGGACAAGTGGAAACCTTCAAGATTGTGAAGAAGTAATAATTATTGTACACAGTACAAATAACAAATAATAGGAAAAGCCTCCCAAAATTGGGAGGCTTTTTCATTGTTTTTTTAAGCACTAAGAACTTTCAATTGTCTATGAAATTTAATCTGGGTTTCCCGATGGTGAAAAAGGGAAGAATATCTTTGGCTTAAATCCCAGCGAAGTATAACTGAAAGTAAAAACTGTTTTTAAAACCGCTGTAAATTGTTTACTTTTATCGTCTGAACTCGTATGCTTTCGCACTGGAAAATATTTAGAGCAATTCACCGAATGTGTTGGTTATAAAGTGTTTTGTCAAGTGGAATTAAATTGATTTTCAACAGCTTATAATTTGCCATGCCGTAAAGAAAAAAAGCAATGATTTATTAACCCTAAAAATTATCATTTAAATGAAAAAAACAGCAGTCGTTATTTTAGACCTGACCTATGATTTTGTACATGGTCTGTTGACAACACCAAGAGCTTTTGAAGTTCTTAAGCCCATTCAGAAATTAACTGATTATGCCCACAAACACCAGATTCCGGTTATTTATGTTTCCGATGCACATTTAGAAGTTGACCGGGAACTGGAAATTTGGGGACCTCACAGCATGAAAGGAACCGAAGGTGCAAAGATTACACCTGAAATGAATGTTACCGATGACGATTATGTTTTGGAAAAACATACTTACAGCGGATTTTTTGGAACGGAGTTGGATTTTCTACTCAGGAATCTGGGAGTTGATACCATTATGATAGCCGGTTTGCATACCAATATGTGTTGTCGTCATACTTCTGCCGATGCCTATGCGTTGGGATATAAGATTTTAGTGCCGAAGGAAACAACCAATGCTTTTACGGAAGAAGAATATCAGGATGGTTTGGCTTATTTACAAAGAATGTATAAAGCGGAAGTTAAACCTTTGCATGAGTTCATCAACGAAAATTCAGAACCTGTCAATAGCTGAATTTCAAATCTGTGGCGCAAGTTGGTTTTGCAGTTTGAATTTTCAGAACACAAAAAAAGCCGTCTCGATATGAGCCGGCTCTTTTATACTGTTTTAAAAGGCGTCTTATTGTACAGCTTCTTTTGCAGCGTCAACAGTAGCGTCAGCAGCATCTTTAACATCCTGAGCTGCATCTACAGTAGCATCAGCAGCATCTTGAGCAGCTTCTACAACAGAGTCTCCAGCAGCTTCAACTGCGTCTTGAGTAGCATCTACAGTAGCGTCAGCAGCATCAGCGGTAGCGTCAGCAGCTTCTTCCAATGCGTCAGTTGCAGTTTCTACAGTGTCTTGCGGTTTTTGTTCGCATGAAAAACTAGCGAATGATAAACCTGCGATGAAAGCGAATGCGATTCCTTTTACAAATACTTTTTTCATTTTTTTAATTTTTAATGGTTTTTATTGACGCAAATGTATGTTAGCTTTGCAGCAGCGGCATTGAAAAATGCTTGTAACATCTTTGTAAATTAATTTACAATTTACAAAACATTGATTTTTAATTAATTATTGATGTAAAATTGGGAAAGTTTTCTGAGATAGAATTATTCGAACAATTAAAAAAAGAGATTTCAGCACGGTATCTCACCTCGAATTCGGCTTCTTCCAAGGATATTTCGGAGTGGAAAGGAGCGGATATTGTCAATTTTCAGGAAGATTTATTCCAAAAAACCAAATCTTCGGTCAGTGAAAAATGGTTTTATACTTACTTTAAATCTGATTTCAAAAAGCTGCCGAGGATAGATATGCTCAATATTTTATCGCAATACATCGGCTATTCCGGCTGGGCAGATTTTATCACTAAAAGTCAAGAAAAAAATCATGTGCCAACGGAAAATTTACCCAGCCTGCTCACTGACGGCAATGCACCTGAAATTGAAACCAATACGGAACCCAAAGTAAAGTCAGTCGAAATCCACGTTGCAAAAAAGGAAAAAACAACGGAAGATATGCCGCTTCCACAACCTAAGAAAAAGAGGAAATGGATTTTCCCTGTCTTACTTCTTTTACTCACCGGGGTCTCTACCGCAGTTTATTTCTTGACAATTTATCAGAAAACCTATGAATTTTGTTTCGTTGACGCAGACAGAAATGCCGTGGTCTCCGAACCGATTGAAATCACAGTAGCGCGTCCGGGATTCACACCCCTCGAATTCCTGACCGAAAATGGCTGCGTGAAATTTCCATCCAAAGAAGACACCTTATTAATGACCATTAAATCAACTTATTATAAACAGGATACTTTTAAAATTAATTTGAGACTTTATCAGGGAAGTGAAACCATTCGTTTAGAGCCTGATGATTACAAAGTGATGCTGCGGCATTATTCCAAATCTTCTCAAAGTGTCAAAGAGCGCATTAAAATGCTTGACCAGATGATTGCCGACAACGCACTGATCTATCAGGTATATGGCAATGAATTTTTCGGAGTAGAAGTACTCAGCAAAAAACAGTATATCAATCTGGTGTCGCTGCCCACAACTTCACTGAAAAATTTCATACTGATTGAAGCCGAAAGAAAAGACGGAAAAATCGTAAAAATCAAATTTAAAATTAATTCAGATGAAAATTAAAACCTTGATACAAATCGCATTAGGACTGAGCTTTCTGCTCTGGTCGTGCAAAGAGAAGACCGTCTATCAGGGAAATCACGACCCGGAAGTCATCAAAACTTACCGTAATTCCACCGCGGTAACTAAGATGGATTCGCTGACTTCGGTCAATTTCATCACCCGGCAGAAACTGACGGAAGTCTATGAATTGGCTTCGCTGTTTACTACCAATCAAAATGACAGCGTGATGCGCAATATTCTCTACCCGCAGATTTCAAGCTATTTTTTGGATGATGACTCTATTAAAATCAATAAGCTCATCTTAGAAATGGATTCGCTTCAAGTGCATTTCGTGGAAATCAGGAATCTGAATCTGGCGGAAAAAGATACCCTGATACCGGATTCAGTCCGTTCGGTGAATTATTCCGTTCGTTATTTTTCCCAAAACAAGCAACTCATTGATTCCCTGAGTAAATCTGCAAAATATGTGCTGAAAAAAGACCCCAAGAAATTCAAATATGAATTTGTTTTTTATTTCACTGACATCAATACGGTTCAGGAAGTGAAAGACACGATTTCATCAGATGTAACGCAATAATTCACAGGGATATCCGTTTTTTTCAAATCTGAAATTTCAGCAATAGGCGCAAAGAAATTCAGCCCGATTTTCAATGCATCTCCTTGGACTTCTTGTAGAAACCGGTCATAAAATCCACCGCCATAGCCGACTCTGTTGCCCTTGCTGTCGCAAATCAACATCGGCATAAAAATCACTTCAATTCGCTGGCTATCAATCTCTCGAAATTCCTTCGGCTCCGGCACATTGAATACCCCCGTTTCCCATTTCACATCTTCTTGAATTTCGCAACTAATCATCCGCTGTCCTACCACTTTGGGAACGACCACTCTTTTTCCGGATTGAAACAAATAATCAATAATGGGATAGGTGTTGATTTCTTTCTGCTGTGAGATGGGAACGAAAATATGAAAAACAGAAAAATCCCAAATCTCCATTTTTTTTAGTTTTTCAAGGATTTTCAAACCCGATTCCCGAATTTCAGGTTCATTGAGGTTATTTCGCGCTGCTTTGTAAAATGCCCTTAATTCAGATTTATTCATTTTCACCTGTAAATTTCCCTGAATTTCATTGAAATCAAGCGTTTATTAATTCAAGAATCAATTTCGGATTAAGCCGTAACCAATTGGTTGTAAAGCAAACTGTAATATTCATCCGCCATGCGGTTGCTCGTAAATCCATTTTTGACATCTTGCATTCCATTTTGCACAATTTTTCGCCACTGATCCGGAAGCGCATAATACATCGGTAAAATGATGTGTTCAAGCATATCATACAAATGATTCAAATCCAATCGATCCTGTTCTTCGACGCTCAGATTATCATAATCAACCCTTGGAATAACAAAAGCATTTTCTCCGTTTTTCGCAAATTCCGGAATCCATCCGTCATCGGTGGAAAAGTTTATCGCACCATTCATTGCAGCAGTCATACCACTGGTTCCGGATGCTTCTCTCGGCACCCGCGGATTGTTTAGCCACACATCTGAAACTTCTTTCAGCTGTCGGCTCAGTTTCAGTTCATACCCGGTCATCACCGCCATATTACCGTGTTTTTTGCTTTCATGAACTAATTTATTGAAAACATCAATCGCCGGTTGATCTAAGGGATAAGGTTTTCCGGCCCAAATCAATTGGACAGGATATTTTTTATTTTCCAATAAACGATTGAAACGCTCCATGTCGTTGAGCAGCAAATCCGCTCTTTTATATCCCGCAAAACGTCTTGCCCAGACCATTGTAAATACCTCCGGATTAAATATTTTTCCAGTTTGACCTGCCACGGTTTTGAACACCTTGCTTTTCATGTTTTTTTTGCGGTTGTCGAATTTTTCATCTTCTTTTGAATCCGCATACCTATATAAATCATGATCCGCCCAGTATTTAAAGTTCTGTGCGTTGGTAATGGATTTGATTTCACAAATACCACCGTATTTTCCCCACATTTTATTGGCTACAATGCCATGAAGTTTGGAAACACCATTGGCGATATTGGCAAGCCTGAGTGCAGCCAACGAATGATTGAAAGGTTCATTGGCACTCAGTCCGGTTACCTGTTCAACTTCTTCGCGACTCAATCCGGAGAAATAACCAAGACTGTAACAGGTTTCAAAATCGTGTTTTTCATTACCGGCTTCTTCCGGCGTATGGGTGGTGAAAATCAATCGGTCTTTTACAGCTTGTACGCTTTTGTGTTTATTCAGCAAATAAAATGCAGCCGGCAGCCCGTGCGCTTCATTCAAATGATAGATATCTCTGTTCAATCCGATTTCATCAAGGAGTTTGGCACCGCCTTTTCCCAATAAAATGAATTGTGCGATTTTTGTTGCAGGATTACCGTCATAAAGCCGGTGTGAAACGGATTTCGCCAAATGATCGTTTTCTTCCAGCTCCGTGGTCAAAAAGAAAATCGGAGCTGTTCCGAAAGTTTCGGGATTCAGATACATGGCTTTGACCCAAACCGGATGCTGATTGATTTCAATCTGAAATTTGATGCCGGTATCTTCCAGAAAATTATATACTTTCTCAATCCAGACTGGTTTCAGGGTTTGATCTTCATTGCGTGCTTGATCATAATAGCCGTATTTCCATAAAATGCTGATTCCTACTAAATTTTGTTGCAAAGAATAGGCACTCCGCATGTGGGAACCGGACAGAAACCCGAGTCCGCCGCTGTATGTTTTGAGCGGTTGGTCGATGGCAAATTCCATGGAAAAATAGGCAACAGATTTGGCGTAAGAAGGGTTAATTGGATAAGGTATTGCGTAATTTCTAAAATTCATTATTCTGAAATAATTGATTAAAAAGTAAAAATAGAAAAAGTTTATGAATAGGCTACAATTTTAACGAAAAGTGAAGGATTTCAAGCTTTAATCGGAATACGGAATTTACATTTTCAGATAAAAATCCTTGGTCAGATTGATATAATCTTCGGTATAAATTCCACGACTCAGTTCCACAGTCAGTTCGTTTATCATGGGTGAGTTTTTTATTTGACTGAATAACATCAAACTACGCTTGAATTCCGAATGAGGATTTCCTTTGACTCTTGTGATTTTCATCGGAAATAAGGCTGATTTTTCAGCCAAAACCATCAATTCATTTTCAGCTTCGAAAGGAATGATGTAAGCACATTTTCCGGATTCTGAAAGCAGCCGCCGGCTGTGCATTAATAAATCCACAAATTCTAATTCCGATTGCTGCCGGGCTTTGTTTCTCGAAGTATCCGTGGGATGTGTCAATTTGAAAAATGGCGGATTGCTTACGATCAAGTCAAATTTTATTTCACTTCTAAAATCCTGTAAGGAAGTATGAAAGGCTCGACATCTATCCCGAAATAGACTTTCTGAAAAATTCATTGCTGATTCTTCAGCTGCATTTTTCTCCATTTCGATTGCGGTGATTTGCGCATTCGGAAACCGTTGTGCCAGCATCAGGGCAATCAGTCCGGTTCCAGAGCCGATATCAAGAATGTACTTAGGGTCTTCCGCTTCTGCCCAAGCACCAAGTAAAACGCCGTCTGTACCGATTTTCATCGCCGACTTTTCCTGCGTGATTGAAAATTGTTTGAATCTAAAAATCTGGTTTTTCATAAGGAATCCGGATAATGAATTCGGTGCCTTTTCCTTCCTCGCTGATGTAACGAATTTCACCGCTGTAGTCTTCTACAATTTTCTTTACCATCGCTAATCCAAGGCCGGTTCCCCCGGAAGTTGTTGTGAATTTCGGTTCAAAAATCTTGTCTCCAAGTTGCGGTGCAATTCCCCTTCCGTTGTCGGAAACACGAAGGATAACACTGTTTTTAATCTGTTGAAGCCCTACAAAAACTTTTCCGGATCGGTCTTCGGGAATGGCTTGAATGGCGTTTTTCACCAGATTAGTGATAATCCGAATCAGATAAATCCGGTCGAAATTGATATTCAGTTTGCTCAGGGAGGAAGTAAAATAAACCATCTCGGAAGGAAAAACTTCCAATGAAGAACGGATGGTTTCCACCACATCAATTTCTTCATCCTTTCGTGCGGGTAGCCGCGCAAAATCTGAAAATGCTTCCGCAATGGCTGACATCGTGTCAATCTGTGTAATCAATGTGTCGGAAATATCTTTCAGTTTGTCACGGGAATAGGGATCTTCGGGATCGTATCTTCGGACATAATTCTGAATCATCATCCGCATGGGCGTTAAGGGATTTTTAATTTCATGTGCCACTTGTCTGGCCATTTCACGCCAAGCTTCTTCACGTTCTGTCAAAGCCAAAATATTTGACTGTCGGTTGAGTTTTTCCAACATACTGTTGTAGGAATCTACCAAGGGTTTTAATTCATCATTGAATTCATATTTAATTGGCTTATTATGAATTACCACATCGGTTTGTTTGATTTTCCCGGCAATCAGTTCAATTTTTTTGGTGATTTGCTTGGCGAGAAACCAGGAAACAATTCCACCGATGAACAAAACAAATGCGAGGATAACTCCGAATTTTTTCAACAGCCCGAACATATTGGCGCGAAAAAGTTCGTGGTTGTATTTGTACGGCAGATTGATGATGGCAATCGGCTCGTTTTTCATATTTGTGATGTAGCGGTAAGTGGTCAGGGTTTTGTCCTGCCCCAATTCCATGGGTAATTCTATGTATTCGAGGTGTTGAGAGAGGCTGTCCAAAACCTGTTTGGGAAGAACTCTTTCAATCGGCGTTTCGCCTTCTGTGGTTAGAATCAAATTGCCGCGTGTATCAAAAACATTGATGTCCACATTGTGAATATCCGCAATTCCGAAAATTGAATGCCGGAGAATACCGAAGATATTTTCGGAAGTTATGGGGCTTGGATAGTTATCTAACCCATAATCAATGGATTCGAGAACCTCTTTTTGTTTGATTTTCAGGTTTCGTTCAGCAAAAGTCAGGGATTGTTTGCGGTAATTGATGATGGTCGCAGCCAAAATTGAAACCGCCGTTAGCAGAATCATCAGAAATAGCGCGATGAAAATTTTATTCGCAAATTTGAGTTTTCCAAACATTAAGCCTTATTCATCAGTCTTTGAACATATTTCCCGATAATATCGAATTCCAAATTCACTTTGTCACCGGTTTTCAACAATTTCAAATTTGTGTGTTCCCAAGTGTAAGGGATTACAGCCACGGAGAATTTTCCTTTTTCGGAATTTACCACCGTTAGACTGATGCCATTCACACAAACAGAACCTTTTGAAACGGTAACATGTCCGTATAAATCTTCGTCATAAACAAACCACAACAAACGGCTGCCACCTTGATTTTCAATGGATGCCAACGTACCGGTCTGATCCACATGCCCCTGAACAATATGCCCATCTAACCGTTCATTGAGCCGCATGCATCTTTCCAAATTGACGATGCTTCCCACTGTCAAATCTCTTAGATTGGATTTATTCAAAGTTTCATGAACCGCAGTTACTCTGTACGCTGTATCCTGAATTTCTACTACCGTCAAACAAACACCATTGTGTGCAAGGCTTTGATCCACACTCAATTCATGCGTGAAATCGCATTTCAACCAGAAATTAAGATTGGAATTCTCTTTCTCAATGCGCTTGACTATGCCCGTATTTTCGATGATGCCTGTAAACACTTTCTTTGATTAGGGTTGAACAATTAATTTTTGATTGAAATGAATATTATTTCCTGAAATATTCAAAACATAAATTCCCGGTGTAAAATCTTTGGTATTGACTTTAATTTCCGGTTCATGGAACCAGCCTGAAAAAACATTTTTTCCGGACAAATCATTCAATTGCACCCAATATTTATCGGTTTGCCTGTTTTTGATGATGAACGCATCTTTCACCGGATTGGGATAAACTTCAAATGAGGATTGCTGTTGCTCATTTACACCCATTCCCTGATAAGCCTTTGCAAAAAAACAGACTGCCCCGAGGGTGCCTTTCGTGATTTCATAAACATATTCGGGATCCATGTTTTCCACCGTGTCATTCTGCGTGTGCGGATAGGGCGATTCATTGGATTCATAAAGCCCCGTAATCACAAACCCTGCTTCCTGAAACGGCACATAATCCGAACCGTATGCATGACTGAAATTGGTGTTCAAATCCGAATAAATTTCAATGCAATTGGCGAGTTGCGTGGTAGCGAGATTGGAATCTGCGTTGTTGTGATCGGGCGGACTCAAATCGCGTTCGCAGGTGATGGTATCATTGATCATGCCGGCCACCCCACCGACTTCATCGATGTTGATGACGAGTTTGATATCGAGATTCTGAGGAATGACAATGTTCTGCACATAAGCCTGACTTCCTATCAATCCCACTTCTTCACCGGTAAAATGGATGAATTTAATAGAATATTCGGTGGGAATGTCTTTCAGGATTCTGGCGATTTCGAGAATGACAGCAGTTCCGCTGCCGTTGTCATTGGCACCTGGCCCGTAAATGGTGTCATAATGCCCGTCAATGATGATGTACTGATCGGGATAAACCGTTCCGGTTTTGGTTACAATCAGATTGTAACCTGTTTGTCCCCAAATGTTTACTGACTGCTGTTCAATGGAATCATACCCCCAGGACTGGTAAAGACCTGCCAACCAGTTCAGGGTATTCTGTTGTGCATTGGAGCCGGTCGTTTTGATGCCAAATCCGACAAATGTATTCAACCGCTCATTAATATTCGCTTGACTTACCTGATTAACAAGGTTTTGATGGTATTGATTAAACTCCTGTGAAAAAAGAATCACAGGGAAGCAAACGGCCAGCAAAACAGATTTTAATTTCATGAAATGATTTTATAAGAATACAAAAGTCGTAAAAAAAACAAAAACCCTTTAATGTTTAAAAATTAAAGGGTTGAATTTAATGTATGTTTCATTTTTTTAAACAAATTCTTCGTAAGCCTGCTTCAGGTTTTCCGAGATAGCTTCCGGAGAACGTCCTTCGATATGATGGCGTTCCAACATGTGCACGAGTTCTCCGTCTTTGAACAAAGCTACGGACGGTGAACTTGGGGGAAACGGCATCAGATAATCTCTCACTTTTTGAGTGGATTCAAGATCATAACCTGCGAAAACGGTCACCAAATGATCCGGTGCTTTGTTGCCGTCCAATGACATCACCACACCTGGACGGGCGGCACCGCCTGCACATCCGCAAACGCTGTTTACCATCACTAAAGTCGTCCCTGCTCTTTTCATGGCTTCATCCACCATTTCCACATTGGTCAAATCCTCAAATCCTGCTGAGGTCAATTCCCTTTTCATCGGGTCAACTATTTCTTTTGGATACATTTTTATGATTTTTAATTTAATATGCAAATTTACAAATTCTTTCGTATTGAATAGAATGAATTATCTTTGAACTAACAAAACCCATGTGCGGAAAAATGGATTTCACCTTAGGAAAGCAAAAACGCTTAAAAAGCAGAAAACAACTTGAAAACTTGTTTTTGAAAGGTAAGAAAATCAAGAAAGGTGCCATCACTGCGATTTATCAACTTGAAATTTCCAAAAATCCCGGTTTTCAAATTGCTGTGAGCGTTCCCAAAAAACGTTTCAAGAAAGCAACCGACAGGAATTTGCTCAAAAGAAGAATCCGCGAAAGTTTCCGAAGAAATCAAAACCGATTGGATGCTCGCCTTTCACTCAAAGTAATGTTTATTTACACCCAAAATGAAATTTCGGCTTATCCGAACATTGAAAAGTCCATGTTGGATCTGCTTGAATTCTTCAATCATGCCATAGCTGAAAATCCGGAAGGATAAATTCAGGCATCCTGTTTCGCCTTTGTATCCTGAATGGATTTCAGTCTAAGATATTGCAGGATAATCAATCCCAGAATCAAACCGCAAATTCCCGCACCTACTCCTATTATATAAGGCCGGTTGACGTCACTTGAAAATCCGTAATCGCTCTCATAGGAAACGATGTTGAAAATGAGGGAGCCGAGAATCACGACCAAAACGATATATACAAATACTTTCATCTGCTTAAAAACTTTGAACAAACAATGCGCCGATATTGGAAACAAACAATTTCACGGCAATTGACAACAAAACCACTCCGAAAACCTTTTGTAAAACCGACATGAATCCGGGGCCTAATTTTCTGTCTAACCAGCCCGCATTTCTCAATACGAGATACACGATTATCATGTTGAGAATGATGGCGATAATGATGTTAATATCCCAAAATTCTGCACGAAGTGTCAGTACGGTGGTCATGGATCCGGCACCGGCAACCAACGGAAAGGCGATGGGTACAATGGATGCGGTTTCGGAAGTTGTTCCTTTTTGAATTTCAATTCCCAAAATCATTTCTATGGCGATAATAAAAATCACAAATGCACCGGCCACCGCAAAGGATTCGACATCGATGCCGATAAAATTCAGGATTTGGGTTCCAAAAAACAAAAATGAAATCAGAATGATTCCGGCCACAATGGTGGCTTTGGTGGAATTAATTTTACCGACTTTGTTATAGATATTTACAAAAATAGGAATGGAACCTAAAATGTCGATGACTGCAAACAATACCGCAAAACAGGTTCCGATTTCTGACAATGAAACTTTTGAGAAATACGTTGACATTTCAAAAATTTTTGCAAAGGTACATGCCACAAATCAATCGGCAACATCAAATGGACAAATTATTTGAATCCCTGTTTTTGGAAAGATTTCCAGACATTTAAAGTGGCTGTGTACATTTCATCCAGATTAGCACCGCTATCGCCAAAAGCATATTTGAATTGTTTGCATTCTAACAGTAAGGATTTCCAGCGATCAGCCAATTCCCCGAATGATTGGGTTAATTTTTCATCCACCTCAATTTCCGTGAATTCAGAAAAGCGGGTGCCGCTGAAATACATCCCGATTTCCGTAAGAATCTCTTCCTGAAGGGACAGAAACAACGTACTGTCTTTTGCCTGCGCAGCAGCTTTCAGCTTTTTCATTTTTTCGGAGATTTCAGCTTTGAATTGTGCGTCTTTTGCCTTTTGATTCAGGTTCTCGGGATTGTTATTTGTTTTCTTGCGGCGGGTCAACAAGAAAACACCTGCGAAAATCAATGCCGCCAAACCACCAAGTCCCCAAACCCAGCCTTTGCCGCTCTCTACGGATTGGGTTACTTTCTCTTTGGCTTCATTGATGATGATAGGAAATTTAAATGTTTTTTCCGTAAGCGTATCATTGATGGCATAATCCGAAGCAGGTTTTTCTTCATCTTTGGGCGGTTCGGCGACCACGGTGGTGTCTTTGGCCGGCGGTTTTGGTCCGCTGACTTTCAGCAGGAAAGCATCTGATTTCAGGGTGACAAACTCCTCTTTGACAGGGTCAAAAAAATTAAAACTAACCGGTCCGATTTTGTAATTTCCACCGTATTGTGGCACAAGTACGCGGCTCTCCACAATCTTCCCTTTGGTGCCGGTAGGACGCGTATCGTAGGCGTCTCTTTGCTTTGGCGAATAGCCTTCAATTCCATCAGGCAAATCTATGGCGGGAAGTTTCATCGTATTCAGATTGCCCGCCCCAATGATTTCCACATCTAAATTGACGGCTTCATTGGCTTTGGCCGTTTCTTTGGAAATGGAGGTGTTCATTGTGAAATCTCCAACGGCCCCGCTGAAATTCCAAGGTTTCCCTTTGGGCAGAGGTTTGACATTTAGGGTGACCGGATCGGTGGTCAGCTGTATATTTTCACCGCCGTAATAATTGGCGATGACTACCGTCAATTCAAACGGGTCAATGTGAATTTCACCACTTTTTTGCGGATAAAGAATGTATCTCACCAATTCTTTGGAAATATAAGTCCGACCGTTGACAAGCACCTGTCGTTCGCTGTCGGGAATGTCTTCGTTGACTAATTTTGCCGTTAAATTTTCAAAACCGGGTTCTTTGAAATTCCTTAATCTATTGATGATGGAATAATCTCTGGCATAGACTTTTATCTTGAGGATGACTTCCTGATTGATGAAAGGGTTTTCCTGAGAAACCTCTGCGGTCAAAAATGCGCCTTGCATACGTTTTCCACCCTGTGGCTGCGCATGTTGTACTTTTTTAACAGTAATCTGAATGGGTTTGGTCTCAAATCTTTTGCCGTCAATCATTATGACAGCACTGCCGATATTGTATTCTCCTTCTTTGTCCGCAACCAATGCCACTTCCATTCCGGATTGATTCACCACTTTGCCGTTGGTGAACTGGAAATTATCGAATTTCGATTGCGCCAAGGGATGAAGTCCGCCAAAATCCGGTAGTTTCAATGGCTGATCTACGGAAATATTGTTTTGACCGTAAGTCAGCATGAACCGAACCACAAATTGCTCATTGACGTTTACTTCTGTTTTGTCGGCTTTGGCTTCAAAACGAAGTTCCTGCGCCCCCAAAAAAGTTGTGAGGCTCGTCAGAAAAAAACCAAAAAACAGATATTTTGACATCACCAATCTTTTTGATTATCAAACACGCGTCTTTTACTATTTTTATCAATCAGCTTCCGCATGGTTTCCTGCTCCTGTTTCCGGAGGGCATCCAACACCGCTTCCTGGCGGGCTTCGTTGACCGACTGATTTTCATCTTGTTGCTGCTGATTTTCGCCGTTTTCAATTTGTTCACGCTGCGCACTATCTCCTTGTTGTTCTTGTTCCTGTTGCCCGCTTTGTTGGTTTTCATCCTGATTTTCCTGCTGCTCTTGTTGATCTTGTTGCTTCTGCTGGTCTTCCTGATTTTCGTGGTTGTTTTCCTGTTCTTGTTGTTGTTTTTCAGCTTCGCTTTTGTCCTGATCAGAACCGTCATTGCTGTTCTTGTTATCCTGTTTCTGATCTTCCTGTTCCTTTTTGTTTTTCTGTTCTTCCAGCAGTTTTTTGGTCAATGCATAATTGTAGCGGGTTTCGTTGTCGTTGGGATTTAATTTTAACGATTCTTTAAAACTCGCCAAAGCCTTGTCATAATTTTTTTCGTCAAAATAAGTTTTCCCGATATTGTAATAAGCCTGCTGTATATCTGAATTTGTGGCATTTCCGTTTTCAATTACTTTCTCGAAATGCGCTCTGGATTCATCCATTTTCTTTTGTTGGTACAATGCGTTCCCTAAGTTATAATTGGCTTTCACAGAGTTCGCATCTTCCACCAAAGCAGTTCTGTAACCGATTTCTGCTTTCACAAAATCATCCTGGTCATAATTTTTATTGCCTTTGATGATTTGTGTTTTGGTTTCAGTATTCTGTGCCTGAAGTCCCATGAAAGGAATCAGAAACAAGGCATTCAATAATATGTATTTCAGCTTGTGCATTGAACCAACAAAAATATTATCTTTTGTTGTTAAAAATTTGATGGCCAGATGTTAAAGTATCTATAAAAATAAAGAAGAAAGCTACCCCGAGAAACCATTGAAAAATATGCTTTTTATCATGTCCAAAATCCTGATCTTTGACTTCTTTATCGAATTGATTGATATAGCTGTGCAGATTGGAAAGGGTGCGTTCCGTTTGATTGACCGGAATATAAATGCCGGAAGTGGAAGCAGATAACTCTTGCATTGCATCTTCGGACAGTTTTGAAATTACAGTTTCTCCGTATCTGTCCATTTTATATTCTTCATACCCTCCGATTATCATAGGAATGGGTGCGCCGCCCGCAGACCCCACACCCATCGTTACAATATGGATTTTGCTTTTTCTGGCAGCATCCACTGCTTTGGCAATGCTGTTGTCATTGTCTTCTCCGTCGGAGATAATCACTAATAATTTCCCGGTAGAAGGGTTTTTGTCAAAAGTTTCTTCAGCTGTTTTCACTACGGATGAAAAGTTTGTTCCTTGATGAGAAATCAATCCGGGTGAAGCGGTTTCCACATAAGATTTGGCGGCTGCATAATCTGTGGTCAGCGGTAAAATCCGGTAAGCATCTGCTGCGAATACAATCAGTCCCACTCGGTCACCACCCAGTTTGTCGATGGATTCTGTGATGATTTTTTTAGCTTTTTCCAACCGGCTGGGTGCTACATCTTCGGCGTACATACTGTTGGACAAATCCAATGCATATACGATGTCAATGCCTTCGCGTTGAACTTTCACTTCTTCTTCACCGGCCAGTGGATCCATCAGGGCAAGTGTTGCAAACAAAACACCGAGAATAATCAAAAATACATTTCCCCAGTTTCTGGATTTGGATGTTTCCGGAAATAACTTAGAGAGCAATTCAAAATCTGCAAATTTCTTTTGTGCCTGTTTTTTCCATTGAAAAAAATAGTAGGCCAGCCCGGCGATCAACGGGATCAGTAGCAACCAAATCATATTTTCAGGATGTCCCCACTCCATCAGGTCAGTTCTTTGAATACGGTTTTTCTCAAAATCAATTCCAAAACAATCAAAATCAATGCCCAGCTCAGAAATTTCCTATACAATTCGGTGTAATTGTAATATTTTACCTCATTGATTTCTGATTTTTCGAGCAAGTCAATTTCTTGGTAAATTTCGCTGAGCGATGCGTTGTCGGTCGCTCTGAAATAACGACCGCCGGTGATATTCGCAATGTATTTCAAGACATCTTCATCGATTTCCACCGGCTGCATGGAAAAATACAATTCACCCGTAAAAGGGTCGCGACTGGTCGGAAATGGTGCCATTCCGCTGGAACCTACACCGATTGTATAAACTTTGATGCCTTTGTTTGCAGCAATTTTCCCGGCTTCCTGCGGAGAAATATAAAGCAGATTATTTTGATAATCAATGGATTCCACGCCGTCGGTCAACAAAATAATCACTTTGCTCGTGGCTTTGCTGTCTTTCAAGTGGTTGACCGAAGTGGCTAATCCCACGCCAATGGCGGTTCCGGCAGCGAGATCTCCGGCACGCAGGTTTTTGATTTCTTCTGTCAGTACCCGGTGATCGGTGGTGAGCGGTACTCTGGAAACCGCTTCGCCCGAATAATCCACCAATCCAATCCGGTCAGAAGGTCTTTCCATTACAAATTTTTCAGCCACGCCTTTCAAGGCATCCAATCGATCCGGTTTCAAATCTCGTGCAAGCATACTTAGCGAAGTATCTACGGTAAGGATGATGTCAATGCCTTTTCCGGTATTGATGGTAGAACCCGATTCTATGTTTTGTGGTCTTGCAAGCGCAATGATTATCAGGGTCAAAGCTGCCATCCGCAGCAGATACAAAAACGGTTTCAATAGGGTCAAAAGGCTGTTGGAATATTGAAAGGGTTTCAGCGATGAAATTTTCACACCTGCTTTTTGCTTTCTTTTACCGGCTCGATAATGAAAGAAAGCCAGCAGCGGAATCAACAGCAACAGCAGTAAAACCCATGGATTATGAAATTCAAATTTAATCATTTCCATTTGGTTTTTGAGGGTTTACTGACTGGTTTTCATCGGATTCAGTTTCTGAGGGTTTGGTTTCTTCAATGAAATTTTCTACCCATTTTCTGTTGGCCTGATTTTGTTCGGGTGTAGGCTCTCCTTTCGCAAATTTCGCCAAATCGGATTCGAAAAGGAATTGTTTTAAACGGTCATGTTGTGTCGGAGTCAAATGATTGTTGGCAGCCAGATAATCCATCAAATCATCCGATAATAATTCCAATGAAGAAAACTGATAAATCCTGCCTAAATATTTTCTTAGAATCAGTGATAAATCCGAATAAAACGGACTGATTTTTCCTTGTGCGAGATAATCTTTTTTGTCCAGATTTTTCAACGCAGATTTGGCTTCTTCATAAGGTGATTTATAAACATTCTTTTCTTTTTCGAGTAGGATTTTCTTTCTTCTGTAAAGCCAATAAACTGCCAGCAAAATCAGTAAACCGGCTGCGAAAATCAGTATATAATGTTTGTACAAATACCAATAATCTTTCCAGTTATATTTGACTTCCATAATGGGTTTGATGGGAAATCCGGTCAGGTTTGCGGTGTCAATTATGACATCATCGACTTGAATCTGAAATGAATGTGAGAGCAGTGTATCGCTGTCAATCACTACCGGCAGGGAACGAATCAGAAATTCTCCGGGATCATAGCTCGTCAGGGTCAACTGTTTTTGCAAAAATCGGTTGTCTTTGTCTGTGATGGTATCGGTTTTCTGCGCAAGGATTTCGACATGTGTACTCAGGGTGTCTTGTAGTTCGGGTAGCTGTATTTCTTGTCCGGGTTTCAGGCGTACGGAAAGTGAATATTGGATTGGTTCTCCGATTTTAATGTGGCTTGTGTCAATGCGGGTCTCAATCTGAGCCATTGAAAACGTGGAATGCAAAAGGAAGAAAGCCACTGATAAACTTGAAAAACCAGCAGCCGAAAAAAAATCAAAATGTAAGACTTCCTTCATTTTACTTCTCATTTTACAGCATGTCTTTTAAAGTAATTCAACAAGTGTTTTACGTAGTCATCATCAGCACGGATGCTCTGATAGCCGGCTCCGGCTTGTTTGAAAATCAATTCAGTTTCATAAGTGATTCTTGCATAATAATCTCTGAAATCTTTGCGTACCAAAGCGGAGGAGGAATTGATTGTTTTTCTTTCTCCGGTTTCATTGTCCACCAAAGTAATCAGGCCGACATCCGGAAAAAAGGTTTCTTTTTCGTCAAAAATCCGGATTCCGGTGATATCATGTTTTTTGGCAGCGATTTTCAGGTTTTTCAGATAATTGCTTTCATCCAAATAATCAGAAAAAAGAAAAACATTGGATTTTCTTTTGAAGGTGTCAATCAGAAATTTCAATGTATTCGACAGATTGTTGGATTTTCCTTTCGGTTCAAAGTTGACTAATTCCCGGATGATTCTCAAAACATGTTTTTTTCCTTTTCTGGGGGGGATGAATAATTCCACTTCATCGGTAAAAAGTATGAGTCCCACTTTGTCATTGAAAGTAATGGCTGACAAGGCAAGGGTGGCGCAGATTTCAATAACGGTTTCGGATTTAAACTGTTTTCTGGTTCCGAAATTTTGCGAACCGCTGACATCCACGGCAAGGATCATTGTCAGTTCCCTTTCTTCCTGAAATACTTTGATGTATGGCTCGTTGTAGCGTGCAGTCGTATTCCAGTCGATATTCCGGACATCATCTCCGTACTGATAAAGCCTCGTTTCAGAGAAAATCATACCTCTTCCTTTGAATGAACTTTTGTATTCACCCAAAAAAAGGTTGCTGGCTTTTCGGCGGCTCCGAAGTTCTATTCGCCGGACTTTTTTTATGATTTCTGAGGTTTCCAAAATTGATTTTGAAATAAATTTAGCTGAATTCTGTTGCGTTCAATTGAAAAAAAACATGATTACGGAATCGGGACAACATTCAGGATTTCATCGATGATTTGATCGGTTGAAATATTTTCTGCTTCTGCCTCATAACTCAAGCCTATTCTGTGTCGTAGGACATCTTTGCTCATGGCACGGACATCCTCCGGAATCACATAAGCTCTTCTTCTCAGAAATGCATAAACACGCGCTGCGATGGCCAAATTGATGGAGCCTCTGGGTGATGCGCCATAGGAGATAAGCGAGGTGAGTTTCGGTAGCCGGAATTGATTGGGATGCCGGGTAGCGGTAACGATGTCTAAGATGTATTTTTCGATTTTTTCATCCATATAAACTTTTTTCACAATTTCACGCTGTCTGAGGATTTCCTCGAGATCGATGACTTTTTCCACTTTTGGAAATGAATTGTGAAGGCTGTTGCGAATCACGATTTTCTCGGCTTCTCGGTCTGGGTAAGTGATGATGGTTTTCAGCATGAATCTGTCCACCTGCGCTTCTGGCAGCGGGAAAGTTCCTTCTTGTTCGATGGGGTTTTGTGTGGCCAAAACCAGAAACGGATTGGGCAGCACATGGGTTTCATCTCCGATGGTCACCTGTCTTTCCTGCATGGATTCCAGTAGGGCGGACTGTACTTTGGCCGGAGAACGGTTAATCTCATCGGCCAGCACAAAATTGGCAAAAATTGGTCCTTTTTTAATGTTGAATTCATTTTCCTTGATATTGAAAATCAAGGTTCCCATCACATCTGCCGGCAATAAATCCGGGGTAAACTGTATTCTGGAAAAAGAACCGCTTACAGCTTCGGAAAGGGTTTTGATGGCGAGGGTTTTGGCGAGTCCGGGTACGCCTTCCAAAAGGATATGGCCATTGCCCAAAAGCCCGACCATTATGCTTTCTACCATTTTTTCCTGACCGACAATTTTTTTATTGATTTCAGAAGAGAGCCTGTACACCGATTGGCTTTCTCTTTCAATTTCTTCACTGATTTGACGAATATCGGACGAAGTCAGATTGTGCTGCATCATTTTGATTTTAAGTCTGCTAAATTCTGTAATTTTAAGTAATGATTCGCTAAGTTATTGATAAAAATTATTTAAAATTTGTTAATGCAATTGAATTTCTATGGGCTATAAATTTCAATTGTTAATATTAATTGATTTGATGTTATATTAAATTTTTGTGAAATTTTACTAAGTTTGTTGTCAACTAATTGACCGATGAAACAATTTTATTAATTATTATAAATCCATTTATGAGAAACATTTATTCTACGGCCAAACTGAAAGTCAATGACTTCACTTGGCCATCATGTTGGAGAAGAATGCTTTTGTTTTCTTTCTCGTTTTTTTTGATTTCTCAAATTTTATGGGCACGTACTGTGTTTGAAATGAAATTTGAGGAAAATGGTGTAACGGTTTACAATCCGGCTACATTCGTTTTCGAAGAAAATCAATTAGATTTTACTGCTCCCGAATTCATAGATGACGGAGAAGCTTGCGGTCAAACGACTCCAAGCAATGATTTTGAAACCAGCTTGGGTTCATTTGTCAATTACAATATTGCAAACGACTTCGTGGTGGACATTAACAACGGAGATGTATTTGCACTTGAAACGCTGACTTTCAATGCTTATGTGGAGCCCGGACATTCATTTGGTGCTATCAATCTTAGATTTTACAATCATTCTGAAGCTACAGGAGGACCTGGCACTGAGTTGCATACATTCATGAATTTGGTTCCTTCAAATACGCAAGTGATTGGAGAGGGTGAAGCCAGTGATGGTACCCCGAGAGATGTTGTGGAAGTAACGGTGAATTTTGACGAACCGATTAATTTCTTGGGAGAAACCGAAGAAACCATTTATTGGGCAGGACTACAACTTACGCAATACACAGGAACGGCAAGTAAAGCAAGTATGGAATTGACTTCCCAGCAGGATACGCCGGTTGGAACCTATGTTTACTTAAGTGGAAATTGGAATTCCGTAATTGGATTATTCGGTGTGGTTCGTGATGGTGTCATGAGTTTTTCGGGAACCTGTAGCTCTTTTGCCGGATGTGCGAATGCTGATGCCGGAGAGATTATGGAGGATTTCACCATTTGCCCGAATGTGGCTTTCACATTGGAAACTACAGACGCTTCTGAGCCAGCTGACGGACTTCAAGGACAATGGATGCAATCTCCAGCAGGTCAAAACGACTGGCAGGCCATTGAAGGTGCAACCAGTACAGCTTATACAGTTGAAGGGGGAATCACTGAAAGCATGGATTATAAATTTACCATAACATGTGATGTTGACGATACAACGGATGAAACCTCTCCAGTTTCTGTTACTTTAAATTCAAATGTGAATGAATGTTATTGTACACCCGAAGGAACAAACGTTTCCCGCTACATTAGTAATTTCTCAACCGCAGATGGTTCAGAAAATATCAGCAATATGGATAGCGGATTCTCTGATGGTGGATATGGTGATTTCTATGACACTATGGGGGTAACACAGATTCGAGGAGTGTCTG
>JBBAEI010000037.1:0-18850 GCA_041656055.1 Weeksellaceae bacterium
GGCGACTTGGGGTTTATTGTGAATTCTCTGAAAGTACAGGCTGGTCAACAGACGCTGTATTCACCACGAACAGCGAGCCTGCACCGACTTGTCCTGAATTGACAGAAGCTCCGGCCAACGTTTCTTTCGAAGACAGCGTTTGTCAGGAAGGCTGTGAAGTGAGTGGCGGCATGATTTACGCCCCTTCAAGCGAAGCTCCGACAGATGCACACATCGAATATTCAACCGACGGCGGCACCACTTGGAGTACAGCATTGCCTGTTTACAATCAGACCGAATCAATGAGCATCATTACAAGATATGTTTGTGATTTGGATGCAAGCGTGGTAAGCCCATCTTCTGAGGCGGTAACCACCAATCCGGGCAGTTGTGAAATGCCTGATGCACCTGTGATTATCATCAGTGACAATGTATGTCCTTCCACCGAAGGAAGCATTTCAGCCGAAGCTGCGGGCGAAGGCTTCACCTTGGAATGGTCAACCGATATGGAAAACTGGACGCTGACTGCACCGGCATACTCGGATACAGGCTTTACAGTTTATGCAAGAATCGTGAATGACACCACGGGTTGTACAAGTGAAATCGCAGAGGCAACAACTGCACCTCAGGAATGCGAGGAAGGATGTACCGACCCCAAAGTCTATATGTCTGCGGGCAACACCAAAACGGCACTTTATACCTTGGATGAAAACTTCAATAGAACAATGGTGGGAAGCACATCAGCCTACCGCTACAATGCATTGGGTCTGAATCCGGTAGATAATTATTTGTATGCAATGGTTACTTACACCAATCAAATGTTGAAAATCGATCCGGCAACCGGTGAGGTTACCAACTTGGGTGCAGTATCGGGACTTCCGAGCGGAGATTTCGTATCGGCTACCTTTGACTTGGATGGCAATTATTATGTCTATGAATACGGCTCAACCGGCGTAATCTATAAAATAGCATTAGCCGGCGATGGTACAGTTACCGCCATCAATCTGAGTACAACCATTGCATCTTATGACGTAGCTTACAATCCGGAGGATGGAATGCTTTACGGCGTTTATCGCAACGGCAGGCTGTACAAGATCAATCCCGAAACAGGCGTTGTAACGCGATTCGGCTTTGCGAACCAGCCCAATTCGAGCTTTGGAAGTGCTTACATTGCAGACAATCATCTGATTGCGATGAGAAACACCAACGGAGAAATGGTGGCCTTTGATTTGTCAACCGGCGCAGGAACATTGATCGGACAAACAGCTGTTCTGTTGAACAACGACATGGCGAGCTGTCCGGGATTGTCATCCGGCAAAGCGATTTCCAGAGAATCCTACCGCTTTGCTTATCAGCCAAATCCGGTAAAAGATATCTTGTATATCTCAACCAACCGGGAGATTGAATCCATTGAGGTTTACAACTTGACCAATCAAAAAGTGCTGAGCATAAGAAGTACGGAAGCCCTTCATGGCGAAGTAAACGTAAACTCCCTTCCACAGGGCGTATATGTAGTCAGAGCTGTCTTGAAAGGTGGACAAGTAGAAACCTTCAAGATTGTGAAGAAATGATTTGATTAAAATCGTGTCTTGCAAGATGCGGTAATTAATAATCTTAATTGTGTAAAAAGAGGGAAGCCGTCTCGTTTTGTAAATGGGGCGGCTTCTTCGTTTTATTTTAACATGAACTGAAGATGAACTTAATTTCTATGCATCAAATATTTGAGACATACAAGTTTTTTATTTTTTTGTAGGTCGGTATATAAAGTTGAAATGGGATAAATCATTCAAACAGAATATAAATTCTGATTTCACAAAACCATTAAAAACAATTAAGTTTGCAGCCTAATTCAAAGCTATGTCAGAACATATTTTCAAGCAAATTATTTCTCATGCCAAAGAATATGGTTTTATTTTTCAATCCAGTGAGATTTATGACGGTCTTTCGGCCGTTTATGATTATGCCCAAAATGGGACAGAATTGAAAAACAACTTGAAGCAATATTGGTGGAAGGCGATGGTTCAACTCAATGAAAATATCGTCGGTATTGATTCCGCAATTTTCATGCATCCTACTACTTGGAAAGCTTCCGGGCATGTGGATGCTTTCAATGATCCGTTGATTGACAACAAAGATTCCAAAAAACGTTATCGCGCCGATGTGTTGATAGAGGATTATTGCGCCAAGTTGGAAGCCAAAATCGACAAGGAAATTCAGAAAGCCCAAAATCGATTTGGAGATGCTTTTGACAAAGCACAGTTTGTAGCTACCAACCAGCGGGTGATTGATTATCAGCAAAAAATTGATATCACTTTGAGCCGGATGGCCAAATCTTTGGAAACTGAAAATCTCGCTGACGTGAAGGCCCTGATTGAAGAATTGGAAATCGCTGATCCTGAAACCGGTTCCAGAAACTGGACAGACGTTCGTCAGTTCAATTTGATGTTCAGCACCAAACTCGGAGCAACCGCCGATACTTCCATGGATTTGTACATGCGTCCCGAAACTGCCCAAGGAATTTTCCTGAACTATCTGAATGTGCAGAAAACCGGAAGAATGAAAATCCCGTTCGGTATTGCACAAATCGGAAAAGCATTTAGAAATGAGATTGTTGCACGACAATTTATTTTCAGAATGCGGGAATTTGAACAAATGGAAATGCAGTTTTTCGTGCCACCCGGAACTGAATTGGACTGGTTTGAAAAATGGAAACAAAATCGATTGAACTGGCACCTTACTTTGGGATTGGGGCAAGAAAATTACCGTTACCACGATCATGAAAAATTAGCCCATTACGCCAATGCTGCGACGGATATTGAATTCAGATTTCCTTTCGGATTCAAAGAACTCGAAGGAATTCATTCCAGAACTGACTTTGATTTGAAACAACATCAAAAATATTCAGGCAAGAAAATCCAATATTATGACAATGACAGAAATGAAAGTTATGTGCCGTACGTCGTGGAAACTTCCATCGGACTCGATCGTTTGTTTTTGGCCGTTTTTTCCAACAGCTTGAAAAATGAAGCTTTGGAAGACGGTAGCGAAAGAACCGTGTTGACATTGCCGCCCGCACTTGCGCCAATCAAAGCCGCGATTTTGCCTTTGGTCAAAAAAGACGGGCTACCGGAAATCGCCGATCAAATTTTCAATGACCTTCGTTTTGATTACAATGTGATGTACGAAGATAAAGACTCCATTGGGAAAAGATACCGCAGAATGGATGCCATCGGCACCCCTTTCTGCATCACTGTTGACCATCAAAGCTTGGAAGATAACACTGTCACTCTTCGCCACCGCGATTCTATGAAGCAGGAGCGGGTGAATATCGGGCAATTGCCGGAAATTATTGACCGTGAAGTTAATATGAAATATCTTTTGGGGAAAATTTAATCCCTTTTGCAGTAAATATTTTATCAAAAAGGATTTCAGGAAATTCAAACAAAACTTTTATAATAACTCATAAATTCGGAACTTTGAATGAGTAAAATTAGTTTCGGATAAAATTTAAAAAAATATGAGAACAATTGTTGGTTTTGTAATCACCGCCTTGTTGGTTATGGCACTGTCCTATCTGTTGCCGGGCATTCATGTCGAAGGGTTTATTGGGGCTTTGATTTTGGCTTTGGTGTTGGCTGTACTGAATGCCATCGTCAGGCCTTTGCTCGTGTTCCTGACACTGCCGGCTTCTTTGATTACTTTCGGTTTATTTCTTTTTGTGATCAATGCAGTTATCATTCTGATTGCGAGTTGGATCATGGGCGATAAATTTCATGTGGATGGATTTTGGTGGGCCATGCTTTTCAGTATTTTATTGTCTGTATTTCAATCTATTGTCGGATTTGATAAACAAACAGGCAGGGATTAATTCGGATTTTGTAATGATTTTTCAACAGTAAAAAATTCAATTTTTTTTGAAAGAACTGATCGTGGAACTTGCCTTTCCTGATTATTCCGAAACCAATCTTCACGGCATCATCGCTTATGGCGGAGATTGGGGTTGAACGTTTGAAACTTGCATACAGCAAAGGGATTTTTCCTTGGTACAACGAAGGAGAACCGATTTTGTGGTGGTTCCCGAATCCGAGATTTGTACTTTTTCCAAGTGAACTGAAAGATTCAAAATCCATGCAGAAAATTCTGCGTGACCAAACTTTTACTTTCACGGAAAATCAGGCTTTTGAAGCGGTGATTGTAAGATGTCAACGCATTTTCAGGCCTTCACAATCTGATACTTGGATTACGGATGAAATGTGACAAGCTAATGTGGAATTGCACAAAAATATGCCAATCGTTTTGAATTAATTGATTGTCAGGTTTATACACCGCATTTATCGAGTTTGGGAGCAAGAGAAATTCCGGCTGAAATCTTTTTGGAATAATTGAAGTAAATTTTATAATGTTCATTTCGGTTCATTTCGTGAACTTCGTTCGCAGACTTCGTCTGTGCTCAATGACCATCGCTCAATGGCCGAAGCAAGTCGAAATTCAAACTTTTAGATTGTAGTTCATTGTACAATGAATTCTGTTTTTGTAGAAAATCCTTCCTTAGTGGGAATTGATGTAAAAATTGTAGTATTCACAAAATCAAATCAATGTGTTTTATTGACTGAAATATTTTTGTTCGGAATTTTTATTTCCCGAAATTAGCCGTAATGAAAATTCTACACACCGCTGACTGGCATTTGGGTAAAAAATTAGATTTCTATTCCAGAATGGAAGAGCAAATCAGGGTGATGGATGAAATCTGTCAGATTGCGGAACAGCAACAGGTTGATTTAGTGATTATCGCCGGAGATTTATTCGATGCTTTCAATCCGCCGACAGAAGCCGTTGAGCTCTTGTACAAAACCATGAAAACGCTGACTAACAACGGAAAGCGACCGGTTATTGCCATCGCTGGCAACCATGATTCACCTTCGTTGATCGATGCACCGAATCCGCTGGCAAGAGCTTGTGGAATTGTGATGATTGGGTATCCGAATGCAATAGTTTCTCCTTTTAAGTTGCCTGATTTTGAGATACTAAATGCAGTACCCGGATTCATAGAAATTCAGTTGAAACATATAGCTTATCCGGTGAGAATCATCCACACTTCTTATGCAAATGAACTTAGATTGAAAGCCTATCTCGGAGAAGAAAACAGGGAAGACGCGTTGGCAGATGTTTTACGCCAAAACTGGCAAAACCTCGCTGAAACTTATTGTGATGCGCAAGGTGTCAATCTGCTGACAGCACATTTGTACATGATGCGGCGAGGCGGAGAAATTCCGGAAGAACCTGAAGGCGAAAAGCCGATTCGTGTCGGAAATGCTGATTTGATTTATTCGGACATCATTCCACCGCAAATTCAATATACTGCGCTGGGGCATTTACATGGATATAGAAATGTAGGTACGGCCGAACGCCCGGCGGTTTATGCCTCTTCGCCACTTGCTTACAGTTTCAGTGAAGCCGGGCAACAGAAATTTGTCAGCATTGTGCAGGTTGAACGGGGAGAAAATGCGCATTTGGAAAAAATTGAATTGAAAAATGGCAGGGCTTTGGCGCGAAAAAGTTTTGACAATGTGGATTTCGCTGTGAAATGGTTAGAAGAACATCCGGATTTGTTGGTGGAATTGACCATGGAAAGCGAATATTTCCTGACCGCCGAGGAGCGCAGGAAAATCATGCAGTCGCATTCGGGAATCATTCATTTGATTCCAAAAGTAAAAAATACCGGTGGAAATTTACAGGAGATCAAAGAAATCAATTTGGACAAAGGTTTAGAAGAATTGTTCATCGATTATTTCAAAACCAAAAATGATGGACAGGAACCCAATGAAGAATTGATGAATTTATTGAAGGAAGTTCTGGCTTTTTCAAATTAATTCAGGTTGCAAAATATTGATAATAAAACATTTAAAAATAATCATTAAAGTTTAAAAACTAAAAAATTGCTGCCCTTAAAACTTATCATAGAAGGTCTTTATTCGTATCGGGAACGTCAGATCATTGATTTTGAAGAGCTGACTTCGGCGGGTTTATTCGGGATTTTCGGAGCCGTCGGTTCAGGAAAATCTTCCATTTTGGAAGCGATTTCTTTCGCACTTTACGGGGAAACAGAACGGTTGAATGCACGGGACAAAAGAGGTTACAACATGATGAACTTGAAATCCAATCGTTTTTATATTGAATTTGAATTTCAGAATCATGAAAACAGAAAGTTCAAAACAATCAGAGAGTTCAGACGTAATTCAAAAAACTTTGAGGATGTAAAGCCTTATTCTTCTGGTTTTTATGAGGAAATTAAAGGGCAATGGAAATCTTTGGAAAACAGCAATGCTTCGGATTTGCTCGGTTTGAGTTATGAAAATTTCAAAAGAACCATCATTATTCCCCAAGGTCAATTCAAGGAATTTTTGGAATTAGGGGCAAAGGACAGAACGGTGATGATGAAAGAGATTTTTAATCTTCAAAAGTTTGATTTACAGGATAAAACAAATGTATTATTGAGCCGAAATAAAACAGAATTAGACACGCTGAAAGGTAAATTAAGTGCTTATGAAACAGTGAATTCCGAAGGCTTGTCCGAATTAGAAAAACAATGGCAAGAACTCAAAAATGCTTTAGAAAAAATCAGGGAAAACCACGAAAAATCTACGGAAGCTTTCCGAAAATTACAGGATTTAAGAACAGAATACCGGGCTTTGCAGCAAAATCATGAAAAACTAAAAACTTTTGAGAGTCGCAAAGAGTTTTATGCGTTGCAACAGAAAAAACTTGAAGAATTTGAGAAAGTGCAATTGCATTTTGTGCAAATAATCAGAGAAGAATCGGAGACACAAAAACAATTGCAATTGAAAACCAATGAGTTGGAAACGCGAAAAACGGATTCGGAAGCAATGAAAAATCAATTGCAGGATTTGGAAAATCAAATCAAAAACTTAAAACCTCAGTTTGAAAATTTAGAAGAAAGAAAACAGAAAGTATTTGATTTCGAGATAATTGCAGAATTAAAAAACATAGAGACTAAAATTAATTCCGAAGAAGAAAGATTTAGAAAAGGCAATGAAGTTGTTCAGCAAAAAGAAAATGAAAAGCAAAAAACCGAAGAAGAGCAGGCTAAACTGAATGATGAAATTGCAGCATTAAAAGCAAAGAAAAGTGACGCCAAAATGCTGATTGATATTTCCGGCTGGTATCAAAACCATAAATATCTGACGGAACATATCCTAAACCGGCAAAAAAATATCGGGGAAATTCAGAAGAAAAAATCAGAGCTTGAAAATGTATTGAATGATTTGAAAATCAATCCCGAAAGTTTTGAAAATGAATTTGAAAGAAAAGCGAAGGATTTTGAAACACAAAAACAACAATTGTCACAACATGAAAATCACCTGAAATTAGAAGAAAAACTGACTGAATTTGCGCATGCACTGCATGAAGGTGAAGCTTGTCCGCTTTGTGGTTCCCACGAACATCCGAATGTTTTGACCGGAAAAGATGTTTCTGATGAATTGCAGAAAATACAATTGCAGTTGAAGGATATTGAGCATCAAATCAAAGCTTTGAATCAACAAAAAGCGCAAGCAGAAAAAATATTTGAAAACCTGAAAATTTATTCGGAACAAATTCTAAAGGAAGAAGCTGAGTTGCAGGGTTTTCAGAATCAGCAAAAACAGCATTTGGAATTATTTGTTTGGAAAGAATTTGATGCTGAAAAACCGGAAAAATTTGAATTGCATCAAAAAAACTCATTTGAAACCGAACAACAAATTGCGCAAAAAGAAAAGGAATTCCAAAATCAGGCTGGGGTTTTAAAAGGAATTCAAACGGATATCGAACGTTTTCAAGTAGCATTGCGAAATATTGAGAACCAAAGGAATGAATTGAAAACCAAGTTTTCAACACAAATTCAAAATCTCAGAATTTTGGATTTTCATAGTTTTTCTGAAATAGCTGCCGATGAAATTATCCAAAATGCGTCCAACTTAAAAACTGAAAATGAACGCATTGAGAAGGATTATAAATCATTTGAAAATCAATTCAATGATTTGAAAATCAAAGATGCAGCCTTGCAAGCAACCTTAGAAAACCTAACAAAAAATTGCGATGAACTTCATCAGAAAGCAGAAAGAATTTCCGATGAAATTCAACAGAAACTGCAATCGGGAAATTTCGAATCCAAAGAAGTGGTACTCAGTATTTTGAATCAGGCTTTGGATCCGGTCGCTATCCGCAAGGAAATTGAGGATTTCAAAATCCAATGGGAAAATTTGAATGCTAAAATCGAAGAACAAAAACAAAAACTCAAAGACTTTGATGCAAGTGATGCGTTTTTTGAAAAGGAAAAAGAAAAGTTAGATGCACTGACCGAAGCATTACAAAATTTATCGGACAAAACTTCCAAAACAGAAGGGGAGTTGCAACGGTTGAAAAATGAGCTGGAGGAGAAACAGCATTTATTGGAAAAACAAACTGAACTGCAAAAAAGGGAAGAAAACCTGAAAACGCTTTCCGGGCTGTTCAAGGCGCAGGGTTTTGTGAATTTTATTTCATCCATTTATCTTCGTCAGCTCTGTGATCACGCCAATCTGAGATTTCATCGCATGACACGCAATCAACTTAGTTTGCAATTGAATGAAAATCTTGATTTTGAGATTGTTGATTATTTGAATGAAGGGCGACATCGCAGTGTGAAAACGCTTTCAGGCGGACAATCTTTCCAGGTTTCCCTCAGCTTGGCGTTGGCATTGGCAGAAAGTGTTCAGACACAATCCCGTTCGGACAAAAATTTCTTTTTTATCGACGAAGGTTTTGGAACCCAAGATTCGGAAGCGGTTAATATTGTGTTTGATACTTTGATGCAGTTGCAGCAGGAAAACCGCATTGTCGGCATCATTTCCCATGTCAGCGAACTCAAAGACCGCATGCCGATTTCGCTGCAGATTACGAAGGATGAAAAGATGGGAAGCAGCATTGAAAAATATTTTTAACATATTAATTTCTTAGCTTTTTAACAAGAAACAAATATTTAAATTTGTGATACATGTTTCACGATATTTTAAATATGATTCTTTTGGTGGGATGCATTCAGGGGGTGATGTTCTCTGTTTTTGCTTTTGCCATCAAAAGGTACAGAAGCAAAAGCACGATTTTCTTGGCCCTTTTGATTTTGGTGCTTTCCGTAAATAATTTTCAATACTTGTTGCGGACTTTGGAAACGGTGAGCGAAGCCTATTTTTACAGTCATATTTATATTCCTTTTGAAACGCTGATTATCGTTTTTTACTTCTTTTACATCAAATTTTTTCTTTATCCCAAAGACAAAGTCAAATCCGTTGAGAAATTATTTTATCTGCCTTTTATCGTGTTTTCACTGATTACATTCATTTTCAAAATCATTTATTTTTCTGGAAATTTCACGGCAGAACATGAAGGTTTGGTAGGCAAAATCATGATTTTTCATACAGGATTCGGTATTTTATTTTCGTTTCTAATTATTTTAATGACTTACAAGCTGATCCGACAGTTTGAAAAGGAGCAACAAAAAGGCATAACTCAAATCCCGAAAACCAAACTGAGTTGGTTGAAAATCTCCGTTTTCTTCTTCTTTACAATCTGTGTTTATTGGCTTTATCTACATGTGCGTGAAATGATTAGCGGTGTTTATAACGAACATGGTTATTATCTGCTTTGGATAGGGATTTCCGTCATGATTTATGCGTTGGGACATGTTGGGATTTACCGTTTCGGAATCTTGCAGGAACAATTGAAAATCAAGGAATTTTCTTTGCAGCAAACAGCATTGCGAAAATTGCATTTTACCGAAGAAAACAGTCCTTACATTTATAAATTAGAACGTTTGATGCGTACCGAAAAGAATTTTCTTGACAGCAATCTGACGTTGGAAACCGTGTCAGAGAAATTGGGAATCAGCAAAAGTCATTTGTCCAGAATTTTAAAATCTAAGCTCGGTATCGGTTTTTCTGAATATATCAACCGATTGCGGGTAGAAGAAGCGAAAGTATTTCTTGAAAACCCTGATTTTGAGAATTATACATTAATCGCAGTAAGTTTGGAATCGGGATTTAATTCCAAAAGTTCATTTTACAGTGCATTCAGAAAATACATGGGTTGCACGCCTTCAGAATTCAGAGAAAAACAAATAGCAGCAAGAATGTCTCAAGCCATTCATTGAAATCAGACATCTAATTCTTCCCCATCATCGTGCAGATGTGCATCGTGTTCATGTTTGAAATAATCTTCGGGATAAATCAGGTCGGGATTACGAACGGTAATGTGGAAACAAGGTTGTCTGCGTTCTTTGATATAAAAAATCTTTCCTTCGGCTACCAAATCATCGAGAATTTGCTGCAAAATATTTTCATAATTCCAATTACGCCCTCTCACATGATTGTACTGAGAATAAGAAATATCGAAAGCGGCTCCGAAAACATGGGCACTTGTTCCTTTGGCGGCATTGCGGTTCACACGCCGCAATTTCTTTTGGGTCTCTTCTGTTCTGACCAAGGAAGAGATACTCAACTTTTTACCGGTTTTTTCGTAAAACAAATCAGTGATTTCGAGAAGTACATCATAAGCCTGTGGCAATAGTGCCGGACGGCTGTGCGTTAATTTCTGGATATAATAACTCTCGCTTTCTTCGGGTACATTGACTAATTTTTCAGCATAAATCAGCGAATCCATTTGTGGATAATTCAGAATCTTCGGGATGCTGAATGAAGAAGCTTCAAATACATGATCTGCGTAGGTGATTTTATCTTCAAAAATGGGGTTTTTATATTTAGATTCCACTTTGGTCTTCGGTGCAAAGTGTGAAAGCGGAGATATAAAAGGCTCAGGCTCATAGTATCCGACCATTTGGGGACCGCTTACATTGGTTAGATTATTTTGTGCAGAAAGATTGATAAATTGAAAAAAAGCAAGTGTTAATAGTAATAGTCTCATTATGATGATTTTCCGAACGCTCAAAATTAGATTTTAACTTTTAGAAAATTTGTAAATGAAATGATAAATTAAGTTGAAAAATCATAAAAATTCCTTAAATTTTCGATATTCTACAAGGTTTAAATATGTTTTATTTCAAAGCTTAAATTTTTCATCGGAAAATATTTAAAATCGTTTCAGAATTTCGGTTTTAGATTCATTTAAACGCAATCGAACGGTATTGAACCGCAAAATGAATTAAAATTTGATAGGAAAATCTTTGAATATTTATAAGTGAAATTCACAAACTTCTGACAGACAGAAGTGTGCATTTGTTAGCAAAAATTATACCTAAGTAGATTTAAATTTCTTAAAATTGCTTATTTTTGTAGTTAGATTAAAAAATGATGCAAAACCATACCATAAAAGAATTATTAAACAAAGGAAAAGAACTTATATTGCAGGAAGTTACGGTCAAAGGTTGGGTGCGTTCGTTCAGAAGCAACCGTTTTATCGCGCTCAATGACGGCTCTACCATCCAAAATCTGCAATTGGTTGTTGATTTTGAAAATACCGATTCTGAAATCATCCGGAAAATCAATGTTGCGGCCTCTTTAGAAGTTCATGGCGAGATTGTAGAAAGCCAGGGTTCGGGACAGGAAATAGAAATTTTGGTAAAAAGCATAAAAATTTTAGGGGAAGCGGATCCTGAAGCCTTGCAATCCACCATTCTTCAACCCAAAAGACACAGTTTGGAAAAATTGAGAGAACAGGCACATTTGCGATTCAGGACCAATACTTTTGCGGCCATCATGCGGGTCAGAAACAGTCTGATGTTCGCTATTCATCAGTATTTCAATCAAAATGGATTTTATTATATCAATACCCCGATTATAACAGGCTCTGATGCGGAAGGGGCAGGGGAGATGTTTACGGTAACGAGTTTTGATTTGAACGAAGAGCTTCCGAAAACTGAAAACGGGCAAGTGGATTTCTCGCAAGACTTCTTCGGAAAACATACGAATCTAACGGTTTCCGGTCAATTGGAAGCGGAAGTAGCGGCTATGGGACTTGGAAAAGTTTATACTTTCGGACCGACTTTCAGGGCTGAAAATTCAAATACCACACGGCATTTGGCGGAATTCTGGATGATAGAACCCGAAATGGCGTTTTATGATTTGGACATGAATATGGATTTGGCGGAAGATATGTTGAAATACGTCATTCAATATGCTTTGGATCATTGTGCCGATGACTTGGCTTTTCTGGCAGAAAGATATGACAAGGAAAACCAGCAGAAACCGCAGAATGAGCGTTCTGAACTTAATTTGATGGATAGAATCAATTATGTATTGAACAATAAATTTGTCAGATTGAGTTACACGGAAGCCATTGAAATTCTTCAAAATTCATCGGCCAATAAAAAGAAAAAATTCAAATTTCCGGTAGATGAATGGGGAACGGATTTGCAATCGGAACATGAGAGATATTTGGTGGAAAAACATTTTAAATCTCCGGTGATTTTGTTTGACTATCCCGCCAAAATCAAGGCATTCTATATGCGACTCAATGATGATGCGAAAACCGTTCGTGCAATGGATGTGCTTTTCCCGGGAATCGGCGAAATCATTGGGGGTTCTCAAAGAGAAGAAAGATTGGAAGTTTTGGACAAAAAACTCCAGGAATTCAATATTCATCCCGATGAAATGTGGTGGTATAGAGACTTGAGGAAATTTGGAACCGTGCCGCACAGCGGCTTTGGATTGGGCTTGGAACGTTTGGTTTTATTTGTAACCGGTATGGGAAACATCCGCGATGTTATTCCCTTCCCGAGATCACCGAAAAGTGCTGAATTTTAAGTATCTTTAGAACATGTTAAGGCAGGAACTCAATTTAAAATTACAACAAAAGCTTTCACCTCAGCAGATACAACTGATGAAATTGGTGCAGCTTCCAACGCTTGCGTTTGAACAAAGAATCAAACAAGAGTTGGAAGAAAATCCGGCTTTGGAAGAAGAGAAGGAATACTCGGATGAAGATAATTTCAGCAATGAATTTGGAGATGAGTGGAATCAAGATGGGGATGATTATGAATACGAAGGCGAAGAACGCATTGACGCTACCGATATCAACATAGACGAATATCTGAGTGATGATGAAATCCCGGCTTACAAAACCTATACGAACAACTACAGTGAGGATGACGAGGAACACTCCATTCCTTTCGCACAGGGTACTTCATTCATTGAGCATTTAGACGCCCAGTTGGCGATGTTCCGTTTGGATGAAGAAGAATTCATGATTGCGGATTTCATCATCGGGAATTTGGATGATGACGGCTATTTGCGCAGGGACTTGAAGGCAATAGCGGATGATTTGGCTTTCACCCAGAATATTTTTACCGATAAAAATGAAGTGGAAAGATTGTTGGTCAATTATGTACAAAAACTTGATCCCATCGGTGTTGGCGCACGTGATTTGCAGGAATGTCTGAAAATTCAATTGGAGAATAAACCCAATCCTTCTGTGGCTACTGAATTGGCCGTTGAATTGATTACTAAGTCTTTTGATGCTTTCACCAAGAAACATTACAAAAAACTGATGCAGAAATATGAAGTCAGTGAGGAAGCGTTGAAAGATGCCATTTCTGAAATTGAAAAACTGAATCCCAAACCCGGAAAATCATTTTCGGGCAATACGAAAACCATTGAGCATGTTACGCCCGATTTCACCATTAAAATTGTGGATGGGGAATTGGAATTGTCCTTGAATGGAAGAAATGTACCGGAATTAAGGATTTCAAATTCCTATGCGGAAATGTTTGATACCTATAAAAATACCGAAAATAAATCCGCAGATCAAAAGAAAGCAGTTTTGTTTGTCAAACAAAAACTCGATGCCGCCAAATGGTTTATCGATGCAGTCATGCAACGAAGAAATACCCTGATGCATACCATGCAGGCCATCATGGAATTTCAGAGGGATTATTTTCTGTCCGGTGATGAGACCAAAATCAAACCGATGATTTTAAAGGACATTGCCGACAAAATCGGGATGGATATCTCCACGGTTTCCCGTGTGGCCAACAGTAAATATGTGAATACGCCTTATGGAACTTTCTTGATCAAAGATTTGTTCTCAGAGAGTTTAATCAATGAGGAAGGGGAAGAAGTTTCAACGCGTGAAATCAAGCGGATTCTTCAGGATGTTATCGCGGAAGAAAGCAAGAAAAGGCCGATGACCGATGAAAAATTAGCCAAAATTCTGAAAGAAAAAGGTTATGCCATTGCACGAAGAACCATTGCAAAATACAGAGAACAATTAGGAATTCCTGTCGCAAGACTGCGGAAAGAGATTTGATTTCAGCTCCATCTTCCAATATTTATTACATCAATCTTTTTATAAGGAAGCAAAATTGGGCCAAGGATTCAGATTTGCAAACAGTTGCATTCGCATTGCAATAATCCGGTCTTCATGATTCGATTTGTTTATTCCTTATTATATTTGTTTTCCCTAAGGAAACAGAAATATGGAATTTTTAGATTTTGAACAGCCTATCAAAGAATTGGAGGAACAGTTGAAAAGCTGTCGTTTGGTAGGAGAGGAGAATGGTGTAGATGTGACGCAGGCTTGCAAGCAAATAGAGCAAGCAATAGAAGAATCGAAAAAGAAGATTTATTCAAATCTGACGCCATGGCAGAAGGTGCAACTTTCAAGACATCCGTCCCGGCCGTACTCTTTGGATTATATTTATCAGCTTACCGACAATACTTTTCTGGAATTTCACGGAGACCGCAATTTTGGAGATGACAAAGCGATGGTCGGCGGAATGGGAAGAATTCAGGACATTCCATTTATGATCATCGGTCAGCAGAAAGGAAAAAACACGAAAGAACGTCAATACCGCAGATTCGGGATGTCAAACCCTGAGGGTTATCGCAAAGCACTCCGCCTGATGAAATTAGCGGAAAAATTCAATATGCCGATTGTCACATTGATTGATACTCCCGGAGCTTATCCCGGTTTGGAAGCAGAAGAGCGCGGACAAGGAGAAGCCATTGCCAGAAATATTTTTGAAATGATGCGGTTGAGTGTGCCGGTGATTTGTATAATTATCGGTGAAGGTGCCAGTGGGGGAGCTTTGGGAATTGGTGTGGGCAACCGGGTTTATATGATGGAAAACACTTGGTATTCAGTGATTTCACCTGAAAATTGTTCTGCGATTCTCTGGCGTTCTTGGGATTATAAAGAAGAAGCTGCCACGAAAATGAAGATGACCCCAAATGATATGCTTTCACTTGGAATTATTGACGGGATTATTGACGAACCTTTGGGAGGGGCGCATTATGACCCAACCAAAGCCGGAATTAATTTGAAAGAACAAATTCTCAAAAGTTATCAGGAATTGGCGAAAATTTCTCCCGCCGAATTAAGCAAACAAAGACAGGAAAAATTCTTGGCCATGGGAGAATATTCAGGCTAAGCTATACAGCATTTCGATTCATAAGGATTTATAACCCGGAATCCATACAAACTTTCCACATTTAAGTTTTGAAGATATACAATAAGATTTTATATTTGCACACTTTTAAAAAACCACGGCGAGGTAGCTCAGATGGTTAGAGCGCAGGATTCATAACCCTGAGGTCACGGGTTCAATTCCCGTCTTCGCTACAAAGCCCACTGAAAATCAGTGGGCTTCTTTATTTGTGGACTTATTGCGGGCAGTGTTTCATCCCGAAAGTTCCGATAGCTATCGGGATTGGGAGTGTGGGTGATAAATAAAAATGTATGTTACAGATAATGAATGCGTTGTAAACGAAGCGATTTGTTATACAAGTATCATGAAAGCTTAAAATATTTTCTCCGGTACACAATACTGTATTGAATGTGGCTAAAGCCGGATTTTAATTTTCAGCTTGAATCCGTTGGCTAAAGCCAAACGGCAATAATAATCCTTTTTGAGAAAATTGATTAAATTTATCCGGTGAAAACTTTCTCGCGCGAAATTATGAACTGTTTTACTTTTATTGAATTCCATCCTGTATCGGCTGTATTCAATGAGGGAAAACTCTTTCACAATATCTACGATGCTTCCGGCGAGCGAACCCTGAAAGCCCAAGGGGAATACCAAGGCTTATTTGAAAACGGCGTCCCAACTGATGGTGGGGTGCAACTGAATGCTTATACGACTTATCCAAGTCCGTATATAACGATTTCTCCCAAAGAAGTTTACACCAAGCATTACTTCGCAGGCACCCAGCGGGTGGCAAGCAAACCCGAAGGCAAAGCGGGTATCTTCAACACCTCTCCCCTACATGGTTATGAGGAACTCAAAATCAGACAATTGGGCGATGCCCAAGCCGTAGCGGACACCGTTGACCTCGGCATAATCACCTTAGGCGGCCCGATAGAGGAACCGGTAAACCCGGATGTGTATTATTTCCATCCGGATCATCTCGGAACAAGTACCATGATTAGTGATGGAAGCGGTTATGCTTATCAGTTTTTCTTGAATTTACCATTTGGGGAAACCATGGCGGAACAAAGGCGTTCTGGAAGTTTTAATAATCCTTATAAGTTTAATGGAAAGGAATTAGATGAGGAGACGGGGTTGTATTATTATGGAGCGAGGCATTATAATCCGAGGATAAGTAACTGGCTGTCTGTTGATCCGATTGCTTTGTGGCAACCTGTTCAGGAAACGGAACACTATATTTTAGGTCAACATAATGGCGGTTACTTCAATCCGAGGAATATGAGTGTTTACGGCTATACTTATCAGAATCCAGTACTTTATATTGCCCCGAATGGGAAGCAAAACATTGCAAATGGATTGATTGGTGGTACAAAAAAAGCTCTCCTTAGTGTAGCTGAACAGACTTTTTATAGAGCAGCGAGATTTTATATGAATAATAATAAAAGTCTAAGTGGATTTAACTTTGGTGAAGTAGAAATTGATAAATATACGGTAGGATTAGAATTTGGAAAGGGCTTTGCAGAAGGAGTAAGTCCTGTGGGATTATTTAAAGGTTTAAAAGATTTTATAAAAGTTGCCAAGATTGGTTATAATGCTTCAAAAGATTCTAAAGTTGGTTTTTTTGAAGATGAATCAAAGAATGTAATTTCTATTTTGGATATTTTCGATAAAAAAAACGAGAAACATTTAAAAACATTTATTAATTCAATTGTTTTTGGCACTTTTGAGGAATTTTTAATAGATGGTCTGAAAAATGATTTTGATCAAACATTTGACAAAGGAACTATGGATGAAATTATTAAATATCTAACAGATAAATCCTCTGAATTAATCTTTGAAGCCGTGAAACAGACATCATCTGAAATTCAAAATGGTTATAGTACAATTGAAGTAGAATGAGATTACAAAATTGGTTAAAGAAATATTGGATTTTTCCTTTAGCAATTATTGTATTTACATGGTACATAGTCCCAAAATGGAAACTGCAGAATGATTTAAGAAAGAGAGGAAAATGTACTATAGGAATTGTTAAGTCTGAAATTAAATTTACAAGTTCTCAATATGTTTGTTATATCGAATATGAAGTAAATCACAAGACTTATGGTTTAACATCATCAGAACCTGCAGAAATTGGTAGTTTTATTTCAATTATATATGATTCAATTAAACCTAACCGTGCTTCTAAAGTCGCGGAGTGTAATGAAGAAAATCGAAAAAATATAAAAATTAGATTTTTTGAAGGTAAATTATAATGCAAAGTATAGTAAGGGGGTAGTGTTTCAAAGTTAGTGATACAATAAAACGAAGAGTGTAACCAATTGAATTTTAGTGAAAATTAAAATAAAAAAGAGAGATTTTGGAGCAGGGTAATCCTGCTCTAAGTATTTTTGAATGTTTTAAATCGATTAAAATGGAAAAAAGCAAGCGTTCGTGTTTCAATTTAGTGATACAGAAAATTTAATATCTTTATCCTGAGAAAATCAAATGCAGACTTCGTTTTACATATCATTTAACCACTTCGCAGGCACCCAGCGAGTAGCAAGCAAACCCGAAGGCAAAGCAGGTATCTTCAACACCTCTCCCCTGCATGGTTATGAGGAACTCAAAATCAGACAATTGGGCGATGCCCAAGCCGTAGCGGACACCGTTGACCTCGGCATAATCACCATGGGCGGCCCGATAGAGGAACCGGTAAACCCGGATGTGTATTATTTTCATCCGGATCATTTGGGAACTTCCACGATGATTTCAGACGGAAGTGGTTATGCTTATCAGTTTTTCTTGAATTTACCTTTCGGGGCAAATGAGAGAAAAAGCCATGCGGTTTTTCTCGAAGTTTGCGAGCGTAGCTCTATGGCAGAACAGCGAAGAAGTGGAAGCTTTGACAACCCATATAAATTTAACGGGAAAGAATTGGACGAAGAGACGGGGTTGTATTATTATGGAGCGAGGCATTATAATCCGAGGATTAGTAATTGGTTGAGTGTGGATCCGATTGCCTTATGGCAGCCTGTTCAGGAAATAGAACATTACATAGAAGGACAACATAACGATGGATACTTCAATCCAAAGAACATGAGTGTGTATGGATATACTTATCAGAATCCGATTAGATATATCGACCCGAATGGGAAACAAGTTGATGTAGTTGTTGATAAAATAAAGGAAATATGGAATGATTGGAGTCCTTTTAATCGAGCTAATCAAAGAATGGCTGGAGAAAGTGAGAGAGACCAAAATAGACGTCTAGCAGAATCTACAATGAAAAACATTAATGGTGTAGCAAAAACGTTAATGACAAAGCAGACTGCTAAAGATTTTGTACATATAGTAACTAGTGTTAAGTTAAATATGTTATGGCGTATTTATTTTATAACTTTGTGATAAAAAACAATGATACGATACACGATTAAATTGACAAAGGAAGAAGTAGAGGAGCTTCAGGCAATCATTAATAAA
>JBBAEI010000038.1:0-15547 GCA_041656055.1 Weeksellaceae bacterium
TACGGAATGTTTGTGAAGTGTGGCTTCCTTTATTAATGATTGCCTGAAGCTCCTCTACTTCTTCCTTTGTCAATTTAATCGTGTATCGTATCATTGTTTTTTATCACAAAGATATAAAATAAATACGCCATAACATATTTAACTTAACACTAGAAAGTCGTAATATTTCTTTTTCTCTATTAGATAATTTTATAATTGATTCTTTTTTCCAAATTCCATTCTTTAAATCATACAAATATTTAACGTTGCTTCCTTTTTTAAACACCTGAATATTCCCGGATTGTTTTTCAGATGAGAGTGAAACCACACATATAGATTTTAGAATTTCCCCATCTTGAGTCAAAAATAAAGGTGTTTGTTTCTGGTTGATTAATATAATTCTTCCTTCCTGATTGACAATATGAAAGTCACAAGAGATTGTATAAAGCTTCTTTTCTGTCAAGGGTGTCTTTTCAAAAAAATCAAATCCTACTCTATTAATCCTTAAAAGAAGCTTCAAATCATTTTTAATAACATATTTACGATAATAACCAAAACCCATTTCCTTAATTTCATCCGCACGACTCCCACATAAAAACAAAGGATTTTCAGAGACAAATTCAAACTCTTTTCTTTGATGATCTATTACATAAATACTGGTATAGTTCATCCTTGCAAATACCTCTACGACTTCTAAATAATTATTCATCTGGATAATTTTTCCTTTAATTTTACTTTTTTATCCATGGTTGTATAGCACAATGCAATAAAACAATGTTTTATTTAATTTCACAAACTTACCTAAGCATATATCTTATTACCCGAATCTACTTTGTTGATTAAATTCTTCTAAAGAAACCCCAAGACAAAGTCTCAGGGAATTCTTTGGATAAATTTATTCTTTGATCAGATTCAGAGTACCGACTAATTGCCCGTCACAAATCAATTTTACTGTATAAAAGCCTATTGCATAACCTGATAAATCAATTGAATGCTGTGTGCTTTCTGTATCTAAAATATAATTACGCTCTACACCGGTGTCATTCCCGATATAACCCAGTACAGAGATATAAGCAGAGTCCGGTGCATTCAGATTATACGAAACCAAAACGCTTTGACCGGCAGGATTTGGAACAATTGATTTTAATGTATGCGGGTTTAGATCTACATTTACATCCGTATAGTCCTTATAACCATCAGCATCTGCGATAATTTCCAATTTATAAGTTTTAGCAATATCCGCTATTACTGTTAGTTCAGCACCTGTATAAATAAGATCTCCCTCCATGTCATACCAATTGTAAACTGCTTCTTCATTAATGTCCTCAGCTGTAAGTGTAACTGTTTCATTCCTGTCTGCCATAACATTGTCGGCCTCAGCATAGAATGGCAGTCTTGGCGGTTTTCTAATCTCATAAGATTCCCCACCCATTATTTCATTGATTGTATTATCAATTTGAATTAAATGATAAGAATAGACAGGCTTTGATGTCATTTTCCTTGTTAACACATTAAATCTGAGTGCAATATATCCAGTTTCATTTTTATTTAGAATCAGGTTTTTAATTTGAGCATCATAGCCTGAAACATAGAAAATAGGTTGCGTACCTTCGGAATGAGATGCTACAGAAATATCTTTGGATAATTGGCTTCCACCAGCTACCCAAGCATTATATAGAATACTGTCCATGACAGCAGTAACCTCAGCTTCTTCAAAAATCGGAGTTCCTGATTCATGAGAGTCCGGAGTTAAATTCAAATCAAAAGATTTAAGGGAGGACGTGTGATTTGAAACAGCTACTGTTCCTCCGATTGGCTTTCCGGGAACTAAATCTACAATAGTCAGATTTCTCCATGCCTGATTATTGTTCTCCCTGACCATAATATTCGGGTTCTCTGTATATGAGTGTGTCAGTGGGTCTGAGACACCCAGAATTGTAGCTAAAAGGCAGAAATGCTGTGGATCCCCATTCCCAGGTCCGGATGTGTAATTTGATGGATTCGGTACAACCCAAGGTATAGTAATAATCGTTTCTTCACCAGGTTGAATTACTGGAATTGTTACAGGTGTTCCAATAACTTGTCCACCAAGAGGAAAATGAGAATCGTTTTCCAGCGTACCATCCCAATTTTGCGGATAAGCCAGATTGGTATTGGCTTTAGCCCAGTTTACTGTTAGAGTTTCTGTTCCTGTAGAAGCTTTACAACCTTTGTTTATAACCCTTATCATTATGTAATTAGGCTCATTATTGCTTTTATATTCAGGGTTTTGATGTTCTAAGCCGTTATCATTAATATTTCGAATCCATATATCTCTACTGTTCCACATGTGCTCGGTAAATACATTGGGTTCAATGCCCTGATCTGTTGGACCATCCTTGATAAACAAATCAATCTCATCCCTGCAACCGTGTTTATAGGTGCCTGTGTTGTATGAATCAGCTCTGTGACTGCCCCATTCAATTTTGTCGAAACTTCCGTTGGTTTCCCAAACATAGGCAGTGCAGTCTTCTGAAGAGATAACTATCTCATTCAGACCATCATTATCAATATCAGCGATTGCGGGAGATCCCCTGAAAGGACTTCCGTTGTCTGACTGCAACCCCCAGCCCACACATTCGGTGCCATTATTTTTAAAAGCTTTGATGACACCGCCAACATTGGTTATAATTTCAATATCGGAATTTCCGTTTCCGTCCAATACACCGTCAATATCCGCCAGAAGGGGTGAAGAATCCTGGATATCTCCTATATTTTCTAAAGGAAAACCAGAAAGGTTTACTCCCTCTTTGTCCAATGCATACAAGTGGTTTTTACTGCCAAATACCACTTCTAAATTCCCGTCATTGTTGATATCACCAACAGATATTCTGGGTATGATATGTTCTGTGTTTTGACCAGTTGGCAATTGAAATTGCGGATAATTACTCCAATTGCTATTGACATAATTTCCGTCTAATTTAAAAGCATGGATTTTTCCCTGATTATTTTTTTTCGTGATTAAAAGTATTTCGAGATCTTCATCTGTGTCAATATTTGCAATGGTGAGCCCACCATCAGCGCGTTCTCCTTCGTCAAATTCATGAAACGGATTGGTCGAATAAGGTGTCCCGTCATAGTTGAAGATGTAAATTCCTCCTTTAGTTCCGTTCCCGGTTTTCTTTACACCGAACGCAATTTCTCCGAAACCGTCATTATCAAGGTCAGCAACTGCGATTTCTCCTTCCGACCAGCCACCGTTGCCTACATGAGCAGACCATCTCAGGTTTTTATCTTTGTCATACACATAGAGTTTTTGGTGTTCATCCAATACTATGATTTCAAGGAAACCGTCATTATCCAAATCATATAATACAGGATTCCTCATCATCTGACCATTATTCAAACCTATATATTCCGTATCCCAAAATGGATCGGGCTGTCCGTGTCCCGGTGATCCCTGCTCATCCTCATCAATCGTTTTGAAGACATATAAACCACCATGATTTGTATCATTGTTTCGTCCGGCGGAAATTACTTCGGCAAACCCATCTTTATCCAGATCACCTACGGCGGAATTAGGCAGCATTGAAAAATCTGTAATCGCAAAACCTGAAACGGTGGTTTCGTTGCCGTCTATATTGAATATTTCCTGACCATCGTGTCTGAAACCAAAGATGGCTCCTTCTGATTCAGACCCCTTTTTGAAATTCAGGAAAATCTCTTTGTAGCCGTCTCCATCCACATCATAAAGCATCGGTGAGCCGGCGGAAAGCCGCCCGACAGTGTTTGCAACGGGGAAACCACTGTACAGTTCCAGAGAAGTCCATGCCAGATAAGAAACAAGCCCATCCAACGGACATTCCTGGCCCGATAAGGAAACTGTGCTTATTTTGTAATAATATTCAGTAGCTTCCTCCACTTCATAATCCGTATAGGCCGAAGTTCCCGCTATCAAAAAATCATTTACTTTATCATAATTCCCATTTTCTGTACCACTTCGGTAAATATTGTATCCGCCGATACCGGAAACAGGTGTCCACATTAGCTTGATATGGTCAGGCCCGGAAGTAAAATCAAAACCCGATATGGCTGCAGGACAGGTTTCGTTCATATCAAAATTAAATTCCCACTCCTGCCCGAACGCGTTGGTAAGCGTAAGGGTGAAAGGCATTGCCCCGGAATGGGACTCCGTCAGTCGGAATTTAAAGGGCAGAATGTTTTCTTCCTGCGAGGAAACTGCAATGGCATCATAATTCCCGTTCGCCGCATCAATAGTTACAGCAGTTAATTCCGAAGATAAAACAGCGGTCAGCGCTCCGGTGGAAATATTTCCGGTATTGCTGACGGTTATTTTGGCATTTACCGTTTCATCAAGCTCAAACGGCGGTACGGAATTTCCACCGTTGTCTGTCAATATTCTTGCTCCCAGGTTTAAAACAGGGCTGTACAAATCCAAATAGAAATTATCCAAATGACTGTAATTACCGCTTGCAGCTATATCCAGATGAAATTCGATGAAATCCGGTATTTCGTCCACACCCATTTCCACCAGAGGCGTAAAAGTGAATCCGTTCAATGTAACGTTTTGTCCGGGAGCGACAATGGGATTATGGGTTGCAGTAGCATGGGTTATTGTAACTAAATCCGATTCATTGGATAAGACAGCATTAATGCTCTCAATGTCATTTCCGCCTGAATTTTTAAGTACAACGTTTAGTGTAATGTTCTCGCCGGGTTCAATCAGATGATTTTCATTTTCATCTTCAAAGGAATAATCTATAATATAGAGATGAGGTTCCGGCATCAGGATGTTTACATTTTTAGGAATGGGAGGGATATAATTTTTCGCTGTGGCGGTCACCAAAAGTGTTCCGGGCGTATCGGGGTTAAGGTGGAATACCGTGCTTACAGTATGTGCTGGTACCTCTTGTGAAGCCAACACTTCCGGATAATCGTTAACCACATTATATTTGTACAGGGTAACCATAGCTTCTTCCGACAAATCTCCTACACTCACTGTAAGCGCATTGTCTGAACTGTTGCTGATGGCGATGGATGTGGGCGCTGACAAGTTAATGGCGCCCGGTGTAGCCGACCAGGTCATCATGGTAGGGTCGCCGAAAAGAGTGAGGACTTTTATATGGTGTACCTCATTTACACCATATCTTGCATTTGCTGAAGCTACTCCCATCAGGTAGGCATCCGGTGAAAGTATATCATTACCCTGTGCATATATGGATTGGAATAATTTTTTATCTTGATTGTACATTCCATTCCAAACAGTAGCAGAATTGGCAAGGATAGCTACACCACCACCATTAGGGTTGTTAATATAATGTTCCGCAAGTGCATCCAAGGTAAATGTTCCCGGTTTACAGGCTGTGGTATACATAATTTGAAGGAAGTTTCCATTGGTCAAATTGTCCATATCTTCCCTATAAAGACTATTGTGTTTCATTCCACCGGAAACACCAATGCCAAAGGCTCCTCCATGGTCGTAATGGCTGACTAAGTGGAACATCCCAATATCTGACTTACCCGTATTCATCCGAGCTAAGGTATTTTGTTTGTTTAACTCTTCGTTACCTATAAATGGTTGATAATTAGGCACTGTCTGATGGTCGTCAAATAACAACCATTTTTTTAAAATAGAGCTACTGAGAAAGGGTTCATTCTTTAATTTGGTATGCCATTCCTGACCATCTGCATCACCATTGTTAGTTATATTGCCATTTTCATCATAAATAACAGGGTCGGGTGGATACTCATAGTAAGAGCCTAAAAATAACATATTGTTAACATAATTTCTTTGATTGGGCGGAACTCCGTCTAATTTCTCGTATTTTACAATTTTATTGATAAAGTTCTGTGCTTCCTGTTGGGTATCTACCGGTGCCCTACCTATATAATTATCACCCATTAGCCCTGATTCAAGACCGTCATTACCTTCTCCAAATTTTGCATTTCCATTTTGATTCCAATTGTAGTTATAATCCGAGGGCATATTGGGTTTAAATACATCAGAATAATACAAATCTGTGGGGTCAGGTCCATACATATAGGTGCCAATTCTTCCAGGAATAATTTCTGTATCCCCACCAAGTAATACAAACATACCAGCTCCCCAATATTTATGAACTGCTTTAAGGTAGTTGCGAATTTTTTCGGCATTATCCATACCCGGAAAAGCAGGATAAATCTGTTCGGTAGTAACCACGAGTGTAGTAAACCCTCTTTTGGTCTTGTAGTCTGCCAACTGCTCAAATTTAGACTTAAGGGCTTCATTGGTAATGATGATATAATCGGGGATATAGGAATTATAAGCTGATGGCTTCCAGCGTAGCATAGATTTGTCGGTTTCTACTATTTCATCCAATATCGTTTTTGCCGTTGGCGGTATTGAATTTAACAAAACCGGATTTTCAACCTGTGAAGCGACCCATTCTCTGTTCAGATCATAACGGAACCTGGTAATTTTTTCCGTTTTTTCAACGTTTCCGATTGTATATTGAATCGTGATATTTATGGTTTGGTAGAGGTATAGTTTTTTCTGGTTGGGGATATACTTGAAAGGGCAGATGTCCAATGTAACAATGTGATAGCCCTGAGCCGAACCGTCTCCCGTTTTAACCACGGTATTGGCCGGATAGGGATTGGCGGAATTGTATACCGCCAGGTCAGGGGATACAAAAGCCGGTTCGGATACCCAGTCCTGCGGCGGCTGTGCAGGGTAGATATCGGCATTTCCGTCTAAGAGTACCTGACCCTGGTTGCTGATATTGATATTTGTAACCGTACTGCCCGACGGTAGCACAAAGCTTCTAGTATAAACGGGTAGTCGGGGTGCACCGACTTGTGTGGTGAAATTGCCTGTTTGCGCACTTGTTACGACCTTGTAGGTCTGGTCTGTTGTGATTTTAAAATCACCAGTCTGCACCGTAAAGGTGTAGGCTACCTGAGCAAATGCAATAACTGCCGCAAACAGCAGTATTGTGGAAAATAGTTTTTTCATGATTTTTATATTTTAGTTGATTATGATTTTCTTTGTATAGTTCTGTTTAGTGCTATTGATAGAGAGTATATAAACTCCTTTTACAAGGGATTTAACATCTATGGCAATTCTATCAGTATTTTGATAGTATTTTGAATGTACTTTTTTTCCAGTTATGTCGGTCAGGGTTATTGTGAAATTATCAGTCAAAGACTTCTTTATAACAATGTTGACTTCATTTGTAGCAGGGTTAGGGTAAATCTTGATTTTATCTTTCAGATTTTCATCTGTAACATTCATTGTGTTAATTCCCGTTCCGTTTTTCCAGATGGTACCCTTATTATTTTTTATGCCTGCAATATAGCCGGTGGTTTCATCGGCAAAATGGATAGAAAGCATATCTATTTCCAAATCATTATCATACCAAATGAATTCTGTATATGGGCTAGATTCTGTAGAAGAAATCTTAATAATTCCTCGACTCGAAGTATCCCCGTCCAATGCTTCCATAAATAAAATTCCCCAAATGGTATTTTCATTAATGGCGAATATGTCGGAGAATGTAGGGATACTTTCTTCGAAATCTGATACTAATTCAAATTGATTGCCTCCGTCAATGGTTTTATAAAGACCTTGAAAATAAAAGAAACCAATGCTTTCGTCAATAAAATGAAAAGGAGCTAATGCATTTTTTTCTATCCAAGATTCACTTCCGTTATTTGTTTTGGCAAAAGCATTTTCGAAGTTGCTCCAATAATCGTTACCAACAAAACCAATCTCATTACTTAAAAATTGGATTTCTTGGTAATAAGGCATTTGAGTGGGTAAAGTCCAGTTTGAACCACCATCCTCACTTTTTATGAGACCATTATTTGCAGAAATAAAAATCAGATTTTCATTTACGCATGATAGTGAATAAAAGCCTGTACTTACTTCCACATTGGTAGAGTTCCATGTTTCGCCACCATCTGTGGTTTTCAGTAGTGTACCCCCCCCCCCTATGATATAGCCTGTATCCGGAGTCGGGAACTGTACTTTCCGTAAATCTTCTGTAGAACCCGAAGGCTTCTGCACCCATGTTTCACCACCGTCCGTAGTTTTTATAATGATACCGTTTGCACCAACTGCCACCACAATATCGGGGGTTATGGCATAAACATCATTGAAAACAGGTGGGTTTTCCATACCTGTGTCAAGTTCTACCCACTGGGCTTTTCCATAAGAAAGACAAAGAACAATACTGAAAAGAGAGATAAGTGTTTTCATGTTTTAAAGTTTTTTTTAATGTTTTGATTCTAAAGGTAATAAGTATTTTTCTAATAAAAGATATTTTGGTGTTATATTTTAAAAAATTTATCAACCAAACCGGTCATTTCCGTTTTGATTCCAGTTGTAATTCGGATTTCCTTCTTTATAGACATCACAATAATACAAGTCTGTTGGGCTTGGACCGTCTGTAGATTCAAAAGCATAAGACCCTATTCTTTCCGGAACAATGGCTGTATCCCCGCCAAGCAATACAAATAAACCATTACCCCAAAATTTATGAGCCGCTTTGAGGTAGTTGCGGATCTTTTCAGCATTGTCCACTCCCGGAAAAGCAGGATAAATCTGTTCGGTGGTAACCAGCAGGGTAGTAAAGCCCCTTTCGGTTTTATAATCCGCCAATTGTTGAAATACTGGTTTAAGGGCTTCATTGGTAATGATGATATAATCGGGGATATAGGAATCATAAGCGGAGGGTTTCCAACGAAGCATGGATTTGTCGGTTTCTACTATTTCATCCAATACCGTTTTTGCAGTTGGTACCATGTATTTTAAAAGTTCCGGATTTTCCACCTGAGAAGCTACCCATTCTTTGGTCAACTTTTGGCGGCGTTGGGTTATTTTTTCCGTTTTTTCTATGTTTCCTATGGTGTATTGTATGGTAATGTTTACCGTTTGATAGAGATATAATTTTTTCTGGTTGGGAATGTATTTGAAAGGGCAGATATCAAGCGTAACGATACGGTAACCCTGAGCCGAATTATCTCCTGTTTTTACAACTGTATTTGCGGGATAAATACTGGAAGAGTTATAAATCACAGGGTCCGGAGGCACAAACGCCGGAACGGAATCCCATTCTGCAGCAGGCTGTGTAGGGTAAAGCAATATATTATTATCTATAAGCACCTCATTTTGGTTACTGACCACTATATTGGTCACAGTGCTGCCATGTGGAACTACAAAATTTTGGATATAAACAGGAAGCTGCGGTGCACCGATCTGTGTGGTAAGGTTTGAAGTTTTTTGTGTATTTACAATTTTGTAGGTTTTATCTGTTTCAATTTGGAAATCAGATGTCTGAACGGTAAAGGTATGGGTTACCTGTGCGAATGCCATGACTTCTGCAAAGAGAAAAATAGCGGAAAATAATTTTTTCATGATACATAAGTTTTAGTTGATGATTATTTTTTGAGAATGTTTTTTATTTTTAGTCTCAATAGAGAGAATATATATCCCTTTTTGAAAATAGGAAGTGTTTATCTTAATTTTCTTTTCTTTAAATGATTTGGAATAAATCTGTTTGCCTGTCATATCTGTAAGTGAAACCATATAATCCTGTAAATTACCTTTTTCAACTTCTATATTAATTTCAGATGAAGCAGGATTGGGATAGACCTTTATTTCATTGGTTGCTATTGACTCATCTGTCCCCATTGTATTGATTCCCGTACCGTTTTTCCAGATTGTGCCTTGACCATTTTTATAGCCAGCTATATAACCAATATTTTCATTTGCGAAGTGAATAGATAACATATCTACTTCGGGGTTATTTTCCAAAATAATTGTTTCAGAATACACTTCTGAATCAAACGAAGCTATTTTGGCAATTCCTCGACTTGAGCCATCACCATCTAATAAGTACCCTAAAATACCCCAAACATTATTTTCATTGATGGCAAAAATATCTACGAAATCTGCCCAACCTCCGTAGTATAACCATTCAAAATTATTTCCACCATCTATAGATTTATATAAACCAGTTGAATAATAAAAACCGGTATTCTCATCTATAAAAACAGCAGGTGAAATTCCGTTTATTTCTTCCCATGTTTGACCTCCGTTTTCTGTTCTTGACAAAAAATTAGCAAACCCATCCCATGCGAACCCTATTTCATTATTTACAAATAGAATTTCACCTCCTCCTGTCAATGGAGCAATTTCATTCCATACCCCCCCCCCATCTTCACTTTTTATCAAATTACCACTGCAAGTAGCAAGAATCAGGTTTTCATCTACACAGGAAAAACTATGAAAATAACAATTTGACCCTACATCAATGGGAAGCCAGGTTTCACCTCCGTCAGTTGTCTTAATAAATGTGTCTCCGGCAGCTACTGCATAGCCAATATCAGGTGTAGGAAACTGTACTTTTCGCAGATTCTCTGTTGTGCCCGAAGGCTTCTGCCACCAGGTTTCACCGCCGTCTGTGGTTTTAAGGATGGTGCCGTTGGCACCTACCACTACTACTATGTCAGGCGTTATGGCATAAACATCTGAAAAATAAGGAACATCAACGCCCGAATCAAGTTCTACCCATTGTGCTTTTCCATAAGAAAGACAAAGAACAATACTGAAAAGAGAGATAAGTGTTTTCATGTTTTAAAGTTTTTTTAATGTTTTGATTCTAAAGGTAATAAGTTTTTTTCTTATAAAAGATACTTTGGTGTTATATTTTAAAAAATTTATCAACCAAACCGGTCATTTCCGTTTTGATTCCAGTTGTAATTCGGGTTTCCTGCTTTATAGACATCACAATAATATAAATCCGACGGGCTTGGGCCATCGCTAGTTTCAAAAGCATAAGAACCAATTCTACCCGGAACAATGGCTGTATCCCCGCCAAGCAATACAAATAAACCATAACCCCAGTGGTTACGGGCTGCTTTGAGATAATTCCGTATTTTTTCAGCATTGTCCACGCCGGGATAGGCGGGATATATCTGTTCGGTGGTAACCACCAAAGTAGGGAATCCTCTTTTGGTCTTGTAGTCTGCTAACTGTTCAAATATTGGTTTAAGCGCTTCGTTGGTAATGATAATATAATTGGGGACATAGGAATCATAAGCGGAGGGTTTCCAACGAAGCATGGATTTGTCGGTTTCTACTATTTCATCCAATACCGTTTTTGCCGTTGGTGGCATGTATTTTAAAAGTTCCGGATTTTCAACCTGAGAAGCTACCCATTCTTTGGTCAGGTCATAGCGGAATTTTGTAATCTTTTCTGAGTATTCAACATTCCCCACCGTGTATTGTATGCTAATATCTACCGTTTGATAGAGATATAATTTTTTCTGTGAGGGAATGTATTTGAAAGGGCAGATATCAAGCGTAACGATACGGTAGCCCTGAGTCGAACTATCTCCTGTTTTCACTACCGTCTGAGCAGGGTAGGGATTGGCGGAGTTATATACCGCAGGGTCGTGCGGCACAAATGCGAGTTCAGAAACCCAATCACGGGGTGGTTGGGCAGGATACAGCAGAATGTTATTTTCTATCAGCACTTCACTTTGGTTACTGATTACGATGTTTGTAACCGTACTGCCGTGAGGCAGCACAAAGCTTTTGGTATAAACAGGTAATTGAGGTGCGCCCACCTGCGTAGTGAAGTTTAAGGTTTTTTGAGTATTTATTACTTTATAGGCCTGCTCTGTTCCAATCTGAAAATCGGAGGTCTGAACGGTAAAGGTATGGGTTACCTGTGCAAATGCTACGGATGTCATAAACAGCCCTATAGCGAGGAGTAGATTTTTCATAATTCATAAAATTTTAGTTGATAATGATTTTTTTGGTAAAGTTTTGATTTTGGGTTTTTATTGAGAGTATGTAGGCTCCTTTTGGGAATCCTGATGTATTGATTGTTATCTTGTTTTTATTTTCAAAGCTTTTGTTGAAAATTAGTTTACCCGTTATATCCGTTAGTACAACTTCTGCTTTTTCCGGATTTTCCAGAACAACATTCAGTTCATTTGAAACAGGGTTGGGATAAATCTTGATTTCATTGGTTGCTGTTGACTCATCTGTCCCCATTGTATTAATTCCCGTTCCGTTTTTCCAGATGGCTCCTTTTCCCTGCTTAAATCCCGCAATGTAACCTGTGCTCTCATCAGAAAAATGAATAGCGAGCATATCGATATTTGGGTCATCATCCCAAGCAATAGTTTCTGAGTACGGCTCTACCGGCGAAACTTTAACAATTCCGTGGGAAGAAGGATCTCCATTCAATAATCCAACAAGAATACCCCAGACATTATTTTCACTTGGAGCAAAAATATCCGTTAAATATCCCCACTCCCCAAATCCTAAATTGAGAAAATTATTTCCTCCATCTATAGTTTTATAAAGCCCGTAGTTATAATAAAAACCGACTTCCTGATTCAAGAAATGAACCGGGGATGCTCCGTTTATTTCATCCCACATTTCTCCTCCATTTTCTGTTTTAAACAAGTCAAAACTATACTGTTCCCATAGAAAACCGGCATCACTATTTATAAATAATATTTGAGACAAAAAAGGTAAAGTTACTTCTACAATTTCCCAGTTTTCTCCTCCGTCTTCCGTTTTTAATATTGCATTGTTATTTGTAGAAACAAAAATCACATTTTCACTAACACAAGACAATCCAGAAAGACTGAAGCCACTTTCTGTATCAATCACATTCCAAGTTTCGCCGCCATCTGTAGTTTTAAGAAGCGAGTCACCACCCGCCGTTATATATCCAATATCAGGCGTAGGGAATTGTATTTTATTTAAAATAGCGGTCGTCCCTGACTCTTTCTGCACCCATGTTTCACCACCGTCTGTGGTTTTGAGAATGGTGCCGTTGGCTCCTACAACTACCACAATGTCTGGGGTTATAGCATAAACATCATTGAAAACAGGTGGGTTTTCCATACCTGTATCGAGCTCAATCCACTGTGCTTTTGCATTAAAAGCTAAAAGTGTGAAGATAAAAAGTGTAAATAATTTTTTCATGATGTAATGGTTTTAGTTGATGATGATTTTTTTTGAGTATTTTTTCTGTTTTGTTTCTATTGAAAGTATGTAAGTACCTTTGGGAAATCGGTATGTATTTATTTTGATTTTGTTTTCGCTAAATGAATCAAAGTAAATTTGTTTTCCAGACATATCGGTAATAACAACAGCACAATTTTTTTTACTACTGTTTTCGATTTCAATATTGATTTCTGATGAAACAGGATTGGGATAGATTTTGATTCTGTTGTTGAGTTCATCATCTGATATAGACATGGTATTGATGCCTGTACCGTTTTTCCAAATGGTAGGTATTCCTTCGTTAAATCCCACAATGTATCCAGTGTTCTCATCTGCGAAGTGAATAGAGTTCATGTGTAATGCAGCATTGTTGTCATACCAAATGTCTTCAGTATAGGGATCAGTATCAGAATAAGTTATTTTTATGAGTCCAAGAGATGTTCCATCTCCATTTAAAAGACCTTCAAAAATTCCCCAAATATTATTTTCATTTATGGCTAAAATTTTAGATAATTGATTTCCTGTCCCAAACCCTATATGTTGAAAATTATCTCCTGCCTCTATTGTCTTTAGTAAGCCACTTTCGTAATAAAACCCAATAGTATCATTTATAAAATGATAGGGAGCTACTCCAAAAAATTCATCCCATGTTAGCCCACCATCCTCAGTTTTATATAAACTACCTGATTGAAGTGAGGTATATCCCAATGAATTATCAAAAAATTGGACGTAATTATCATTAAAAGAGTTCATTTGAAAATTAACCCAGGTATTTCCGCCATCTTCAGTTTTGATTAAATTTTCATAATATGATATATATATCAAGTTTTCATCAACAACAGATAACGCTTCAAAATTAGCAGTTCGTCCTGTATCAATAAGATTCCAAGTTTCACCACTGTCTATAGTTTTTAGAAGTGTGCCGTTACTTCCTATGACATAACCAATTTCAGGAGTTACAAATTGAACTTTTCCTAATCCGCTTGTAGTACCAGAGGGCTTCTGCGCCCAGGTTTCTCCACCATCCGTAGTTTTAATGATAGTGCCGTTAGCTCCCACCACTACTACAATGTCGGGCGTTATGGCATAAACGTCATTGAATGCAGGCGGGTTTTCCATACCGGTGTCGAGTTCTATCCATTGTGCCGCACAGGGTAAGGTAAACAGCAAAACAATAAAAAATGTGAAGATTGTTTTCATAATGATTGGTTTTTTTAGTTGAAATTATTATTCTATCACAAGGCAATAAATCATGCATAATCAAGGAAATAGCATGGTCACTTCCTATCTTCAGGTCTGTAATTACTGACAAAATTAATCATTTAATACATAGCATATACTACCCTTTTGTGTGGTTTTTTACTGATTAACAAACGCCTTAGTGTGAGCAATTACAGCTGTCTGATTTTTCAGAAAACAATTTACAAAAAAATAACCACTATAAACATTTTTACTATAATACACGACAAAAATTTATTTTATAATAAACGTATCTGATTATCAACTGTTCATATTTAATTATTATGACCTCAAAGAGGTCAGATGTTTATAGAAAACGATATTCCGAAATATACGACCCCGGCTGGGGTCGAACAATCAAACCAAATTATATTTCTATAAACATTTGAATCCTTCGGATTCATTAAATGAGTTCAATATAGAAATGAAAATAATTGAATATGAATAAATAGTCGCTCCTTAAATCGTAGTCAATCTAATGATTAACAGTCTTTTAAAGTCATTTTTATTTGTTTATTCTCGCAAGGTTTCGTATCTTAGAGCTTTAAAAGCTTGCAAATATGTTGGGAAAAAATCCAGAAAAACAGTCAGAATTATTCCGTCCTATGTTGGTGGATTTTATTGATAAGAAGCACGAACTCGTTTTGCTTTCAGAAAAAATTGATTGGAATTATTTCGAGAATGAATTTTCGCCATTGTACGCTAAAGTGGGCAATCCTAGCCACCCCATTCGTTTTATGGTTGGCTGTTTGCTTCTGAAATACCTGTACAATTTGGGAGATGAAACCTTGGAAAAAGCCTGGATTATGAACCCATACATGCAATATTTTTGCGGCAGAGTTTTCTTCGAACATAAGTTCCCGTGTGACCCGAGCAACTTTGTGCATTTTCGAAAAAGAATTGGACAAGAAGGCATTGAAAAAATCTTTGCATACAGCGTAACCATTCACGATGCAAAGATGAACACCTCGAATTTCGTTTTATCCGATACGACCGTTCAAGAAAATAACACTACTTTTCCCACCGATGCGAAGTTGTGCAAAAAAGTGATTGATTATTGCAACAAAATAGCCAAAAAAGAAGGCTTAAAACAAAGACAACGTTACACGAAAGTGAGCAAACAATTGGTTCGCAACACCTACAACGGCAAACATCCCAAACGGGCAAAAGTGGCAAGAAAATCCCAATCGAAAATAAACTACCTCGGGGCAAGCCCACGAGGTATTAAAACAATTTAAGTTGCCCTGAATAGACTTCTTTATATTCTTTCTTTTTTCCCTGATTTTCAACATATTTTTGAATCACTTCTTTGCTCGC
>JBBAEI010000039.1:0-15143 GCA_041656055.1 Weeksellaceae bacterium
ATTTTGAGAGGCTTCCTCTAAAATCTTAACCTTTTCTTCGTTTGTGAAGTTTCTTCGTTTCATATCTGACAAAATTATTATATTTATTTAACTATAATCCTGTCCGACTTTTTAGGGGGCTAAAACAGCCCATTTGCCTCTTACATTTTTTATAATCTGTATTTCTCTGCTTAATATTCTTAATTGCGAAACACCCCACCTACCTGACAGTCAACATCTTAACTGCTATCGCAATTCTGGGTTACATACAGTATAGAAATAATTTTTCATGTACGCTGTTTTTCAACACTTTAGTGATTTTTAAAGCTAACAAATTATTATCAATAAGTTAATTGCCATAAAAATACAATTTTATCAGTATAATTTTTCTTTTAAATCCACCAAAATCCTTCAGGGGGTCAATATCACCGGAATAGTAAAAATAATAATTCTGAAGCAAACAAACCCATAACACAATGACAAACAGTGGCTTTTCTGCATGAACGTGACATCGTTTTCATATCTAAGCCTCTGGGTAAGATGAAAACTTAGGTATTATCTGATGTTTTATTTTTTATTAAATTGTTGATATAAACTTTGCAAGTCCGACTCTAAGTTTTCCGAATATTTAAAATATTCAGGTTTTGAAAGTATTGATTTGAAGTATAAATTGATTGCATCGTCATATTTATCCTTTTCTCCTAATGCAATCATATTACTTAATAAAGATTCAAAGAGATTTTTAATGTGCCTTGTCTTGTAAGATTCTGTCTTTTCATAACCAATCCATTCAAAATCTTCAAAATCAAATGAATTATATTCAAAATATGGTTTGTTATTGAACTTCGGTAATCTTGCCTCAAACTCCAATAACTTATCATAGTTTTTCATTGCGTTTAATACTTTAAAACGTTGAATAAAAGAGTTTGATAGATTAAAGTACAAAATTGCCTTTTCAACTTCATTTTTTAGACCATATTCATCTAAATTGAAATTCAAACTACTTAAATCACCGTCATTAAAAATTTTGGCAAAACCTCCATGTAGCATATAATAGTAATTAGCCAATAACCATTTTTCATTAATCTTTTCATTTAAAACTTTATTAGCAATTTCTTCACTTGTGAATTTTTTATTTTCAGAATTGTTATTATAATGAATTTCCCTTATCACATACCAATATTTTAATTCCGTAGAATCAGGTTTAGTTAAAAACTCAGGACTAAGAATTTTCATATCTCCTTTGGATATCAAAATCAAAGCATCAATAATATGGTTCAGTTTTTTTGTTCTTAGTTTTTCAATAGAAGGCACAAAATCTTTGTTAAGACCATTATCGTCATTAGAGTATATCTCAGCTAATTGAACTAATTTATTTATGTCTTCCTTTGAATGTTGAGCATACCCATTTACATAAAGAGTAAATATAAAAATTATTAATAGGAAATTTTTCATTGCGTTGTTTTGAAATGTTAGATAGCCTCAGCCCGTGAAAACCCTCACAGAGCTTTCAAATATAAGCAATCCTTTTGTTTTCAATTGGAAGTCGGTTGGAAAAATTGGGGTTGTGCAACAGCTATCCTTGCTGTATGCTGCATTTTTATTCATCCATTTTTAATACTTCAAAATCATACAAGCTTATTAAATCAATTTTGTGGGCCCATATTTCTTGAGTATCAGTTCCGGGAAAAGCCCCAACAATACTTGTGTTTTCAAAATCCTCTTTGAAATAATATTTAATGTCGGCTTTATACATTAAAGGAACTTTTAAATTATTTCTGATTTTAAGTAAGGTTTTGTAGTCCTTATCTTCTTTACCTTCATTGTAATAGGCTCCGACGAATAATATATCTACTGTATTTTCTTTTGGATCATCAGAAAAAACCTTTTCACGCTTATCAAAAGAATACATTTCATCATAAGTTTCACTACTTATAATTCTATATTCAAAATTATCTTTGGAAGTTTCTTTTAATTCAAGGGTCAATTTTGTCCACAAAGGGATTGTATAAACACCATATTCGGTTGGTAATTCTTGAACATTATTTTCAGTTTCTTGAGCATAGGTATTTTGACTTAGAAAAATAAATAACAGAAATAAGAAGATTTTTTTCATAGGATTGTTGTTAAATTTTGACCAATGTTTTCAACACTCGCTCATAGTCAATTGGTTATAGGATTGATGTCTTCATTCGTCAAACCAAATTTAGTGATTTGCTTTTTAATGCAGTTGACTAATTTCAGCTTTCTTTTTTCGTCAAGAAATTGGGGTTGCACAGGGATTAGCGTTGTTATATATCGTTTAAATTTTTTATCATTTGCTCAACATAGGGGCGAAACCTTTCATCATTTATAAGTTCTGTTTCTTGTAACCACCTATTAAAATTAGCAACATCTTTCATTAAATAATAGCTTTGAAGGATATTGTAAGCATTTTCAGAATGATAGGTTTTGTCAGAAATCTTTGAATCGAACAGGACAAATGTGTTTTCAGCATCTTTTAAATCACCATTTTTTGCTTGTGCATAAATGAGTTCCTTAATTAAATATGCAGTTACAAGTTCTTCCCGCATAGATTCCATTATATATTCAATTGCTTTATTATAATTTCCTAAGCAGTTGTGTGAATAGGCCAACTCAACCTTTAGGTCATTGTATTTGGGATTGATTGTATATGCGCTATTTAAAAATTCTAATGCTTTTTCACATTCGCCCCAACCATTGTACATATAACCCCATTTATATAATCGTTCTATTGAGTTTTCATCTTCTTTATAAAATTTTAGCCAATCAGGAATTTCTTTAATTCCTAATTCAGATAATTTGACACTTGGTATAAAAGCTACCCGAACATTATTCGGTTCTAAACGATACTTCATGGAGCCTTCAAATTCTTTTTGTTGGAGAATAAATTTACCATTTTCATCTACTTTAAAAGAGCCTTCGTAATCGAGAGTTAATCCAGCTTCAGAATCTATATATATAAATCCGAAATTATAAGAGCCAGTAGAATCAGCTGGGAATGCTACCCACTTATCTTCACTTTGCACAAATTTTTTGTCAAATACTAAATCACTTTGACCATAACTTAAAATGGAAATGAAAAATAGACTTATCAAGTAGCGTTTCATATTCTCAAAAGGTTTTATTATGAATAATGTTTTGGATATTACCAGAGGCAAAACAAATTTATTGGAAGTAAATTTAAGAATAAAAAGAATAGCATCCGTTTTTGGCGATGTGAAAAGCGGTCACTGAGCACAGACGAAGTCTGCGAACTAAGTTCACGAAGTGAACCGATGATAAAGCCATTGCCGGATGAAATGAATCAAATCAAATTCGGCTTTAGCCGCATAAAATCTACGCATGAATTGGGCTAAAGCCAAGTGGAGGTTTGCTTTTCTGTCCGCCCACTAAAGTGGACGGCAATATTTTCTTGCTTTTTTAATTTAAGTTGAATATCTGCCTATTGCCGTTCGAAATGAGCCGAAATGAGCAGTTTTCATTTATACCTTGGCTTCGACTCCGCTCAGCCGCCGGTTTTGGTTATAGAACGATGTGTACTGCGTTCACTGAACACAGACGAAGTCTGCGAACGAAGTTCACGAAGTGAGCCGATGATAAAGCCATTGCCGTCTGTTCCCTGAGCGGAGCCGAAGGGCAGTCAACGGATGAAATGAATCAAATCAAATTCGGCTTTAGCCGCATGAAATCTCTTGTATGAATGTGGCTAAAGCCAAGTGGAGGCTTGTTTTTTTGTCCGCCCACTAAAGTGGACGGCAATATTTTTTTGCTTTTTTATTACAAGTTGAATGTCTGCTAATTGTCGTTCTAAAATGCTGTGTTTTATATTTTTCTTTTTAGAGGGTTTTGTCTATTTGAAAAGAATGAAAGAATTTGAATTTCGTTTTCAACTATTCTATAATACAATGTATTGTATTTAAGGATTATTGCTTTCCTAACTTTTCCCTTATCTGATAAAGGGAAAATATCTGGGTTGTGTATGATGATTGATAAGATTCTTTCAATTTCATCACCCAATTTATCTATTTCTTTGCTTGTAAATTCCGCTTCGAGATATTCAACAGTTTTTTGAAGTTCCTCTAAGGCTAAATCAGTCCATGTTATTTCAAACTCACTTCCCATAGATTTCTCGGGCCTTAGAATGTGGATTTAGTTTTCCTGCGTCAGCTTGAGCCATCCCTTTTTCAATTGATTCTCTTTCAGCATCAGAAACTTCATTCCACCAATCTTTTTCTCTTTCACGAGAAATTAAATCTGAAATTTTCTCAAGAAATTTCAAATCCTCAATCGTTGATAACCATTGAATTAACTCAAGTTTCTTATTTTGTATTTGCAATTCCGTACTCATTTTAAATCTTTTCATCAAATTTAAAACTTATTTTCTCTTATAACGAAATTCTGCGAAAAAAACCTCACAAAGCTTTCAAATATAGAAAATAATTTTATGTTTTTGTTTGAAAATCAGTTTGTAAAAATTGGGGGTGGGAAAGGGCGCAGTCGCTGAACACAGACGAAGTCTGCGAACGAAGTTCACGAAATGAGCCGATGATAAAGCCATTGCCGTTGACTTTAGTCAACGGATGAAATAAATCAAATCAAATTCGGCTTTAGCCGCATAAAATCTCTTGTATGAATGTGGCTAAAGCCAAGTGGAGGCTTGCTTTTTTGTCCGCCCACTAAAGTGGACGGCAATACTTTCTTGCTTTTTTATTTTAAGTTGAATGTCTGCGTATTGCTGTTCGAAGTGGGCTGAAATGAGCAGTTTTCATTTATAACTTGGCTTCGACTCCGCTCAGCCACCGATTTTGGTTATAGAACGATGTGTACTGCGTATTAACTGTGCGAAATAAGCCAATGATAAAACCATTACCGTTCGTTTCCTGAGCGGAGCCGAAGGACAGCCAACGAATTCAATCTGAAAGTCTTTGTTTATAAACACCAAAGGGCGAATCAATTTTTTGCAGTTGGAGCGGTTTTGCTTCCCCAAGTTTCAATAAACCCTTGATAGAGATGAATGTGAAAGGAAAAACGGCAAGCAACATTTGGATACATCGTTTGTTGCTTGCCGGAATATTTTATGTATGTATAGGTTTAAAACACCATTTCGTATTTCGGATCCAATACGAATGATTCCATGAAAGCGGTATTGTAATCCCCTTCGATGTACTTGGGATCATCCATCAATTGCCTGTGAAATGGAACCGTGGTTTTAATTCCTTCTATATAAAACTCTTCCAATGCTCTGCGCATTTTGGCACGCGCTTCATCACGTGTTTGCGCAGTCGTAATCAACTTCGCAATCATGGAATCGTAGTAGGGCGGAATGACATAGCCTGCATAAACATGCGTATCTACTCTGACGCCGTGACCGCCCGGAATGTTGATGTTAGTAATCATTCCCGGGGAAGGTCGGAATCCGTTGTAAGGGTCTTCCGCATTGATACGGCATTCAATGGAATGAAGTTTCGGCAGGTAATTTTTTCCGGAAATCGAATGTCCGGCAGCCAACAGAATCTGCTCTTTGATTAAATCATAATCAATGACTTGTTCGGTAATCGGATGTTCAACCTGAATCCGGGTGTTCATTTCCATGAAATAAAAATTCCGGTCTTTATCAACCAAGAATTCAATTGTTCCTACTCCCTCATAACCAATGCTTTCCGCTGCCCTCACCGCTGCGGCTCCCATTTTTTCCCGCAATTCGGGAGTCATGAATGGAGATGGGGTTTCCTCGGTCAGTTTTTGGTGTCTTCGCTGAATGGAACAGTCTCTTTCGGATAGATGACAAGCTTTCCCGCGTTGGTCTCCGGCAACTTGAATTTCGATATGTCTTGGTTCTAAAACCAATTTCTCCATATACATCCCGCCGTTTCCAAATGATGCTTTGGCTTCTTGTACAGCGGATTCAAAATGCTGCTCCATTTCTTTTTCATTGTGAACTTCGCGCATTCCTTTTCCACCGCCGCCGGCAGTAGCTTTGATCATTACAGGATAACCGATTTTAGCCGCTGTTTTCTTGGCATCATCCAAATCCTTGAGAATTCCTTTTGAACCGAGTACAACAGGTACCTTCGCTTTGATCATGGTCGCTTTGGCGGTTGCTTTGTCCCCCATTTTCTCAATATGCTCGGGCAGCGCGCCAATGAATTTGATGCCGTTGTCCTTACAGGTTTTTGAGAATTTTGCGTTTTCAGACAAAAACCCGTAGCCCGGATGAATTGCGTCGGCGTCTGTGATTTCGGCTGCCGCTATCAGGTTCGGAATCCTGAGATAGGAATCTGAACTTGATGCCGGTCCGATGCAAACGGCTTCATCCGCAAAACGCACATGCAAACTGTCTTTGTCAGCGGTAGAATACACTGCAACTGTTTTAATCCCCATTTCCTTTGCCGTACGGATGATGCGCATGGCAATTTCACCCCTGTTGGCAATTAATATCTTTTTAAACATATACTCTTTGCGATTTTGGGATTACAATGGTTCTATCAAAAATAAAGGTTGGTCATATTCTACTGGTGTAGAATCTTCTACCAATATTTTTACGACTTTTCCGGCTACTTCGGATTCGATTTCATTGAATAATTTCATGGCTTCAACGATGCAAATCACTGTACCCGGCGCAACGGAATCTCCTACGGATACGTATGGCTCTTTGTCCGGTCCGGAAGAGCGGTAGAAAGTTCCAATCATCGGAGATTTGATGACAATATAATCTGAATTCTCTGTATTTTCAAGTGCATTAGTTTCAGTCTGAGGTTGCTGTGGTGCCGTTGCAACGATTTGCGGTGCAGACGGTACGGGTTGAGAAACGATTACCGGCGGTGCTATTCCCGGTTTTTCTCCGCTGATGTTTTTAATTTTAATTTCAATGTCCTTTGTTTTCAGATTGACTTCCGCAACACCGGATTTTGAAACAAAACGAATCAGGTTCTGAATTTCTTTAATGTCCATATTGTGCTATTTTAAATTCAAAGGTATTATAAAAAAATCAAAAAAAGCTGTTTCTTAAATTTGAAACAGCTTTTTAAGTTGTTTTGCCGGATAAAGAATTTATTCGGTTTCTTCAATTTCTTTTTCCATTACCACCTTTCCTCTGTAGTACATTTTACCGTCCAACCAATAGGCTCTGTGGTACAAATGATGTTCTCCTGTCGTTTTGTCAACAGCAATCTGAGGCGCTTCAATTTTATAATGCGTTCTGCGCTTATCTCTTCTCGTGGTGGATTGTCTTCGCTTAGGATGTGCCATAACTTATATATTTTCAGTTATTTATGATTCTTTTAATTTTTTCAATTGTTCCCATCTTGGGTCTGCTACTTCTTCATCGTTCAAATTTTCTTCAGCTTCCGGGCTGTATTTTTCCAATAATTCTAACATATCCGAATGGCTTTTGCCATGGAGTACATCCGGATGAATTCGTTTGGCAGGCAAGGCGAGCAGCGTCATTTCATAAAAAAGCTGGGCTACGTTGACCTTGTTTTCGCCCTGGGGCAAAATCCATACTTCATCATCGGAATCATCAAATTCTTCTCCGAATTTGACAAGAATTTCTGTAGTTCCGCTGATCTCCTGCCGGTAAGCTTCGTTGGTCAAATCACAATCCAACTCAACACTTCCATGCAATTCAGGTTTCAAGTCCAGAAAATTATTTTTCTTGTCAAGAAGCATCCGAATTTCCAATTCCGGGGAACGGAAATCCTGATTAAATTCAAACAAATCAAAGAACGGCTGAGTTATTTTAAAAACAAATTCATTCTCGCCCAATTTCAATCCTCCAAAGGATAGATTATAATCCTTGATCTTTTCCATAACTCAAATCGGGTGGCAAAGATAAAAACTATTCATGAAAAACAAACGGGTTTTGGCTAAAAAACTTCAGTTTGGAATTCATTTTCGAGGATATTGCACACAATTAATTAATAATCAACACAATAATCTCGCTTTTAATCAAGATTCAGAAAGCGTATTACTGAATTTCAGGTTTAAAATTTGTATGCACCGCCGATACCGATGGTTGTAATGGATGAAAAACTTTTGAAAACCGGAGCCACATCATGACTGGATGAAATGGATTTGAAAAACACAAAAGCTTGGAAATACTCATTTTGCCATCCTCCTTTGGGCTGTACCAAAAATCCACCTTTGTAATCTTTGCTCAAACTCAAAGCAATGCCCACATCCAAACCGGCAAAAAATTCCGGCGTCACTTCATATTGCCCGCTCAACGCAATGGGCATCAGGGTCAGTCCTTTGATTTTAGTTCCGGAATTGGGAATGTCTTTTCCGTTGTACATATCCAATCCGGCCATTCCACCCAAACGCAAATCCGGCATAATGTCGAAATAATAATATACATCTGCGCCGATATTAAAGCCAAAATATTCGGAAGCATTTCCAACCGGGAATCCGACGTGTCCTCCTGCCATCAAACCCTCTTGTGCTTTCACCGCACCCAATCCCAATATCATCGCAAATACGCTTAAAAAAAGTTTTTTCATCTAAAATTTATTTAATCTATGTTTTATTTATAATTATTTTTCTCTTTTTCAATGCCCTCATTCATCGGATAAAATTCTGTAAATTTCATCACTTTGCTGATCGGCGTAAACGCTGTCAATCATATTTCCGATGCCGAGCAGTTCGCTGACAAACCTCAACTGACTGTTTACATAATTCTGTTCCATAACGCTGTAAACTCCGTCCTTATTGTAAATTTGATAGTCTTGAATCATCTTTTCACGAACCGGCTCAAAAGTTGTTTTAAACAGGTTCATCGCTGTGGCTGTATCGGATATTGACAAATAATAATTGACCTGATCATAGAGCATCAGGGACAAATCATTTCGCGCCTCAGACAAATCGGTTGTAATCGTGTATCTCAGATGGGCGGGCAGGGATTCATAAAAATCCAATTTTTCCTGCAAACGCTTTTTGGTGGAATTCAACAAGGCTTCCGCTTTTTCATTTTCACCGGCTTTTTGGTAACTCAATGCAATCCGCTCCGTACTCAATCCATAGTCATACCGCGGTTCATCGGGGATCATTTCCATGGTTTTGTCAAGCACTTTGACAGCAGTTTCCACATCGCCTTCTTCTATCAAATCACTTGCCAAGCGGCTAGCGATATTCCTGTAAGTATTGGTATAATTCCGGTCTGTATTGGCGAAAGAAGCATTGGGCATATTGTAATTTGCCCATTTGAAATCATTGAAATTGCGCAGCATGTTTTCCGTATTGCTTCGCCCTAATTTCCCGTCTTGTCCAAAAGGCGTATAAATCGGAATCAGTTTGTAAGAAAATCCGTTGTTTTCCAAATAATCATTCAGCCAAAAAGTATTGGCTGGATCGGAAATGCCGCCGCCGCTGAAATAAATTGCCCTGTCCCAATTGTATTCCGCAAACATGGAAATGAAGAGCAAATCATTTTTATACAATTGTCTGCGGTCAATTTTTACGGTGATATAATCGGAGATTTTGTCTGCATCTTTTTGAGAAACAATTCCTGATTTGAGTGCATTCTCCTTGTTGACAGGGATGATCAATTTATTGACCGGCAAGAAATTAACAGTCCCTGTCGGATAGCCGAAATAATTGACCAAGGCCTGTTTTTCAGGGCTGTCATTCATCAGAAAATCATAGGCTTCCTGCACGGTCATGCTGTCCTGAATCAAATATTTTTCCATCGGCTGAATTTCTCTGTACAAATCCCGGATACCAACAGGGTCATAATTGGGATTGGAGAAATAAGTGGAAATCAACTCCGGCGGTAAATCCATGATTTCAGCAAGGCTTTTATCGGCATCAGGTCGAATGATGCTCACAATTTGTGAGAAAATGGATTTCATGGATTCGGAAGTCACCATGATTTGGTCATTGGTATTCTGTTGATATTGTTCGTATTGAAGCTTTGATGGCAAAGGTGCGGCATTGTAGGTTTTTCGCAATGACTGTTCGATGTTCCAAGGTGAACCGAGGAGCGTATAATTCACGATTTTCACATCATCCCGGAATTGTTCCGTTTCCTGCAACCCCCACAAAGGATAGGTATCATTGTCGCCATAAACAAATAAAATCGCATTGTCATCTAAATTTTTAAGATAATTGTAAGCCAATGCGTAAGCACCTTCACGATGAGAACGGTCGTGGTCATCCCAATTTTGTGCTCCCATAAGAATCGGCACCCCTAAACAAATCGCTGAAACGATGATTGAAACTGTTGGTTTCAATTGACTTTTTCGCAATTTCCCAATCAGCAGCCAGATGCCTTGCACCCCAAGCCCAATCCAAATCGTGAATGCGTAAAAGGAACTGACCAAAGCATAATCCCGTTCACGCGGCTCAAATGGCTTGACACTCGTATAGAAAATAATACCCACACTGGTCAGCAGAAACAACGAAAGCACTGCCCACCAATGGGTTACACTCCTGTTCAATTGGACAAAAAATCCGATTAATCCCAAGAGCAAAGGCAGCATATAATAGACATTGTGCGATTTGTTTTCTTTGTAAACCGACGGCAATTGAGATTGGTCACCCAACCGGTAATTGTCAATGAATGAAAATCCGGTAATCCAATTTCCTTTGGTAACTTCTTTTTTTCCTTCCCAGTCGTTTTGTCTACCGGAAAAATTCCACATGAAATAGCGGAATCCCATGTAACCTACCTGAAAATCAAAAAAGTAATTGATTTGTTGCATCAATGTCGGAGGTTCAATATTCAGTAAATCCGCATTTTGTTTCAAATCCGCAATTCTCAGCGTTCCTTTTTCTTGCTTTTGAATCAAATCGCCATAAACCTGTTCTGCCAATTGTCTTTTCTGTCGGCGGATATCTTCGTCATCTTCCGTGAAATTACTAAAAAAAGCAGGGTTCAATGAGAATTTTGGGAAGCCGTACATGGCGGCATAATTCTCCATGACATCGCTTTCCGGACTGAACATCTTCGGAAAAATCTTCACGTGTTTCGGATTGTAGATATAATCTTTACGGTCAGAGACTTTGATGTATTTGTTCAGTTTTCGGCTTTTCACGTAATTGGCACCGGTGATAACGGTTTTATAATTTCCGTTGGCATCGAATTCCATTCCGTCTTCTGCAAAATTTGCGGTATAAACATACCCGTAAACCGTTGGCCAATCGCCGTACTGCACCCGGTTGTAATAATCGACCATGCCGAGCGCGGTATCCGGATCATTCAGATTCAAATGCGGATTGGCATTGGCGCGAATCGGAATCATCAGCCAAGCCGAAAATCCGATGAGCATAAATGCCAATGACAATACCAAAGTGTTTAATAATTTCCAATTGAATTTATGGGTGTAATGCAAGGCCAACCAGAAAAACAATACCAATAAAATTCCGGCCACCACTGTTCCGGAATTGAATGGCAATCCAAAATTATTCACTACAAATATTTCCGTATTTCCGAAAAAAGTCATGACCAATTCAAACCAGACTTTGAAAACAAAACCCAAGAACAAAGCGGTCAAAACATTGGCAATCAGGAAGCTTTTAACGGTAAATTTATAATTTTTGATGTAATATAAAAAACAAACGAACGGAATAGCAAGGATGGCCATCAGATGGACACCGGTCGCCAAACCAATCAATAGTGAAATCAAAAGAAACCATTTGTCGGCTCTTTTTTCATCTTTTTCTGCTTCCCATTTACAACCTGCCCAAACGAGAATGGCGGTAAAAAGCGAAGCCATGGCGTAAACTTCTCCTTCCACGGCGGAGAACCAAAATGAATCGCTGAACATGAAAGCCGCAGCACCGACCACACCACTTCCCAATGCGATAAAAGCCTGAGATTTCGTTAGTTCTGTATTCAGAGAGTCTTGTATCATTTCATTTTGCCGGGTCACGGCAAACATTCTTCGCGCCAAATGGGTAATCGTCCAAAAAAGGAACATGATGGTCAACGCACTGGAAATGGCGGACATGGAGTTGATAATCAGCGCATATTTCTCGGGATCGCCAAAGGCAAAGGACGACCAAACGGCACCGATTATTTGAAACAATGCGGCTCCGGGGGCGTGTGTTACGCCAAGTTTTACAGAAGAAACGATGTACTCTCCACAATCCCAAAAGCTTAACTTTCGTTCCATCGTGGACAGATACACAAATGCACCTATCAAAAACATTAAAATTCCAAGACGGTTATTCCACTTTTTGAAAGAAATATTCATTTGAATTTATTTATCCTGCGAAAATAAGAACATTTTATTGTATGAACGGTTTATAAGTCGAAATTGTATTTGGGCAGCGGAATTCTCTCAAAATTCATTGAAATTCAAAAAATAAAAAAACATCCAGACATTAGAAACAAGTATGCTCCAACAAATCGGTTTCTGAGGTGTACAAGTTGGTAGTCAAATGCCGGAAATCATTGTTGTGAATCGAATTGGAAGCTGCTATTACGTATCGCTTTCCGCCAATAATTGTATCTTTAAAGACATAATTTTCGACCAATTTTTCTTTTGGATTTAATAACAGATAATAATCATAATTGTCTGTTTTTCCATAAAATAAGATGTCTTTAAAAACCGGCTTTTGAGATGGATTAATTAAACTGAATTCCTTTTTGGAAATGGCAAATTTGAAATCCGCAAAGGAAAGAGTCGAAATCCCCAAATCCTGATTCGACATCACCGACAAATGAAAATTGGAATCCGGGCATTTTTCGGATGAATAAACACTGCTCCCTGCAAATTTTGAAAACGGAGAACAAGAGGTTATCAGCAATAAAATCCCCATTATCACAAATATCTCAAGCCAATTGATTGATTTTGTCATTGATAAATCATTTTGTTTCAGCCTATCACAACAAAGCCTCATCCACCAAATTCGGCAAGGTAACTTTCAACAAAGGTTCGTCTTCCATTGCTCGTTTAATGGCAAAAATCGCTTCTTCGTTTCTTGCCCAAGAACGACGGGCAATGCCGTTGTTCACATCCCAATGCAACATCGATTTCAATCTTTGTTCGGCTTCAGGAGTTCCGTCCAGCAACATGCCAAATCCGCCGTTGATGACTTCGCCCCAGCCAACTCCGCCGCCGTTGTGAATCGAAACCCAGGTCGCACCACGGAAACTATCGCCAATCACATTGTGAATCGCCATATCGGCCGTAAATTTCGAACCATCGTAAATATTGGAAGTTTCTCTGAATGGCGAATCCGTTCCGGAAACATCGTGGTGGTCACGCCCCAAAACAACCGGCCCGATTTCACCTTTGGAAATCGCATCGTTAAAGGCTTTCGCGATTTTAATTCTGCCTTCGGCATCTGCGTATAAAATTCGAGCTTGCGAACCAACGACCAATTTATTTTCCTGCGCTCCTTTGATCCAGGTGATGTTGTCCTGCATTTGTTGTTGGATTTCCTTCGGAGAATTTTTCATAATTTCTTCCAAAACCTGACAAGCGATTTCGTCGGTTTTTTGCAAATCTTCGGGTTTTCCCGATGTGCAAACCCAACGGAACGGCCCAAATCCAAAATCAAAACACATCGGTCCCATGATGTCCTGCACATAGCTCGGATAAGCCCAACCCCCAACCCCTTCCCCAAAGGAAGGGGAGTTTGTAAACTCTCCGTTTTTATCTTTATAAACTGCGGCTCCGGCACGACTTGCTTCTAATAAAAAGGCATTTCCATAATCAAAGAAATAAGTTCCTTTTTTTGAATGTTTATTGATGGCATCCACTTGTCTTCGCAATGATTCTTGTACTTTTTCTTTGAATAATTCCGGGTTTTCAGCCATCATCTGATTGGATTCATCGAAACTCAATCCCACCGGATAATAACCTCCCGCCCAAGGATTGTGCAAAGAAGTTTGATCGGAACCTAAATCGATGTAAATATTTTCTTCGTCAAATTTCTCCCAAACTTCCACCACATTTCCATCGTAGGCAATCGAAACGACTTCTTTATTTTCTTTGGCTTCGCGAACTCTTTTCACCAATTCATCCAAATCCGAAATTACTTCATCCACCCAAGCTTGTTCGTGGCGTTTCCAAGTCGCTGCCGGATTGACCTCAGCCGTAACCGAAATCACCCCGGCAATATTTCCCGCTTTCGGCTGTGCACCCGACATCCCGCCCAAGCCTGCGGTCACAAAGAGCCCCACCTCGCTCCTCCCCGAAGGGGAGGAAGTTCCCCCTCCTTTGGAGGGGGTTAGGGGGAGGCTTTTTCGAACCCCATTCAATAACGTAATGGTGGTCCCATGGACAATTCCCTGCGGACCGATGTACATATAGCTTCCGGCGGTCATTTGTCCGTATTGGGTCACACCCAGCGCATTGAATTTCTCCCAATCGTCGGGTTTTGAATAGTTTGGTATCATCATTCCGTTGGTTACTACCACTCTTGGAGCGTCTTTATGCGAAGGAAATAAGCCCATAGGATGACCGGAATACATCACCAAAGTTTGTTCGTCGGTCATTTCCGACAAATATTTCATCGTTAGAAGATATTGCGCCCAGTTTTGGAAAACCGCTCCGTTTCCGCCATAAGTAATCAATTCGTGTGGATGTTGTGCAACGGCTTTGTCCAAATTGTTTTGAATCATCAGTTGAATGGCTTTTGCCTGTATGGATTTTCCGGGATACTCATCAATCGGACGAGCATACATTTCATAATCCGGTCGAAAACGATACATATAAATTCGGCCGTATTTTTCTAATTCCTCTTTAAATTCAGGAATCAATTCGGCGTGAAATTTTGGTTCAAAATAACGCAATGCATTTTTCAGTGCCAATTTTTTTTCCTCTTCTGTAAGTATTTCTTTTCGTTTTGGCGCGTGGCTTACACTGTTGTCCCTTGGTTTGGGTGGTGGCAATTGCGCCGGAATTCCTTGTTTTATTTGTTGTTGAAATGTCATTTGATTAATGTTGTTTGTTTATTATTTTGTCAATTTCCGGAAAATAAATGATGTATCCGGAAGTGTTTTTTAATTCTTTTTTTGTTGTCATCTTTAACTTTCCCGCAAGAAAGAAGGACTAAAGGTAAGATTAAAAATCACTACTAACCGACTAAATTTATAATTAAAGGGGGATTCCAGATGGTTTCCCCCTAATTTCATATTTTTGAATTGACTAAAAACCAAAATATGAATAGCAAAAATATAGAAAAGAAATTAG
>JBBAEI010000040.1:0-14553 GCA_041656055.1 Weeksellaceae bacterium
CTGTGGCATCGTATTCATTTTTGGCAATCAGCTGAGGTGTACCCGAATTGATCTGCTGCGTATGTGTCAGCAACCGTTCCATGGAATCATAAGTGTATATATCCTTGACGGTTACGTCTTTGATGGCGTTGGGATCCCGGAAATGCCGGGTAGTGGTTTCTTCCGGCAAACCTCTGAAATTCAGTTTGCTGTCAATATCCGTGTAACCACCGAGATGATTTCTCTTGTAAGTGCGTACCGGACGGGACTTCTGGTCATAGAACGTAACGGATTTTTCCCACAGGTTGGTACCAAGAATGCGGATATGTGTTTCGGTTGCCATGCCTTTCAATTTGCCGTTTGTGTCTTTTCTCAGTTGGTTGCTGTTGTAATAGCCGGATTCAGGCTCGCCGAATCCATAAACATTCAAAGATACATATTTATCGTAATAATTGACCGTTAGCACATCTGAAAAAGTCGTTGGGAAAGCGGTTTTGGTGTAGTAAACCTGCAAGCCGTTTTGGGTAAACTGTACTGTTGATTTGCGTGTTTCATTGTTGCTGTTGAAGCCGTTTACGGTAGTTTGCAGCGCATCCCGGTTTGCGGAACTGCCATAAATCCCGGTATAAACCACCCTTCCGAACTGGTCGTATTTGGTAAAAAGCCATTTGCCTTCTGAACTCAGATTTGCATCCTGCGTGGCGACCAATCTGTCCTGTTTGTCGTAAACCATAAATTCCGTTCCTTTTCCTGGGAGTTTCTTTTCCACCAAACGGTTTCTTTCATCGTATTTGTATTGGTAGCATAAATCGTTCAGCACGGTAGAGGTAATATTTGATTTTACTGCTGCCAAAGGCGGAATCACATAAGTCAAGTTCCCGTAAATGTCGTAAACGTAATAAGTATCTACAAATTCCGTAAAGGGTTCGGGACTTGGGGGCTTGCCCGTGGTCTGATTCACTTCCACTGCACTTCTTTTCAAAACCACGCGCCCCTGTTTGTCTTTGAATTCTGTGATGCGATTTCCGTTTTCGTCTTTGGTGACGGTTTTGTAAAGCTGCTCCTTGGGATAATACCCGGCGTTCACCAATCCGCCGTTATTCTGATTTACTTTAAACATTCTGACTTCATCGTTCTGGTTGGTCAGATACTGAAACTCTATCTCATGCCCGGCATCCTTCGCCCAGCTGTCGCCTGGTGCAGCATGTTTCAGAATGCGGTTGAGCGGGGAGTTTTCTATGGTTTTTTCAGAATACCAGACTGATGTATTGTATTCTCCGGAATAATAATTGCCATTTACATTTGGGTTGTATTGTCCATTGTTTCCGCTGATAGGCACGGGCAGGAAATCCAATACTTGTCTCCCAAAGCCATCGTATTCTATGGGAACCACGAGGTCTGAGCCATTCGGGGAACCTTGCACAGAAATACTTTGTTTGGGTCTGCCCAAGCCATCGAAGTATTGTATGGAGCGAATGGCATCCGTGCCGGAACTTATGGAATTCACCGGTTCGGTTGGTTCCTGGACATAAATGTAATTTTCGGAAGCGGAAGGTGTTATTTGCCCGTTCATCAGCCCGGCAAACAATAGCATTGACGCGGCTGTTATACCTTTGATATGTTTGGTAAATTGTCTCATGTCTTTGGATTTTAGGGTTATTGAGGTTGATAATGATATTCCACTTCTTTCAAAATCTTACCATCTTGGTCTTTGACTTGTTGCAATCTTCCGGCACCATCGTATTCATAATTGGCTACTTGTCCGTTGGGATGGATAATTTGAGTTACCCCGACCAATGGTTTGTAAATATACCCCGTGACCATGGCACCTTCTATATTTCTCAATCCTTCAAATGAATCTGCATTGATAGATCCATCAATACTTGCATTCTGTAGTGAGAAAATATTGAATTCAGAAGCTATTTCTGTGTAATTCTTACCTTCAACCTTTGCAATCGGATATTGCCCTTCATAACCCCAAATGATAGAGACCGGAGTGCCGTTGGCTAAAGTGTATTGTGTCAGATTGCCTTTGGTGTCATAAGAATCATAAGTGATTTTCAGGTCATCAGAGGGTATAGTATTATCTAATTCAGTTGCCTGCTTTTTCATGAAAATAAATTTTGGAAGAATAAGATTGGATCCATCAAACTTTTTATAAACAGTTTCTGTTACCGACACCGGTAAATTATTTTCATTTGTTTTAACGACCAAAGGATTTATCAGCCTGTTGGCTGCAATCAGGTCTGTTGCATAGGGTCGGTTAGGTAAGTCCTGAGGATATTGATAATCAATATTTATTTGACTTCCGTCTGAGTTAACCGTTGAGTTTCTAATCGGGTATGGATGCTCAGGCTCATTAGTCTGATACTCTTTAGACGTATAAGTAATGAATTCCTTATTATCCAAATACTCCGTTGTTATAACTTCCGGAGTTTGAATCCAATAATTCCAAATTGGGAAAATAGCTTTATTAAAAGTAAGGTATGCAGTAAATATAAGGTCTGTAATCGATTTCAATTGCAAATCCATTCCGTATCCAACGATTGAAACTCCTTCAATATGTGCTGAAGAGTTTTTATTGAAATAGGTATTAAAATTGTAATCGTATGCAATTTCTTTTACCAATTTGTTCTCATCAAAGAACTTTTCATTTAATAGCAATCCTCTTTTAATACCCTCAATAGGCCACTTGTAATTAATAACAGCATAAGGATCATGATTAGCCCATTGATCATCAAGGTCATTGTGAAATTTATATTCTTTTTTAAAGCTTTTGAGCGAATCAATATATACTTCTTGAACATAATCATATCCAATCGATTTTCCTCTAACTGTGCTTAGTTGCCACCCCGGATTGTTGGTAATTATAATATCTTTTTTTGTGCCTCCTGTATTCCCATAAGCAGACTCATTTGTATTTATTGCAATAAAGTATTCTTCCCCTAAATTCCTTCCACTTGATTGCGAATAATTTGAATTGGGGTCTAAATAGGTGAATTTTCGATGTATTTTCCCATTATTCCCGTCATTCAACTTAATTTCCTTTACTCTCAAAGTTCCTGCTTTTTGTAGCAATGAATCATTGATTATATTTCTTTCATACCACCTTAAAGAAGCTACACAATTAACGGTGTTTCCGTCCAAATCAATTCCGGGAGTAATTTCCAATTCATAATTACCAATATCAAAGCTGTCGTATTTATGGAATTTGCCGTATTGCATATTGGAGAAAATCGGATCTTGAATACCATTTTTATAAATATTTAAATTGCAATTTCCAATATTGGCAGTACCGGGTTCTGAATCCGGATCGTAATTTGGATCATCAGGATGAAAATTAATAGTCATTTCGTATGCAGATTTTTCTATCTCAAAACTTTCATTTCCTGTTTGTGTAGTGCTTATATCTGCTCCTTTTGGTAAGAATTCATCTATTTTAATGGGTCTATGTTCTCCTTGAATAAAGTCATCTGCTTCATAAACAATTTCAGTATAACCATTTGTGGGATATGTAATCTTCTTTAAATTCCCTGTGACACCAAAATCAAAGTTAGGCCACTTATTTGCTCCCAAAAATAGTTTAAATGGGTTTTGTGAAAAATTTTCTATTCTATATAAGGTGGTTGGAATGGAGGTTTCTGTATTTGGTTCACCATTATATATTCCCCAATAATCTTGCGAATTTGAAAGTCTGTGTGGTAGTAAGTGTTCTTCGTAATATTCCAGTTTATATTCCCCTCCATCCATTTCATCTTTTACTTTTGTCAGTTTCAGCCTTTTGTCTAATCCTTCCTTCAGCCTCCCTGATACTAAAGAACTCAAATTTTGTGGCTCAGGTGATAAGAAATAGGAATGTTCTAAAGAGACCTTTTTTATTTGATTCCCATTTAAATCTTCGACAATAATTTGTGTCAAATAAAAATCACCGGGTAAATCAAGCCTTTCAGAACCCGATTGTGTCTCATCATTGTATTTAAAAAGTATTTTTCCTTTTGGGAATTTTATTTCAGTTAATATTGTTTCCAAATTTGATGTTGAGTTCAGGCATTGTATAGGAATTGGATCAGGTAGTTTAATCGGTGTGTTTCCATAGGTTTTTCGATCCAATAGATTTTGTTTAACCAAAGAGGTGGCATATAAAGTATTTGCATACTTATTATAAAAGAATTTTATTTCTTGGTTTTTTACCGTTGTTATCTTACTTATTTTATAATTAGGATCCGGGTCTAAGGAAAATGGCGTTATAGAAGTTTCACAGGTATTATAACTCTTAGTTCCGGGATCTATTCCAAAATCGTAAATGGTTCCATTTTCATCAATTATTTCTAATTTCCCGTTGGTTGGCATCGGTGTTATTTTTAATTGATTATATGGTAAAGGGATTCCTGTTCTCTTTTCAGAATCAATTATAAACCTACCACTGTTAGTTGGTAATTGATAGGAGTATATGTCCGGTAAAACATCAATTGGTTTCTCTAAATTGAACATTGGTCCCAAAGCAAGAATCTCACAAGCTGTATAAGTATCTGGATTTATAAGATAATCACCATCAGGGGAAAAGTCTAAATCAATAACAGGTCTGTTATATATATCTGAATCCGGTGTACCCATGATTTGTCTAGACAAGGAAACTCCCCCTGCATTTAGTGCCCATCCTAATCCCACGCGACTAGAGATTTCACCGACTTTTACCCCCATTGTACTATATGCTAATTCTATTGGAAATTCAATACCATCGACACTTATAGTATAGATGGGGATAGAGAAAGCAGCAACGCCGGTATAGTTACCCGGTGGAATATCAACAAATTTTGATAAAGCAGCCGCATCCGGTGTTTTAGGAAACATATCGATACTATATTTCATATTGGCAACCTCTAAATCTTCATCACTTTCTTGACCTAACACAGGACTACTAATTATCCCCATTAGAAATATTACTCTAATTGTCGGTATCAAAAATGTTTTTATTATTATTGAGAATTTCATAATATATTTCTTTTAACAATTATTTACTTCCATTTTTCAACACTTTCACCTCCTCGACTTTTCCGTCGATGATAATTTTAATCACGTACACGCCAGGTGCATAACCTTGTAAATCTATCGGGGTACTTCGGTAGGGTAGTTTTTTGCTTTGCAGTTTTCTGCCCTGCATATCAAAGATTTCTGCCTGAGCTGCTTTGAAATCCTGCGTGATGATGATATTGGTAAACTGATAAGTCGGATTGGGATAAACTTCTACCATACTTCTTTGTTCCGCTGATTTGTCTGCATTGCCGAGTTTCACAATCCAGTAGTCTGTACCGCCGGTACTGGAACGGTCTTTGTCGCCCGATTTTTCCGAATCAGAATTTCCGGCTAAGATTATTCCGCCATCACGCGTCCGCGCCAATCCTTTCAATCGGTCGGAACCGGTTCCACCCACGCTTTTTTGCCATAATACTTCGCCCTTAGAATCGATTTTCAGGGCAACATAATCATCCACGCCTCTGGCTTCTTTTCCATTACCCATATTCTCCGGAGAAGCATAACCGCCTAAAAGTAAGCCCCCCTCGGTAGAAGTAAGACTTACTAACAAATCCCACTTACCAATATCATATGTCTGATCCCAAAGCGGAATACCGTTTTCATCAATTTCCAAAACCCAGAAATCCGTGCCATTGCCATTGGTCGCTCTTTTGCCGCCCTGACTGTATGCTTCGGAGGAGCTTGAACTACCTGCTAATAGAAAACCTTTTTCAGTTTTGAGCATCTGTGAAAGGGTTTCACCGCCTTTACCGCCATATACCTGTTGCCAAAGTGCTTCGCCTTTATCATTTACCTTAATTACCCAAAAATCTGTTTGTCCGGGATTTTCGGTTGTTTTGTTTCCTGAAACCGGAGAATTGGAGTTTCCGCCCAGCAAATAACCTTCTTCGACAGGGACAATGGCTCGAAGTTCATCCCGGAACTGTCCGCCATAAACCTTTTCCCATTCCATTTTTCCTTTTGCGTCCAATTTAATGACCCAATAATCCATGCTTCCAAAACTGTTTTCAGATTTGATGTATCTGTCGGTATGTTCGTTTTCCTTTTGGTCTAACTGGGCGGGACTGTCAGAGCTACCGCCAATGATATAACCGCCGTCGGGTGTTTGCTGTATGCTTTGGAGTTGATCATTGCCTATACCGCCTATGGTGAGCTGCCATTCTTCTTTGCCTTCCGGACTCAGCTTCAAAATCCAGAAATCCATATTGCCATAACCCGCTTCTTTTTTGTCACCTGATTTAGGAGAATCGCTGCTACCACCAAGAATGAAACCTCCGTCTTTAGTAATGGCGGCACTGTAGAGAAAATCATTGCCAGTACCCCCAAAGGATTTTTGCCATTCCATCCGGCCGGATTCATCCATCTTCCAAAGAAAATAATCCAAATTGCCCTGAGCATTTTCCGTTTTATTGCCTGATTTCCCTGAAAAAGAACTGCCAATCAGCAAGAAACCATAATCCGGCGTTGCCTTGATGTCGTATAAATACTCGCTATGTTCTCCACCGAGGATTTGTTGCCATTCGATGGTCTGAGCATGAGATTTGGAGTAGGGGATAAACGAAGTAAGACAAGCTATAATGCAGAAAATAAAGTAATTAGTTTTCATGATTAAAGTGTTTTATAATTTAGAGTTACCAAATATATAAAACATAAAGATAAAATACAACAAAGTGTTAAATGATTTATATCATGTTTGGAGAGCAGGTAATCAAATTATAAATTTCTTTTTGAAATTTAATCGACATATAAGAAGCTGAACCCAAATGGTCAGGATGGGAGTAGTCAGACGATATGTAAAACGAAGTCTATCAAACTAAAGATATTAATTTTAACTCCACCCACACTTCTGATACACGACATATTATTCTGTTCCATTTTATGCGTTTTAAAGAACTAAAAATACTGAAGATGAACCAACGCCCGTCTCCTAATAATTTATTTTGACTACTCTGTATTCTGACTATCAGCAATATACATTTTTATTTTTTATTACCAACACGTTTGATACAGTAGCACCATCTGGTTAGAATTTTATTCTCTTAATGCGAATCAAGGATTCCTTTTTGTCAAACGGTTAACTATTTTCATTTTAATTAAAATTAACATATTACTTTTCTTAATCAGGAATTTATTTTATTTAAATTTCATCATATGAGTTCTGAAATCATATATTTCCGATGGTGAGTATATTCTCTTCGGTACTTTGCATTCCGGCTTTATTTTCAACGACAACCTTAAAATGGTGATAGACAGAGTTCCCATCGTTGTCCTTAATAACTAACTGACTGCATTCCAAATCGGTATCTTCTAATGCAACTTCAATCTCAGGGTCATTGGTTTGAATGGTTTTTATTTTCACCCAGTTACCCTGATGGTTCGTTTTGTACAGATAATATTTTCCATTATAAACCTGTTTGATTCATTTCAAAACCACATTTTCCAAAGTTTCGGGATCTAAAATCCCGGATGTAAATTCTAAAACGGGTGCATCGGACATTTTAACTTCCGAAATGAGAGAAGCTGTTATCTTGGAAGCCTGTGAAGGAGCGTTGGCAATGGTATTTTAAATCTTCTTCGTATATTTTGCAGATGTAAAGGTGAATTTTTACTAACTCTATATTTTTAGTCTGAGAAATCATATCTTTAGATTATGTGGTTATAATCCCAGCAAGATACTTATCATCAGGCTATTTAACTGATTTTTACAACATTATTTTTATTGATTTTTAGAGATTTAGACATTTAGACATCTTTTTTATATTAAAAACCAATGTTTAAATTCTACAATTCCCCTTCATTCGCAAAAGAATAATATCTATTTTCATTCGGATGAATTATCAGATGATCTAAAAGTTCAACATCTATCAAGTTCAAAGCAGATTTGACTTTTCTTGTGATTTGCTTGTCTGCGGAACTCGGCGTCATATTTCCGGAAGGATGGTTATGAGCTAAGATTACACCGCTTGCCAATGTATCTAAAGCGTATTTTGTAATAATCTTGATATCAACAACAGAACCTATAATTCCGCCCTGACTGATTTTAGCATAACCTATCGTATTATTTGCACGATTCATCAGTACGATAAATACACTTTCAAAGACTTCGATGTCATCACCATAAAACTGACGGATAAATTTAAAAGCTTCAGAAGTTTGCGTGATTTTGACATTTGGAAAATCGGTTTGAAGTTTTTTCAATTCAAATAATTTGGTTTTGGATTTAAACTCTTTCATAGTCCGAAATTTTAAATTAATAAAGCATTTGATGTTTTTCGTGCTATGTGAATTAGAAAAATCAAGGGCCGTTAAAAAGCAAAGCGGGAAATGAAATTGCGGAAGGCTTCCCCCGGAATACCCAATTTCATTTTTTTACAAGGCATCTGATTTTTGACACCTTTGCAGAAGAAAAACGGAATGGCTTTTTTGATTCTTTGAGATGGAAAGAATGAATATTAGGAGCAATAAGTAATTTTGAAAATGTCCTGAAAAAACAAAAAGGCACAGTTTAAAAAAACTATGCCTTTTTTACATTTAGTCCCCGATTTAGTCCCCGATTTTGTTAATTCGTTGACTTTCAGAGTTCTTTGCGGAGAGAGAGGGATTCGAACCCCCGGAGGTGTGACCCTCAACGGTTTTCAAGACCGCCGCATTCGACCGCTCTGCCATCTCTCCCTAAAAGGTTTCCCTTTTGTGGCTGCAAATATAAATCTTTTTATGAGTTAATGACAAAAGGAAATCATCTTTCTGTTATTTTTTTGCAGTCGCTTTTTAGAGGGAATGCAAATTGAAATTTGATTCTATTCCCGAAATTTGCAGTGATATGCCGCATACGGTTTTATTCAGAACTTTCTATCTTTGCAACAAATCCTGTTCCTTTGAGATTTAATTTCACCATTTTACTGTTATTGATGCTGATTCTGACCGGGTTCTTTTTGAATCTCAATATGGGAAACGCGGAAGTCGGATTAAAGGACTTTTGGAACAATGAAACTGCCCGTCAGTTGATATTGGATTATCGATTGCCCAAAACCATTGCCGCTGTTTTGACGGGAATTTCATTACCGGTCAGTGGTTTGCTTTTGCAGGAATTGTTCAGGAATCCTCTGGCTGACCCTTCGGTGCTGGGAATTACTTCAGCTTCAGGATTGGGTGCTGCGTTGGTAATTTTCCTTGCCGCATCGTTAGGATTTACGGCTTGGATCAATTCTTCTTGGTTGATGGTGTTGGCTTCATTTGCCGGAGCCATGTTGGCCTTGCTCATCATTATCTTTTATTCCGCAAAATTAAATTCGACCACTGCGCTGATTATCATCGGAATTATGATTGCGGGTCTGGCGGCCGCCATCATTGGCGTGCTCCAATTCCTTGCACCCTCAGAGAAAATCAAGGTATATCTGCTTTGGACTTTTGGTGCCATTTCCGGCTTGTCTTGGTCGCAGGTCGGCGTATTCGCACTCAGTTCGTTGATTGGTATGGGCATATCTGTGTTTACGCTCAAAGGAATTTCGGGTTTGAGATTGGGAGAAAATTACGCATTTACAATGGGGGTAAATGTAAAAAGAACACGTTGGCTGATTCTGATTGCTTCGGCATTATTGACTGCGGCGACAACTGCTTTCGTCGGACCGGTGGCTTTTATCGGTTTGGCCATTCCACATATTTGTCGGATTGCCTTCAAGCAGACAGGGATTGTCAGACTGTATATTTTGGTCATTTTAATGGGAATCTTTTCCATGCTGCTATTTGCTTGGATTTCACAGCTATTTCCGAACGGCAGTCTGCCGATTAATATTCTTACTTCGCTGATTGGCGCGCCGATCGTGATGAGTATTTTGTTGAACCGCAATCAATATCAATGGAATGACTGATTCAATCCTCAAATTAGAAAACCTTTCCATAGGTTATCAGCAGCCGGTTTGCACGGGAATCAACGCAGCAGTTCAACAAGGTGAATTGGTTGGCTTGGCCGGAAAAAACGGTTCCGGAAAAAGTACTTTGCTCAAAACGATTTTAGGTTTGCAACCCACATTAAATGGAAAAATATTCATCAATGGCAAAGACAGCAGAACTTTGAATCCTCAACAAAACGCAAAGGAAATAGCAGTTGTTTTTTCAAGGTTGAGTCGCACCCCGGCGATTTCTGTTTTTGATTTGGTGGCTTTAGGGAGGTTGCCTTATTCCAACGGATTTTCAAAGTTGAAGCCGGATGAAAAAATGAAGATTGATGAAATTCTGGAATTGGTCGGAATCTCAGCATTGAAAAATCGATTTGCTACACAACTGAGCGACGGGCAATTGCAAATGGTGATGATTGCCAGGGCTTTGGTGCAGGAGACCGGATTGATTTTGATGGATGAACCGAGTTCGCATTTAGACATTGAAAATCAATTTAAAATCTTTGAATTGATATATAAATTATCGAAAGAAACAGGGAAAACCTTTGTTATCGCTTCTCATCAAGTGGAATTATTGCTTCAGAATGCATCCCGACTTTGGTGGATGGACAACGGGAATTTCTTTGCGGGATTTCCCGAAGAAGTTGCTTTGCGTCAAGAAATATTTGAAAAACTTTCCCAAAACCAAATTAAATTTGATTATTTGGAAGGTCATTTCAAATTTTTTCATCCAAAAAACAAATCCTTGTATTTGGCCAATGACGGCAGTGCTTTGGCTTATTGGACAATTCATGCCTTGGAAAGAAACGGTTTTGAAATTTCCAAAAAATCAGCTGATCATCTTCAGATTCAAAACGGTCGGTTGGTAATGGACAACCGGATTTTTAACACGATTGAAGAGTTAATCCATTTTCTTAATAGGGTATAAATGTTTGATGTAATTAACAGATTTTCAATTGTATTTTAATTTGGTTTTAAAGATTAATTCATACGACAAATTAGTCTAAGGAGATATTTGAGGTTTCATCATCCGGTTTTTTCTGCAATTTTCTACATTTGCCTGTAAATCAAATTTCATGAAAAAATTGTTATTCTTGTTCGGATTGACTTGCAGCATGGCATTTTCTCAAAATTCCAATGATTCTGTAATGCTGAAAAAGATTTCCGATGAAATCATGTTGAATGGCGAAGCGTATGAGAATCTGAAGGATTTAACCAAAAACATCGGTCACCGCTTGAGTGGTTCTGAAAATTATGAACGGGCAGTGGTTTGGGCTGAAAATCAGTTGGTACAAGCTGGGGCGGACAAAGTTTGGTTGCAGGAAGTGATGGTTCCGGTCTGGGAGCGCGGTGAGGAGTCGCTGAAAATGAAAACTTCAAATGGAGAATGGAAAGATTTGAGGTTTCTATCATTGGGAAATTCCGAGGGAACCGCTGGGAAAGATGTTGAAGGAGAATTGCTCAGGGTGAGTTCCATAGACGAGTTCAAAGCTTTGCCTGCAAATGCGGTCAAAGATAAAGTTGTGTTTTTTGATTATCATTTTCCACAGACTTTTGTGAATACTTTTCAGGGTTATGGTGAAGCATTTGTTTACCGAGCCCACACCGCTTCTTTGGTAGCAGAAAAGGGCGGAAAATTTGTGATTATCCGTTCGATTTCAACAGGATTGGACGATGTGCCGCATACGGGAACCATGCGCTATGATGAGAGGTTTCCGAAAATTCCGGCGGTTGCCATTGGAAATACTACGGCGGATGAATTGTCCCAATTGATGCAAAATGAAAAGCTAACCTTGAAATTGAATTCCAATTGTGGCATGAGAGGTGAGAAGCTGACACACAGCGTAATTGGAGAAATCACCGGAAGAAAAGACGACAAAATTATTTTAGTTGGCGGTCATTTGGATTCTTGGGATGTCGGAGAAGGGGCGCATGATGACGGTGCCGGCATTACGCAATCCATTGAAATCATTAGGACTTTCAAGCAATTGGGGATTCAGAACAATCATACAATTCGTGTGGTTTGTTTTGCCAACGAAGAAAATGGTGCACGCGGCGGGGAAGTATATGCGAAGCATGCCAAAGCAAATGGAGAAATTCATCTGCTGGCCATAGAAAGTGATGCCGGGGGCTTTTCTCCAAGAGGTTTTACATTGAAAATGGACCAGAGGAAAATCAATCAAGTCAAAAGTTGGACTTCGCTTTTTCAGCCTTTTGGTGTTTATGAATTTTATGAAGGCCGGGGTGGGGGCGTGGATATCGATCCCTTGAACCGGGAAATGAATACGCCTGTTGCCGGAATGATTCCGGATTCTCAAAGGTATTTTGATTTGCATCACAGCGCAAATGATACATTTGAGAAAATCAATAAAAGGGAACTCAACTTAGGTGCAATCATCATGGCACAATTCATGTATTTGGTGGATCAATATTGGTAAATCATGATTAAAAATTTAATTTCCATGCTGGTTTTTTGCTTGTTCCTCAATGTTTCAGCACAATATAAATTAGAGAAAATAAATTTGCGGGAATTTCAGTCACTTGTTCATAAAAAGGATGATGTGCTGTATGTGGTAAATTTCTGGGCAACTTGGTGCAAACCTTGTATTGAGGAGTTGCCGGGGTTTATGGATGTAAATGCTTATTACAGAGATCATCCGAAATTTAAGATGATTCTGATTTCTTTCGATAATAAGAGGCTTTTAGATACCAAAGTTAAACGGTTTGTGGAAAAAAATAATATCGAAGCCGATGTTTATCTGTTGGATGATGACCGGAATATTTTGGAATTACTGCCGGAAATTGATGAAAATTGGAATGGTGCAATTCCATCTACCGTTTTTTATAAAAATGAAAAGAAACTGAAATTTCACCAATTGTCGATGACTCCTTTTGAATTACAGGATTTGATTGAAGCTTTTTTGGAATAAATTGATTTTTCCTTAGAAATTCAAAATAATTTTCTGAATAAAAAAGCCCCGGTTTCCCGAGGCTCCTCTTTTTACACAATTAAGATTATTAATTACCGCATCTTGCAAGACACGATTTTAATTCAATCATTTCTTCACAATCTTGAAGGTTTCTACTTGTCCGCCTTCTAAAACAGCTCTGACAACATACACACCTTGCGGAAGGGAATTTACGTTTACTTCGCCATGAAGGGCTTCGGTACTTCTTATACTCAGCATTTTTTGATTGGCCAAGTTGTAAACCTCAATGGATTCTATCCCGCGATTGGTCGAGATATACAAGATATCTCTTACCGGATTCGGCTGATAAGCAAATGTAAATATCTCGGGCTGGGCTTGTCCGGGTCTTTCAGCAAGCAGCTGATAGGGACAAGTTGCCAAGTCGTTGTTCAGCATGACAGCCGTTTGTCCGATGACTGTGCCTGCACCTGTGGAAAGGTCGAAAGATACAATTTCTCCGTTGGTGTTGCGCATGGCAATCAGGCTGTTTCCGGCTATATACATGCCTCCGTAAGGAGAATTAGGCTGGTTGGCAAAGCCGAATCGCGTTATAACGCCGGTATTCGGGTTGATTTTGTAGAGCCTTCCGGTGCGGTATGCGCCATAGAGCATGCCATCGTTTGGATTGTACGCTATGTCATAAGAAGCTATGGTTCCGCTCAGATTGATGGCTGTAACTGCACCATCGCCGGCTAAAGCAATTTTATATATCACATTGGTTGAGCCGTATTCATAGATATAATAATTTCCGTCTAAGTCAAAGGTGCCGGAAACATAATCTCCTGCCGGAAGTCCGTTTACGGCTCCCATTTCGGTAACTTCTCCGGTGGTCGGATGGATTCTCAACAAACGGTCGGTGTAAGTTACCATGGCATAGAGATAATTATCCACCGGATTCATACCCAATGCATTGTATCTGAAGCTTGAAGGACTTCCTACCATGGTTTTGTTGAAATTCGTATCCAAAGTATAAAGGGCGGTTTTGGAGTTTCCTGCGGACATATATACATTTGAATTCTCTGCACAAGCCGTTGGACATTCCACATAGCGGTAGCCATAAGCCTGTCCTTTGAACACGGTTCTTCCGTACACGCGCTGGCTTACGGAAATCGTGTTGTTTTCATTCAATGTTACTTGGTTGAAGGCAACGGTTTCCAAGGTAGCCGGGTCGAACAATTCAAGGTCTTCCAAAGGCATGGACATGCTTCTTCTGCCCTGAATTTGCACACTGCCGTCGGCTTCTATGGTAATACGAACTGTTGGATTCGTTTTGCTTCCATGCAATGTCCAGATTCCCGGAATGCCGTTGTGTTGCCAAGTGGCACCGTCAGCGGCAAAACGAATGTTCTGCGTCAAGGTCTGGCTTGCACCGGATTGGAACTGAATCTCCTGTGCGTTCGGATGCAGATTGGTTCCGTTTACAGTGATGTTGAATGAGTTGTCCAAATGATAGACATCGATAATCAGTTTCGCATCGCCCACTGTGCTACCGGTTTCCATGTACGGCTTGCTCGGTGCCTGTCCATTGGCCCAATCCCAGTTGAATATTGTGCCGGGAACGTCTTCGATACAATCCAACGAAGGAGCTTCTATGTGACAGTCGCAGTTTTCGTCAACCTTTCCTTCATTGTTTTCTGAATCGAAGCATATATCCCCGATATTGGCTTCCAATTCCG
>JBBAEI010000041.1:0-14166 GCA_041656055.1 Weeksellaceae bacterium
GAATCATTATTATCCGTTTGGGATGAAGCACTCGGTATATGTACCGGCGGACAAGAAAATCTTCGGTTTAAATCCCGGCGAAGAAGAACTAAAAATAAAAGTGGTTACGAAAACGGATTATTTGTATGAATATAATGGGAAGGAGTTTCAGGATGAGTTGAATCTGAATCTATATGACTACCATGCCCGAAATTACGACCCGGCGATTGGACGATGGATAAATATAGATCCAATGGCTCCAAAATACTTTTCACACAGTCCTTATGCCTATGCTTTGAATGCGCCTACCTATTTTATTGACCCGGATGGGATGCAAGTATTGGGTAATGGAGAGCCTGATGACGATTGCAAAGGTTGCCCCGCTGTTGAATTAGAAACTGTAGTGATTACTCCTAAAGCACCTAAAAAGAGTTCTGGTTCCCTTTTGATATATATACCACCTGCAATTAGAGATTACTCTATTGGAAGGGATATTTTTGGGTATAATTATGAAAAATATTCTGAATTATACAAAGACCCTAATTGGCTCGCAGGCTACAAAAAAATGTACGATGCCAAAAGAGAGGGGGAATTAGGAGTAGCAATTTTATTCTCATTACCCTATGCAATTGTTGCAACACCGGCGGTGATCGCTTATGGTTCAATGGCTATTGAAACTTCGTATGGAAGCTTCATTATTAAAACAGGTATAGACGCCACAGCCCAATATGCAATTTCCGGAGATGTCAACTGGCTGAATGCCGCTGCCGGGTCTGTCCTGCCAGGGAAAGCTGGATATTTAGGATCCCCAATTTTAAGTGAAGGAGCGGATGTTTTACAGTATGAAAAAATTTCAGATTTTAATTTTCAAAAATCTTCAGCAAATGTGGTAGGTGGTTACTTAGGAAGTCTATCTGGTTTTGGAACTAAAGCAGTAAGCTCAGATTGGAGCAGTTCTATTGGAAGTTTTATTTTTTCTAACGGAGTTCAATCGTTTCATACACAAGGAAATACTGAAATAATAAAATCTAATTCTAAAAATTAAGTAATGAATCCTTCTTATAAAGATTTTATAATAGTAGTTATTTGTATTATTGGTTTTTTAATTTTTGGATATTGTTGGAATATATATGCGAAAAATAATCGCCAAAATCTTTATAAAAACAAAAAATACACAATTGGTATAATCACTCAAAGAAGAACAGAAACAAGAAGTGATTATTATCGTTACTCCTATAATGTGTATAACTATCAACAAAATGGAAGATTTAGTTTTTTACTAAAAGGAAAATATGCAAATTTGAAAATTGATCATAAATATTTTATTATGTTCGATAGTTTAAAACCTAAGAATTCCGTGCTTTTGCCCTTTTTACCCGTTCCCGACAGCATCACTTCCGCTCCGCCCGAAGGTTGGAAAGAACTGCCTATATCGGTGGATAAAGAAGAAATTCGTAAATTTTTAGAAGATTATTGATATGGAAACTAAAGCAGTAAGTTCAGATTGGAGTAATGTATCACAATTAGTAAGAGAAAATGACTCCATCAAGATTGTGAATTATTTGGACGGATTTCTAATCGAGGAACGAGATTCGCGAACACAAAAAAAATGGCGAAGCCACAAAACAAATAACAGTGAGCAAAATCATTACTATCCTTTCGGATTGAGGCACGGTGTGTATGATACGGGTGGCAAGAAGGATTTTTCAAGAAACCCGGGAGACGGCATAGAACCCGAACCCGGTCTGCCGCCTGTGCTTGATTATGTAACTAAGGATGGAGTATCAATATAAGTACAACGGTAAAGAGTTCCAAGACGAGCTGGGGCTTGGATTGTACGACTATGGATGGCGACAATATGATCCTGCAATTGCAAGATGGGTCGTAATAGATCCTAAAGCTGAAATAGGGAGACCTTATTCTCCGTATAATTATGCCTTAAATAATCCTGTTTATTTTATTGATCCTGATGGAATGATGTCTGTAAGTAGCATTCAAGAAATGTGGGATAATACAACATCTTCAAGTACATGGGTTAATAATGGAGATGGTACTTATGAAGGAGGGGAAAATGAATCGGATTCAGTTGAAAATGGACAATCGGAAGATTGTTGTCCTAATGGAAAAGGTTTCTTGAAAGGTTTAGCAAATTCTGTTATTGACATAACAATAACAAGTAATCCAATAACAAGTTTAATTGAACAAGGTGGACAATTAATTAATTCCGATTTTGAACTTATACCTAGATTTAGTGTGGAAGAGGGTGAGCAAGTTGGATATTATGCTGGTATTATTTTATTTGCGATAGTAGAACCTTCGCCTGGCGGAGAAATAAATGCTATAAAAATATTAATTAAGGGAGGAAAAGCTACTAAAATTACCAAGGCAGTAAATTCTGAACTGCCACATGCTATAAAAAGAGGTTTAGAACGAGGCGTTTTTAAAACTGAAGATGAAGCAAGGAGTACACTAGGAATTTATCAAAACAAGTAGGAACGAATAAACTTCCTGCTGGAACAATTATTGACCCTTCTTATACTGATAGGATATTAGTCCCAATAGGAAATAATGGAATGGCAGCTTATCAAGTAGGAAGTAATGGCACAGCTAAATTAAAAACAATTTTAATTTCAAAATAATTAATTAGATTATGGAAAAAATTATATCAAAAATATATACAGATGAAGATGGAGAAGTAACAGCCTATATTCAATTGCCGAAACACCCAAAACAAATAGTTCCAGGAATTGTAAAAAAAAATATATCTCTATCTGAAATTTTACCTAATTACAAAGGGCCTAGCATTTATTTAGATTTTGATGATAATGATGAGCTAATAGGTATTGAAATTATAGAATAATAGGATACTCCAGATAGGCAAGTTTTTAAAAATGCAGATGAGGCTAGAACCGCTCTTGAAGCTCTAACAAAACAGGTGGGAACTAATAAACTTCCTGCTGGAACAATTATTGACCCATCTAAAACAGATAGAATATTAGTTCCTGTCGGAAATAACGGTATGGCAGTCTATCAAATAGGTAGTAATGGTACAGCTAAAATAAAAACAGTATTAGTAGCAAAATAATATTTATGTCAGAAAAAATAATAACATTAACAAGAGATGTTGAAATCAATAAAATAACTTTAGAGGAAGATGCTATAGCACATATAGAGATGAGAGAAGAAAGTATTTTATTAGTAAAAAGAAAAAGCAATAAACATTCTACTTTTAAAAAGCAAGTATGGCTATCTGACTTAATCGAAAATTACATTGGGCCAAGTATCTACTTAGATTTAGATGAAAAAAATAATTTGATAAGAATTGAAATTTTAGAAGATTAGGAAATTGAAAACTCCCCCGCTGCCGCACGATTGTATCGTGTGGTAGTAAAAAATAAAAATGTATATTACTGATAATCAAAGCATGAAGTAATCGAAACAAAATATCAGGAGACGGGCATTGGTTCGTCTTCAGTATTTTTAGTTCTTTAAAACGCATAAAATGGAACAAATGACTAAATCTTTACACCAAAACCGCTTTCCCAACTACTTTTTCAGATGTGCTAACGGTTATAGTACTACCTATTTTCTATGGCAAAAGACTAAAAATAAGCTGAGAAATCCATTGCATGGTAATTCTTCTCTGGCAATAAAGCCTTGAATAAGTCTCTAATTCTTTGAAACAGCCACATTGTTGTCGAATGCAGCCGAAAGTATAGAAAAATTGACACGTCGAACTTTGCACAGAGAGCCGATAAACAAACAGATGAGGCGGATTCTGGCTAAATTGAAAAAGTCCGTAAAATGAGCTTGAAATACGGTTAATAATTGTGTATCTTCGTTCCTAAAGCTGATATTCTTTTTTTAAGACATTCGTAGTAAATAAGTCTTTAATGTGTTGATTATCAGCTTTGTGTAAAAATTTAAAAGAACTTATTTTATTGATTTTTAATCAATTGTATTTTTGTTCTGTACTTATAAAATATTAATAAAATTGAATTTAGAATTTTCCATCATCATTGCGGTTTTTCAACGAGAAGATGAATTGACCGAACTTCTCCAAAGTCTTGCTATACAATCAGATTCGGATTTTGAGGTAGTCGTGGTGGATGATGGTTCGCCGGATTCGTTGGCGCAGGTCGTTGAAAAATTTCGATTTAAATTAAACATTCAATATTTCCGCAAAGAGAATTCCGGACCTGCAAAATCGAGAAACTTTGGGATGCAAAAAGCGACCGGCGATTATTTTATTTTTCTGGATTCGGATACCATCGCACCTCCGAATTACATTGAAACAATCCGAAAAAAATTGGAAGAAAATTATACCGATGCCTTCGGCGGACCTGATGCTGCCGACGAGAACTTTACGGATTTGCAAAAGGCGATTTCCTTTTCCATGACTTCTTTTCTGACCACCGGAGGAATTCGAGGAAAAAGCGAGAAGACAGGGAAGTTCCAACCAAGGAGCTTCAATATGGGAATTTCAAAAAAGGCATTCGAGAAGACCGGTGGTTTTGGAAACTTGCGATTTGGTGAAGACCCGGATTTGAGTATGAACTTGTGGGACAATGGATTGGAGACACAATTGATAAAGGAAGCCTTTGTTTATCACAAAAGAAGAACTTCGTTGAGAAAATTTTCCAAACAAGTGTATCAGTTTGGGGTGGCAAGACCGATATTGAACCAAAGACATCCGAAGTACAAGAATATAACTTTCTGGTTACCAACCATTTTCGACTTGGGGTTCATGCTTGCCTTGGTTTGTATTGCACTTTATTTTTTTGGATACAACAAAATTTTATTATTGATTCCTGCTTTTGGATATATGGTTTATTTTATCTTGATTTTTATATTTTCAGTGATTGAAAATCAAAAACTTAAAATCGGCTTCTTGTCAATTGGAACTACCATTATTCAATTCATCAGTTATGGTTTTGGTTTTTTGAAATCATGGATTTACTTGAATGTCTTTGGAATGAAAGCGGAAAAAGCTTTTCCCGGACATTTTATGAAATAAGTCTTCGGGCAAATTAATTTTGTTTTGTATCTTTGAAAGCGATGCGAATTCGAAGGATTTTATTGGTAATTCTCAGAACTACACGCTCAGTTTGTAGTTAATTAAATCAATTATAAATCAATTAATTGCAGAGTGAAACAATAAATCATTAACAACAAAAAACACAAATAGATATGTCAGAAGGATTAAAAAGCGTTGAATACGGGCTTGAAAAAATATTTGAAGGCGCGCAAGATTTTTTGCCCATATTGGGCACGGATTATGTGGAATTTTATGTAGGAAATGCCAAACAGGCAGCGCATTATTATAAAACCGCATTTGGTTTTCAGTCGTATGCTTATGCAGGTTTGGAAACCGGTTTGAGAGATCGTGCTTCTTATGTAGTCATACAGGACAAAATCAAATTGGTGCTGACCACTGCGCTGAATTCTGCTTCGCCCATTGGTGAACATGTGAAAAAACATGGCGACGGCGTGAAGGTGATAGCACTTTGGGTGGAAGATGCGCGCAAATCATTTGAGGAAACGACCAAAAGAGGTGCAAAAGCATATATGGAACCCACGGTCAAAACGGATGAATTCGGGGAAGTCGTGCAATCCGGTATTTACGGGTATGGCGAAACTGTATTTGTTTTTACAGAAAGAAAAAATTACAACGGCTTGTTCATGCCGGGATACGAAAAATGGGAATCTGATTACAACCCTGAGCCGGTTGGGTTGAAATTCATCGACCATATGGTAGGAAATGTAGGTTGGAATCAGATGAATGTTTGGGTGAAATGGTTTGAAGATGTGATGGGATTTGTGAATTTTCTTTCCTTCGACGACACCCAGATTCACACCGAATATTCGGCATTGATGTCAAAAGTTATGGCCAACGGAAACGGGAGAATCAAATTCCCAATCAATGAACCGGCCGAAGGTAACAAGCGCTCACAAATTGAGGAATACCTTGATTTCTACGAAGGTGAGGGCGTTCAGCATTTGGCTGTTGCCACCGATGACATCATCAAAACGGTGTCTGAAATGAAAAAGAGAGGCGTAGAATTTTTGTCGCAGCCGCCACAGACATATTACGATGATGTCCCCAAACGATTGGGCAAACACCTGCCGAATTTCCGAGAAGATTTGGACAAACTCCATGAATTGGGAATCATGATTGACGCAGACGAAGAAGGGTATCTGCTTCAGATTTTCACCAAGCCGGTAGAAGACCGGCCTACTCTATTTTATGAAGTCATCCAGAGAATGGGTGCCAAAGGATTTGGTGCTGGAAATTTCAAAGCATTGTTTGAATCCATCGAAAGAGAACAGGAAAAAAGAGGAACGCTGTAAAAATTAGTTCAATAAAATGAACCATTCCGGAGCTCTTTCGGAATGGTTTTTCATCTTTACTCCCCAAATACGCTGGCTAAAAAACGCTTCATTTCCTCAAAAGATGCTTCGTCAGCTTCTTTGTTATAGGCCACATTCATTCCGAATTTCTGACCGACTTCCGTAGCTTTTGGATTGGTAAATGAATGCAAAGCATCGGGATAATTGATAAAAGTATAATCCACGCCCGCACTCTCCATTTCCTCTTTGAAAGATTCAATTTCCTCTTCCGAAATGAATTTATCATCGGCTCCATTCAAAACCAACATGGGTACCGAATTGGAAATACTTTTAACACCAGTGGATAGGTTTCCGTGAAAACTGACTACACCTTTCAACGGCTCCCCAGCCCTTGCATAATTCAGCACCATAGCTCCACCGAAACAATAGCCTATGGCCGCCATTTTATCGGCATTGGCTTCGGGCAATTTTTGGACTTCATGCATTGCGGATTCAAATAATTTCTTTGCCCATGCGGGGTCGGCATAAATCGGTTGGGTTTGCGATTTAGCTTCATCGGGCGTTTCCACAAAACCACCCTTGCCAAACATATCCACAACGACTGCAACATAGCCGAGTGAAGCAATTTGTTCAGCTCTGCCCTTGGTGTAATCGGTGATTCCCCACCATTCTGGTAAAATGAAAACGACCGGAATCTCGCCTTTTGCTTGGCTGTCCAGTGCAACAAAAGATTTGTATTCCTCGTCGTTGATTGGATAGGAAATTTCTTTTGTTATAATGGAAGTTTCGGCTGTTTCGCCGGTTTCATCCTTATTTTCTGTGATTTGTTGCTCGCTTGTTTTGTTACAGGAAATCATCAGTCCCAAAAGCAAAACAATCCATCCCTTAAATTTCATGGTTTTGTATTTTTTATGAAAAAGTAAAATTAGTGATTTTCATTTTATCCCATCCCGGTTTTTTTGCATCGAAGGAAATAAACTTTGAAGAAATTATTTCCATTGACTGGTTTTAACCACCAAAATTTCACAATATTTTTCTAAAATGACATATTACAGTTCTGTTACAATTGTGTTACGAACTATATGCTTTACTTTTGCTCAATTATGCTCAAAATGAAAAATTTATTACTTAGGATACTTCCGCTGATGCTGTTTTATCCACTCCATGCTCAGATTGACAGTTTGTCGATGGATTTGGATTTCACTTCTCGATTGGAAGCAGACAACGGATACTCCACATTGATTCCCGAAGGAAAAAAAATGAAAGCAGATGTGCAGTCTCGCGCCAGAATTGGATTGAATTTATTTATGGACAAATTAGAAATCCGGGTGGCCGCACAAGATGCAAGAACTTGGGGAAGTACTTCGAGTGGAAATCAGAGCGAAAGCGTTTCCTTTTATGAAGCTTGGGCAAAATACAATTTCTCGGAGCGTTTTTATGTGAAAGCCGGTCGGCAAGCGATATCTTTTGACAACGGCCGTATCATTTGGGAAAGCAGCTGGGGCATGAAAGGAAAAACATTTGATGCATTGCGTTTTGGTTATCAATTCAACAACGGTTCCGCACTGGATTTGGTTGGTTTTTACAACAGCGAAAGCACCCGGCGGACAGACAGTATTGATTATGAATTTTACGGCATTTTTGATGGTGAAGAAAGAACCAAAAGCGTGCAATTGCTTCACTTCGAGAGTTCGCAAGACAATAATTTCACCTATTCTGCTATTTTGATGAACAATGTGGTACAAAAAGAAAATGGCAGCCACAACTCGTTGACCACGGCAGGATTGGGATTGAAACATCAATTCAGTTCTGTATTCAATATTTCATTGAATGCTTATTATCAGTTTGGGAAAAACACGGCAAATCAGAAAAAAAATGCCTACGATTTGGATTTGCGACTGAAATATTCCCCAATTCCGATGTGGGACATAACGCTGGGCGGCGAATGGCTGTCGGGTACGAGTTATGATGAAAGTGCTGATAAAAACAATTCATTCAGTCCGTTATATGGCACCAGCCATTCTTTCAACGGATACATGGACTATTTTTATTCGAGCAACCACTTGAATGGTCCGGGATTGATAGATTTAAATTTGAAGAACAATTTCAATTTCAATCGTTTGGGTGAATTACTTTTGGCGGTTCATTACTTCTCTGCAGAACAAAAATTTCATCCCGAATACGGCAAATATTTGGGTACCGAATTGGATTTGGTGTATGGCAAAAAATTCGGAAACAATTTTTTATTCAATATCGGATATTCACAAATATTTTATTCGGACAATCTGAAAGTTCTCAAAAATGTTCCCAATGCCAAAGATTTGCAGAATTTTATTTGGGTAGGTTTGAGTTTTAAACCCGAATTTAAGTTGCTTTAAATTTGATTAAAATATTAGACCTAAAAATTATATTTGAATAATGTGCCCGTAAAATTGAACGTAGATAACGCTGATCCGCAAGCGAAAACGCTGATTTACACAGATTTAAAAATGAAATCCGTGTTCTTCTGCGATTTGCCAAAGGCAATCCGTGTCAGTTCTGTTGAGCGAAGTCGAAACATCAGCGTTCTAAAATCACATTGAATATTTTAATCTGAAAATTATATTTGAACAATGTGCCCGTAAAATAGAACGCGGATAACGCCGATCCGCAAGCGGAAACGCTGATTTGCGCTGATTTTAAAATTGAAATCCGTTTCCATCAGCGATTTGCCGAAGGCAATCCGTGTCAGTTCTGTTGAGCGAAGTCGAAACATCAGCGTTCTAAAATCATATTGACCATTTTCCCAAAAAGAATCAGCGAATAAATAGAACGCGGATAACGCTGATCCGCAAGCGGAAACGCTGATTTGCGCTGATTTAAAAATGAAATCCGTTTCCATCCGTGATTTGCCGAAGGCAATCCGTGGAATCAGCGTTCTAAAATCACATTGACCATTTTCTCAAAAAGAATCAGCGAATAAATAGAACGCGGATAACGCTGATCCGCAAGCGGAAACGCTGATTTGCGCTGATTTAAAAATGAAATCTGTTTCCATCCGTGATTTGCCGAAGGCAATCCGTGTCAGTTCTGTTGAGCGAAGTCGAAACATCAGCGTTCTAAAATCACATTGACCATTTTCTCAAAAAGAATCAGCGAATAAATAGAACGCGGATAACGCCAATCCGCAAGCGGAAACACTGATTTGCGCTGATTTAAAAATGAAATCCGTTTCCATCCGTGATTTGCCAAAGGCAATCCGTGGAATCAGCGTTCTGAAAAACAACATTGAATATTTTAATCTGAAAATTATATTTGAACAATGTGCCCTTAAAATAGAACGCGGATAACGCCGATCCGCAGGCGGAAACGCTGATTTGCGCTGATTTAAAAATGAAATCCGTTTCCATCCGTGATTTGCCAAAGGCAATCCGTGGAATCAGCGTTCTGAAAAACAACATTGAATATTTTAATCTGAAAATTATATTTGAACAATGTGCCCTTAAAATAGAACGCGGATAAGCTGATTTCAATAAAAAAACTTGAAATTTGACTTTTAGAATTGAAAAAAAACGCTAAGAAAAGCTATTAAGCATTATACGAATCCGTATAAATTTCATATATTTGTCCGTATAACATTTGATCATGGATGTCAAACTTACTTTGAAATTAAACGAAAAGGTTATTGAACGCGCCAAGAAATATGCGGTGAGCAGAAAATTGAGCTTGTCACGGTTGGTTGAAAGCTATTTGGATTCATTGACGCAAAAAGAGAAGGAAGAGTTTGAAATCTCTCCTTTTGTGAAAAGTATTTCGACTGGAAATTCCATTCCCGATAATGTTGACGACAAAGACTTAAGAAAGGAATACGCTGATTATCAGGACAAAAAACATCAATAATGCAGAAGATTTTCTTAGATACCAATATCATTATTGATTTTTTGGGTGAAAGAGAAAATTTTTATCTGCCGTCGGCAAGAATTCTGACATTGGCAGATCAAAACAAAATTAAAGTCTTTACTTCTGCTGTTTCAATTTCAACTACTTATTATCTACTTTCAAAATATGAAAATCAGAAGGCAGCGATTGAAAAAATCCGAAAATTCAAGGTTTTGTGTTCCATCTCCGTTATGGATGATGAAGTTGTTGAAAAGGCGATGAATTCAGATTTACCGGATTTTGAAGATGCTTTGCAATATTATAGCGCACTGGCATCCGGCTGTGAGCTGTTTATAACAAGAAATGAAAAGGATTTTAAAAACGCTATGCTTCCGGTGATGAACGCCGAAAGTTATTTGAAATCTATATGAGAAATCAGCTATTTTTCAGTTTATGAAAAAAAACATTGATTCAATCTTATAAAATCTATTTCTTTATTATTCTCAAACTTTCACTTCCGGATTTAAGAATATAAACACTTAGGGGGTTGTCAATTGCATATTTTCGGGTGGCGCATTCTTAGTTCTTATTTATATTCATTTTATATTAAGCCATTCTTCGCTGCTTTCGTTCCGATTCTCCATACTTTGTGTTTATATTTATTCAGTTTTAGAAAATGAATTCTGTTAAATTTCAAATATAATTAGCATGGAGCCGACAAACATCAACAATCCGGAATATTTTCACAAAGTGGTGGACTGCCAATACGCCTGTCCGTCCCACACGCCTGTCCCTCAATACCTCAGACTCATTGCAGCCGGAAAATACACCGAATCTTATATGATAAATTGGGATTCCAATGTGTTTCCGGGCATTTTGGGACGAACCTGCGACCGTCCGTGCGAACCGGCTTGTAGGCGTGGCAGAGTTGAGAAAAAACCGGTGGCGATTTGCCGACTAAAAAGAGTGGCTGCCGACCATAAGAGTGGCGTCAAAAAATACATGCCGCAAGGTCCTTTTGAACCCAACGGAAAAAAAATCGCACTGATTGGTGCCGGTCCATCTTCTTTGACCGTCGCAAGAGATTTGGCTCCCCTCGGTTATGAAATCCATTTGTTTGACGACCAAAGCAAAGGCGGTGGATTTATGCGCAGTCAGATTCCGTCTTTCCGTTTGCCCGAAGAAGTCTTGGATGAAGAAATCGGATACATCTTGGATTTAGGCATTCACACCCATTTCAATCAATATGTTTCTTCGATGAAGGAAGTATTGGAAAAAGATTATGATGCAATTTTTGTTGGAACAGGCGCACCCCGCGGAAGGGATTTGCACATACCGGGCAGAGAGGAAGGTGCTGAAAATATACACATAGGAATCAACTGGTTAGCAAGTGTATCGTTTGAACATATCGAAAAAATAGGCGAAAAAGTCATCGTACTCGGCGGTGGAAATACTGCAATGGATTGTTGTAGAACCGCACTCAGATTGGGCGGAAAAGATGTGAAAATCGTGGTCAGAAGTCCGAAAGCCGAAATGAAAGCTTCGGAATGGGAAATTGAAGATGCCGAACACGAAGGCGTTCCGATTTATGAAAATCATGTACCGAAATCCTATGTGGTTGAAAATGGAAAACTCAAAGGAATGATGTTCGAAAAAGTCAATGCGGTATATGATGAAAACGGAAAAAGAAGCCTGATTCCGACCGGTGAACCTCTTGTTTTCATTGAAGCCGATGATGTTTTAATCGCCATTGGACAGGAAAATAGTTTTCCGTGGATCGAAAGAGATTTGGGCATTGAATTCGACAAATGGGGAATGCCCGAAATCAATCCAAAAACATTTGCTTCTACCCACAAAAGAGTGTTTTTTGGCGGGGACGCTTCCTTGGGTCCAAAAAACATCATTACTTCCGTTGCCCAAGGGCATCAAGCTGCCATTTCCATTCATTTGCAATGCGAAGATAGGGACATCCAAAAAGACCGTCCATCGCCTTTTGTTAATTTGAGAACCGTGAAAATGGGCATCCACGAATGGAGTTATGACAGCCAGGTTTCCAACGACAAACGGTATTTGGTGCCACAGGCCGACAAAAAAGAAACTTTGCAAGATATAAAAATGGAGGTCGAACTCGGTTATGATGAATTGGAAGCTTTCAAAGAAGCACAAAGATGCCTCAACTGCGATATGCAGACGGTTTTTGAAAAAGATTTGTGCATAGAATGCGATGCTTGTGTGGATGTATGTCCAACGGATTGCATCACCTTTACCACCATGGAAGAGGATGAATTTGATTTGCGTGCCAAACTGAATATGCCCGCCCTGAATACCGAACAAGACATCTATGTTTCCGGTCCGCTGCCGACGACCAAATTTATGATAAAAGACGAAAATGTTTGTTTGCACTGCGGTTTGTGTGCCGAACGCTGCCCCACTTCCGCTTGGGACATGAAACAATTCTATTACAATATTACAAAAGCACACAATATGGGTAGCAAAAAATCTGAAGGAATTCCACCGGTGGTGATTTATTGATTTGCTGTTTTTAAAAATAAATCAAATAATTATCAGATGTTTAACAAGAGAAAGATATTAACGATTTGTTTAGGATTGGTTTTATTCATTGCAAAAGGACAAGTTAAATTGCCTGATAATCCGTTGTTTGATGGTTTTGAAATACCCGCAGTTCAGAATCATAATAACCTGAGTTCGATTAATATTTTTGAATAAAAAGATAGGATAAAACAAGAAATAGCTGTATATTTAATGTTTTGAATAACAAATATTTAACAGCTATTTCTATGATTAATTTTGATAAAGTTACGGATATTTTTTGTGTTGTGGATGAATTTTGCAACAATTTTCATCAAACCACTCAAGGTTTTCTTATTGGAAAAAAATCCAAACGTCCGCCAACAATGGCTACTTCTGAAGTTATAACCATTTATCTCTTGTTTCATTTAAGTGGATTCCGTTGTTTTAAACACTTCTATATTTTCTATGTTCAAAAACATATGAAAAATGAATTTCCCAAAACAGTCTCTTACAATCGCTTTGTGGAGTTGATGCAGTCTGCCATTATGCCGATGACTATTTTTGCTAAAACCTGTTGTTTAGGGGGTTGCACTGGAATATCATTTGTCGATTCTACGCCAATCAGGGTTTGTAAAAACAAACGGATTAAACGCAATAAGGTCTTCAAAGGTTTTGCCACCACCGGAAAATCAACCATGGGATGGTTTCATGGCTTCAAACTACATATCATCATTAATGATAAAGGTGAAATCATCAGTTTTGCCATTACCCAAGCCAATGTAGATGATCGTGAACCCCTTAAAAACGAAGGTTTTCTCAAAGCGGTTTTTGGCAAACTCTTTGGCGACAAAGGTTACATCGGCGAAGAACTCCAAAAAATCCTGTTTGTTGATGGTATCCACTTAATCACAAACATCCGTAACAACATGAAAAACAGCTTGATGACCATGTCCGATAAAATTTTACTTCGTAAACGCTCAATTATTGAAACCGTGAATGATGAACTCAAAAACATCTGTCAAGTAGAACATTCCAGACACAGAAGTGTCGTGAATTTCATAACGAATCTGATTGCAGGTATTATTGCCTATCACTTCCTACCCAAAAAACCTTCCCTGAAATTTGAAACATTGAAATCTAATCAGTTAGCTGTGTTTTAATAATCGAACTCAGGTTAATAGTTTGTTGCTACAAAGTAACCAAGGTATTCAGATAATCACCCCATTAATTGATAATCAAAGAATTCAGACTCAAAACCAACAAATTATTGCAGAAGTAGAGAGATATGAACAAACCAGAATCGAACAAGAAAGAGTAACTAGTGTTAAGTTAAATATGTTATGACGTATTTATTTTATATCTTTGTGATAAAAAACAATGATACGATACACGATTAAATTGACAAAGGAAGAAGTAGAGGAGCTTCAGGCAATCATTAATAAAGGA
>JBBAEI010000042.1:0-10605 GCA_041656055.1 Weeksellaceae bacterium
AATCTATCTATTGACATTAGACAACAACGCGCCTACAATGTCAATTCATAGTTCAATGGAGTTTTCAACATGCTTGGCGAATACTGCCGAAACTATCGCAAAGATAAAGGCGTAACTTTGCGGGAAGTTGAAGGCAACGAATCTATCAAGGCTTTATCAGCATTTGAAATGGGGCGAAGTTCTAATATCGCGCATTTCTTTAAATATGTGGCGTTGTCAATTAAGCATGGCGAGTTTCATAGCTTTATTAACGGCGCAATTGACGCAATGAATAAGGGTGAATGAAATGGCTAAAAAGGTATATGACAAAAACACGCGGATGAAAACGGAATTGTTTGAACAAGACCGTGAAAGAATCCATGCTAAAGCCGAAGCTATTAGACAATTCCGCCGTGAAGCATCGCGTATGGCTTCTATGGCTAACAAGCGTGTAAAGCGGCTAGAAGAAAACGGCCTTACTGATACGCCAGCATATAAAGCGTATTTGGAAACAGGCGGAAAGTTCAGCGTAAAAGGCAAGTCTTACAATGAACTTCAAAAAGAAGTTTCCCGCTTGAAGTCTTTTATTGATGCCAAAACTTCAACGGTTAAAGGAACAACCGCCGTTTTAAAGGATTTGGCGGCGAACACTGGCATTATGTATAAAGACCTTAAAGAACTACGCGCAAAGTCTGCCAAGTTCTTTGAATTGTCTTCAAAGGTTGAACAGTATTTGCGAACCGTTGAAGATATGGCTTCCGCAATTGGCTATCAAAAGATTTGGGAAGCAATCAACAAATATACGCAAGATGGAAAGATTGATTTGTCTAGCGGGCAAGTTGATATTGATAGCATGGTTGAAAGCATTTCCCGCGCATTGGCTGAATATGACCAACCCGCGCCCGTCATTGATGGATGGTATAGCTTGAAGAAAAGCAACCCTAATTCCATTGAAGACGATAAGGTTTAAATATGCTTCCTTACCCTGAATTGTTTAACAATTTGGGGCTAGTGGAGTATGAAACCGTTAAAACCAATAAGCGAATTGAATATATCAATTTGCCGTGCGGCTTTGACATTGAAACCACTAGCACCAAAGAAGGCGATAAGAAAATTGCTTTCATGTATATATGGATGGTTGCTATTGGGCACGGCAACGGCGTTTTCTATGGCCGAACTTGGGAAGAATTTTCCGAAGTTTGCGAAGTGCTGCAAGCAAAATTCCAGCTTAATCAATCGCGGCGTTTGGTTATATACGTTCATAACCTTGGCTATGAATTCCAGTTCATGCGCAAATATTTTAAATGGATGGAAGTTTTTGCAGTAAGCGAACGCAAACCGATTAAGGCGGTAACTGAACACGGAATTGAATTCCGCGATAGCTACATTCTTAGCGGTTTCAGCCTAGCAAACACGGCAAAAAATCTTACTAAATACAAAATCAAAAAACTAGAAGGCGATTTAGATTATTCATTGATTCGCCACCACGAAACCCCGCTAACTGTTGAAGAAATGGCATATTGTGAAAATGATGTTGCTATTATCACGGCATATATCAGCGAACAAATAGAGCTATACAAGGATATAACGAAAATCCCAACAACTAACACCGGAAGGGTTAGAAAACACGTTAGAAATGAATGCTACTATTCAGACACTAACCATAGAAAATCAAGTAAATCTAAATACATTCGTTACAGGAAAATAATGCAAGATTTGACCATTGACCCGGAAACATACATTCAGCTTAAACGTTCTTTTATGGGGGGCTTCACCCATGCGAACGCGAATTATAGCGGGCAAACTTTGGAACAAATTTCAAGCATTGATTTTACTTCAAGTTATCCGGCGGTAATGGTTTCTGAAAAGTTTCCAATGTCAAGATTCAAGCCAATGGTTATTGAAAGCGAAGAACATTTAAAAGAATCATGCGCAAAATTCGCAATGGTTTTTGATATTAAATTCTATGGCTTGCGTTCAAGAATAGAACAGGATAACTACATTTCAGAAAGTAAATGCTATCAAACAGAAAAAGCAATTATAAATAATGGGCGAATTCATAGCGCGGAAATGATTTCAACAACAATAACTGAAATTGATTTTGAAATAATGATGCAATCCTATGAATGGGATTCAATAGACGTTGCCAATGTGAAGTTTGCTCATAAAAGCTACTTGCCAAAATCAATCATTAAATCAATTCTTGATTTGTACCAAGATAAAACCGTTCTTAAAGACGTTGAAGGAAGCGAAGTTGAATATTTGCTTTCAAAGGGTATGCTTAATTCAATTTATGGAATGTGTGTAACTGATATTGTTAAAGACAATTCAATATATGATGAAGATTGGGGCGTTGAACGTGTAGATATTGAAGCTGAAATAGAAAAATATAATAATTCTAAAAATAGATTCCTTTATTATCCTTGGGGGATTTGGGTTACTGCATACGCCCGCCGCAATCTTTGGACGGGGATTGTTGCAGTAGGTAACGACTATGTTTATAGCGATACTGACAGTTTGAAAATTAGAAACTATGAAAAACATAAGGAATATGTTTCATGGTATGACAAACAAGTTATGAAAAAAATGCTTGAAATGTGCGAATACTATAAGTTTGACCCGGAACTATTATCGCCAAAAACTAAAGACGGAAAGGTTAAACCGCTTGGCATTTGGGATTTTGAAGGAACTTATACGCGGTTTAAAACACTAGGCGCAAAACGATACCTAACCGAACACCACGGAAAATTGCAAATTACAGTTGCAGGATTAAGCAAGCAAAACGGCCTTGAATACTTGAAAGAACAGGCCGATAATGACCATGCAAAAGTGTTTGAGAATTTCACCCATGAAATGTATGTGCCGCCAGAAAGAACCGGGAAAATGACGCATACATATATTGATGATGAAATTGCCTATTATTGCACTGACTATAAAGGCCATGCAATTTGGGTTAATCCGCTTACCGGGGTTCATTTGGAATCTTGCGACTTCACTTTATCGGTTGCAAGACAATATCAAGAATTCTTGCGCAACCTTTCGCAAGGGTATATTTACAATGGAGTTAAACACCAATGAAATACTATTCACTTACCCGCATTAACAAAAAGGCGGCAACGTATAACGTCATTTTTGGCGAACGTTCCAACGGTAAAACCTATGCTTGCTTGTTGCAGGCGCTTAAAGACTATGCGAAAGACGGAAGCCAGTTTGGTTATGTGCGGCGCTGGAAGGAAGATATTACCGGGCGAAGGGCGCAACGGTTGTTTGCTGGAATCAATGAAAACGGCGAAGTTTTCAAGGCAACAAAAGGGGAATTCAAAGGCGTTCATTATTACGCGGGCAAGTTCTACCTTTGCAACTATGATGATTCGGGAAAGGTTGTTTATGGGGACGGTGATATTATCGGCTTCACTTTCGCACTATCAGACGGCGAACACGATAAATCAACTTCATTTCCAAGCATTAAAACAATCATCTTTGACGAATTCCTAACAAACCGGGTTTATCTAAATGATGAATTCGTTTTGTTTATGAATACCGTTTCAACCATTGTTCGCCGCCGTGAAGACGTTAAAATTTACATGCTTGGGAACACGGTTAATAAGTTCTGCCCATATTTTCAAGAAATGGGGTTAGAACACGTTGCCAAAATGAAACAGGGAACAATTGACGTTTATAAATACGGCGAAAGTAAATTAACCGTTGCTGTTGAATATTGCGCTTCAACGGAAGAAAAAGGCAACAATACAACAAGCCTTTATTTTGCGTTCAATAATCCTAAGCTAGAAATGATTACCGGGGGCGCTTGGGAACTTAACATATACCCGCATTTGCCTTACAAATACAAACCAAAAGATATTTTGCTTTGTTATTTCATTGAATTTAACGACAACGTTTATCAAGCGGAAATTATAGAAGCGGAAGGAACTATATTCACATACATTCATAATAAGACAACGCCTATCAAGAAGCCAGATAGAACGGTTATCTATTCCCTTGACTATCGCCCGGAACCTAATTACAATCGGTCAATATACCGCCCTAACAACAAAGTTCAGGAACGCATTTTGTGGTTCTTTAGGAATGACAAAGTTTTTTACCAGAATAATGAAGTTGGGGATGCTATCAGCAACTTTCTTAAAATCTGTAAAAGGGCTTAAATATGGAATTCGATTTGCAAACACTGATTGCCGTTATCAATCAAACCGGCTTTCCTATCGCCGCTTGTGTTGCGTTGTTTTGGCTTGTTAATAACACGCTAAAACAAAATAAAGAAATTTTGGATGAATTGAAAGTTACCATTCAAAACAACACAAAGGCTATTGAAGAACTTTCTTCACAACATAAGGGGAACTAACCATGTATTCCCATAAAGACAAGGTTAAAAATATTGGGGTAATGAATCGCTATATGCTGGCGAAGACTATTCCAATGTTTGAATATGAAGGGTTGCCCGAAACAATCCCTTACCGCGAACTTGAAAAGTTGTTGCAATCTAACGGATATGCTTTCATTGCAAAGATTGAAGGTAAGTTGTATGCGCTGAATGGTGGCCTTGGCGGGGTTCAAGACGCTTACGGAAACCCAACGCAAATTGTTATTTCAAACCCCGCGCTTAATTACAATGCAACCCTTGACCTTGAAAAAGACGGGGTTTTAATTCGCAATGATGATTTGATGATTGGCCTTTTGCCGCTTTATGAAAAGTTCAATTTCATGATGGCGGAAAATGACATTAACATGATTCTTTACGGGTATAACACCCGCATGAACAAGTTAATTTCAGCAAGTGACGATAAGACGCGGGAAAGTGCGGAACGTTACGTTGCCAAAGCTGTTGAAGGTGATATTGCCATTGTTGGAGAAAACGCCATTTTTGAAGGCGTTAAACTTCAAACAGGAAATGCCCAATCTTCAAGTTCCATTGGCAGTTTGATTGAATACGGCCAATACCTTAAAGCGACTTTATATAATGAAGTTGGCTTGGCTTCAAACACCAATTTGAAGCGGGAACGCCTGATTAGTGCGGAAGTTCAACAAGGGGAAGATTCCTTGTTTCCGCTAGTTTTCACCATGATGAAGTGCCGAATTGCAGCGGTTGAAAAAATCAATGCTATGTTTGGCACTGAAATTAAGGTGGATTTTGGCAGTGTGTGGCAATTGAAACACCGGGAAATGGTGGATGATATTGTTGAAGATAAACCCTTGAATAAGGAACCGGAAAATGAACCAGAATTGGAAAACGGTGATAGCGGCGCTGATACGGGCGGCACTGGAAATTCTGACCCGCAAAAAGAAGAATTAGCGGAAATTGAAAAAATGCTTGCGGATGAATCCTTGACCGATGAAGACCGCAAAATCTGGCAACAAATGAAAGACGAATTGGAGAATAAAGAAAATGACAAGCCTTAAACTTGACCAATACCTTGAAGGGGGCAGTATTTGGGGCAGTATCCAAGCCCTAAGCCCCTATCCCTTTTTCGATGATTATTCAGCGGAACAGTTGGATAAACAAACAAAACTTCTTTATGGGGAACGCGAAGTTTTTAGCAAGTTCCATGAATTGACAGTTGGGGAAGCCGCCGCCCTTGTTTATGTTGCAATGAATAAGAAATGGCTTAACCTGTTGTCAATGGAAGAATTGCCTTTTAATTTGGGCGCTTCCGTTACTAACAAGAAAACCGAAACCACAAACACAACTGAAAACACACTTAAAGAAAGCGACAATCTGAACAAGGTTTCAGCTTTCAACACGGAAGACCTGATAAATGATGGCGGTTCTAATTTGTCCGAAACAGGGGAAAAAGAAGGAACCGCCACAAAAATTACAACGGATGATAAGATTTCTTTTGAAGCCGCCTATGCTAACTTGACACTGGCGGAAAAAATCAGCATAATCAATACCGTGACAAGCGACGTCGCACAGTTTTTAACCCTGTCAATTTATTAAGGTGGCTACCATGAAAGTTACGCAACTCTATACCCTGATTAACGCCGTCACCAAGGAAGTTCTTGGAGAAACGGCGGTTGTCAATGAAGACCTTTCCAACGTTGTTGATATTGGCAAGGCTGTTATTGACCAAGTGAACGGAATTGATAATTACGTTCGCAAACTTGTAGACCATATCGGCAAGGTTGTTTTTGTTAATCGTGCCTATGCTGGCGGCGTTCCTTCCGTTTTGATGGATTCTTGGGAATTCGGTTCTATTCTGGAAAAGATTTCAACCGATTTGCCGGATGCTACGGAAAACGATTCTTGGAACCTTCAAGATGGAACCGCGTATTCGCAAGACACGTTTTATCAGCCGAAGGTTGAAGCCAAGTTTTTCAATTCCAAGGTGACTTTTGAAATTAAGTTGTCTTTCACCGAACGCCAAGTTAAATCCGCGTTTTCCAGTGCTGAACAGTTGAACGGTTTTATTTCTATGCTTGTTCAAAGCGTAGAAAACAGCATGACCGTTAAAACCGATGCGCTGATTATGCGTGCAATCAACAACATGATTGCCGAAACCCTGTTTTCCGAACTGTACGATGAAGGCGACCCGGAAGCCGAACCGCCTGTTGCCCCTTCTTGGGATTGGTCGAAAACTGGCGTTCGTGCGGTGAATCTGTTGGCGCTTTACAATGAAACGGTTTCAACCCCGCTAACTGTTGCCAATGCGATTACTTCGCCTGATTTTATCCGGTTTGCGACCTATCAGATTTCTTTGGTTTCTGACCGCATGACCAAAATCAGCACGCTGTTTAACACTGGCGGAAAGCAACGTTTCACCCCGGCAGACGTTCGCCGCGTTGTTCTGTTGTCCGATTTTGCGAAGGCTTCCGAAGTTCTGTTGCTTTCCGAAGCCAACAACCCGGAACGCGCAACACTTCCGGCGCATGATAGCGTTCCTTACTGGCAAGGTAGCGGCGCGGATTACGCCCTTTCCAGCACTGGCGTTATCAATGTGAAGACCGCCAGCGGCAACACTGTTGAAGTGCCAGAAACCGCCGTTATCATCGGGGCAGTGTTTGACCGTGACGCGGTAGGGGTTGCCAATCTTGACCGCCGCGTTACCACTGCATACAATGCGCGGGCAGAGTTCTACACGAACTTTTACAAGATGGATGCAGGTTATTACAATGACCTTGGGGAAAACTTTGTTGTTTTCTTCATTGGTGAAGATGAATAACCCCAAGGGCAAACTAACAGCCCTTTAACCCTTCGATTAAGGGGCTAGGAAACTAGCCCCTTTTCTTTTGGAGTATGAAAAATGAATTTGACACTATACAAAACAACCAACGCGGATAACGTTATTAACAAGGTTAAAACGGATGATTACGCGGTTGTTATTAACCTGAAAAAAGATACTAATTGGCTTAATCCTGAAATTCTACTTGCTTCAATTGCTGGCGTTGATTTCAAGGATTATAACTATTGTCATTTGGACGTTGTAAATAAGTTCTATTTCATTCGTTCAATAGAAGCAATGGGAAACAGAATATCAAAACTTATTTGCGAATGTGATTATCTGGAAACTTACAAGGCCGATATTCTGGCAAGCAATGCGGCTTTCCGAAAACAAGTTGAACCCGGCGATTATGGAAATATTGACCTTGAAAACACCGGGCGCGATACAATATCGAATTACGATAGCGATACTTCGCTAGTTGCCGCCAATACAATTATTCTTTCAACTATGGGGGTTAAATAATGGCTACCATGACCGTTACTTTTGCGGGCGACACTGCAAAATATAAGGCTGAATTGTGGAACTATGCCCTTGATACTAAATTGGCAGATATTCCGCTTGATGAACCTTATGTTGCAACTGGCGGGGCTAACTTTGGTTCTAACTATATCCTTTTCACGCCTGTTGCGGAAGGAATTGAATTCGATAGTTATACGGATGATGTTTCCCTTTCTATGCCTTGGAAAGCTGGCCCGATTATTGCGACAATTAACGCAATAGGAGACCCATTCCCTAACGGGGTTCGCGGAATGTATCTTTCCGATGAACGCATTTCAAACGTTACTAATAGTCCAACTTTCAACCTTTTCTATATTGGGGAAGTTGTAACGGTTACACCATTTAACCGCCTTCATTCAATGGATGATGCGGCGCTAGAAGACTTTTCCGAAGTTCGATTGATTGAAACCGATGTTGATGGAAATGAAGTTTTTAACTATTCCGTTTATATCGTTAATCTGTTGAATATCGGGTTTGAACTTCCTTCCGCCGCAATTGCTGGAAACAGCAATATCATTCTTGGAAGCCTTGACACTGGAATTAACACGCCGCTTTTCAACACTGATTCGGTAACGGTTGATTTGGGCGATATTGAAGTTCCGGCTTCAACTTCAAGCCTTGACTATCTAAGCAACACGTTTGAACTGTTTTTGCCGTTTGTTGAATCGCCTATTGACATTGACCCTACTTTGTGCATCGGAAAAACAATCCATATTGAATATGTGATTGACCTTTACACCGGGGATATGACGATTAACCTTTACAACGGGGAAGAAAAGCCTTTCAGTAGCACGAAAACAACAATAGGCCGGAATATCCCTACAAAGCTAGTCGGGGAAACAAATTACAGTATTACCGGAACCAATGGAGTTATTAACAACGTTCTTACCGCCTATATTCGCCACACAAAGCCGGAACTTGTTGAAGGGCAGTTTTACAACCTTGTTTCAAAGAACGGTTCTATTGGGCTTTACAAGGGCTATCTTGAAGTTGATAATATTGAATTGCAAGGTAAAGCCCTTGCGGATGAAAAACAGCAAATTATTTCTTTGCTTAGAAATGGAGTGATTATCAAATGATTAAAGAAGCCGCTAAATACTTGGGTGCAAATACCGCAACAAGACAAGAACTGATTAACCATTACAACAAATTTTGCTTGCCCCAAGTCAAGAAGGAACGCCGCTACAAAATGGGGCTTGGTGATAATTGGTGCGCAATGTTTGTAACAACTATTGCCAACAAATGCGGCGCTAGTGCTGAACAATTCCCCTATGAAGTTTCGGTTTTCTATCAAACCCAAATTGCAAAGGAAAGGGCGCTATTCACTAAGGAATTTTCTATTGTCGCGGAAAATGACCTAATCATTTATGATTGGGAAGGGCGCGGCGTTCTTTCGCATGTTGGGTTTGTTGCTGGAATTGACGGTAAAAATATTGTTGCGTTGGAAGGCAACATAAAAAATACGGTAGGGTATCGCACAATTTCAAGTGAAAGCCGCTTTATTGCTGGCTTCATAAAGAACCCCTACGCACGCCAGCAAGCCGCCAGCGAAGCCCAATTGACCGCCCTTGACCGCGTGCAAGACTTGGCAAGGCGAACGCTAAGGGGCGAATTCGGCAACGGCCTTGAACGCGCTTCCCGGCTTGGGGCAGACTATGCAGACGTTCAAAACCTGATTAACAGCGGATGGCGCGGGTAATTAACAGGCAACAAAAAAAGCCCCCTTAATTGGGGGCTTGTTTTATTTGTGGCAGAATTCTTTAGGCCAATAACCATCTTCAACCATCTTGCAAGCGTGTTCTTGTTCCTTCAATTCATCTTCATAATCCATTTTTCCGACAATTCCATAAGCCACCAGAATCAAGGCAATGATTAAAGTTGTCTTAAAGCATTTTGTCAATTTCATTGTTAATATCCTTTATGATTTCTGTTAGAACTTCACAATAGGGATATTCCTTTGAATGGATACATTCCCCGTTGAAATGATATTCTAACACTGTTACGCCTTGTTTGTCGTCAAAAATCAATTCGGCGTGTAAATGGTTGCCGTGGCTATCGCTTTTAAGTGTGATTACGTTTGACATAAAACCCCCATAGAAAAAGCCCCTACCTTTTACAGTAGGGGCTTTCCTTTCAGCCTTGGTTACTGAACTTCAACAAAATAGACGCTTGCGCCCTTCTTGGTTTCCCGCAAATTCACGGTAATGAACGGTTGTTCATCCCCGAACACTGCAAAAACTTCCTTCAAGGCATCGCGGGCGCTGGCGGCATCGGTGAAAAGCCCGCCAAGTTCGCCGTTCTCATACTGAACAACAACCTTGGTGCTATCGCCGTTTTCGACAATTTCCACAATCTTGAACTTGGTTTTTTCTTCCTTGAACGCGAAAATATGGGTTGCGTTGGCAAGGGCGTTGAACTTGTCTTTTGCGGTGATGGTTTGATTCTTAGCCATGATTTTGATTCCTTAACAGTTTTGGGATTGGTTTTGTGAAGATTAGATATGAATCGTTTTCTTCACGGTTTCAATGTTAGCACTGACCTTAAACATTGTCAATAGGTCAAGTGCAGCTTTTGCACGCGCCTTAGTTGGGAAATTCACGGAAGCAAGTTCCGACTTCAAAACATAGACGGTAACAATCTTAGCCATACCCTTTGCGGCTTCAACTTCCTTGGTTTCCTGAACAGCGGTTTGCGCTTGTTCCTGAACAGCGGTTTCGGTTTTTGCTTCCGGGGTTGCCTTGTCTTTAGTAGCCATTTGATTCACCTTTTTAGTTGTGTCGCGGCGTTATTGCCAATCGACAACTGAACTATAACCGATGTTTTTACCGTGCGCAAGGGGTTTGACAAAAATAATTTAAATATTTTTCAACGTTGCTTTTATGGTACAATAGAC
>JBBAEI010000043.1:0-9692 GCA_041656055.1 Weeksellaceae bacterium
AAAGGAGAAGCCAAAAACCTACAAAACCACCTATAGGAATTTAGACACGGTGTCGCTGAACAACGAATAGCAAAAAGCCCCAACATTTTTACATGTTAGGGCTTTTTTCTATTCGTCATGATGTTGTACGACGTAGTTATGTTTTGGATTTTAGTCCAGTTAAATATTTTCGTATATCATTTTCTAATTTATATGGGTATTTGTACTCTAATTTTTTTGACAATTCAGTTCCTATTTCTGAAACTAAGTCAGCCATTGAAAATAGAGCAGTCCAATTTTCCTTTATATCGCTCCCTGAAAATGTCTGTTCTATTTTGGTCCACATTTCTTGGTTAAGATACTTTTTGAAAAGTCGTCCGTATTTGTTGGTCGTTATATTCCAATTGTGTTCACTTGCAATTTTCCATTCAATCAGAGGAATTAAATATTCTGTACGAATTACAGTTTCCGACATAAATTTCGCATAGAATATCTCATCTCTCGCAAGACACTTCGCCACGTAAGTTATGTCCCACCAAAAATCTTTTAAAAGATTTTGAAACTCTTTTTCAGACGGCTTTTTGATAATGGAAACTTGATAAGTTGGTTTCAGCATTTGTTTTGTAATGCCATCTTTATCAATTAAAATTTTATAACCAATATCCCAATCTTCGGGTAATTTTTTTTGCTCAGTTTCTTCAATAAAATTTGATTTATTGTAAAGTTTAAAATCCGCTTTTGTTCCGCCTTCATACAACACCATTTTCATTGCGTGTTTGCCATCAAAGCAACTTTCGTCTTCTTCAATCATTGCAATTGGATTTCCAAAGTTAAATGTCCAGCTGTTGTCTGAAATGTAATTTGTATTATTCTCAAAAATAAATTCAATGTCCAAATCACTAAACTCGTCAACAGGCGCTAAAGGATTTACAAGTGAACTCGTCAGAAGAAGTACTCTCACATCTTCATTTTTCTCCGACCATTCTATAATTGATTTTAGCTTTTCTTCTCTAAGTTTCATTTTGGGCGGTGCGGTTTTACTATGTCGTACAACATTCCACGTATTGGCGATGGGCGGGATTTTTAGCACTGAACTTTAATCGAAGAACAGAAGTTGAATTTTGCACTTTCGTTGATACGAAGCGGTTCAGTCCGCCTATTGCCAATACGATGTTATAGCCAGTGCCTTTGGTTATCGTCATTGTTTTGTTGTCTTAAATGATTTTATCAAAAAGTATGTTAGCGGAATGAATATCAGTCCCAATGTCAATGGTAAAAACCAAACACCAAGCCCGCTTGTTTGTCCGTTTACATTTCTGATAGTCTGCAACGCAATTAGTCCAAAAATAACAACGATAATGAACTTTAAATATCTAAGAAGCCTTGTCGCATTTGTGTATTGTCTTAATGCGTTGTCTGCGGTTATGTTGGTCGGATAATTAAAGACGTGTGGAAATTTGTTTAAGATTGTCAGCCCGATAAAAAGAACTGTCGCAATTAACGGTAAAGTCAAAATGTTGCCTTTTCCGCCAAAGCCGTCCGCTTGTCCTGCACCGTTGTAATGAATTGGAATTGTGTCGGGTAAGTTTGAGTAGTTTGAGATTGTTAAAACCCAAATTGCAAGAATTGATGTCCAACCAAGAATTTCAAGTGTCTTGTCATATGTCGTAAGTTCTAATTTTATTTTCGGTCTTTCGTTCATATCGTTCAATGTTTGCACGGTCGTTCGTGGCATTGGCTATAACGTTTCGAGGCTTTGCGAAGGAGCGGATTAGAAAGACTAAACTTTCAACTTTGCACAAACGTAGCAAAACCATTTTTTCTATTTGCTAAATTACAAAAAAGAGCAAATAAAAAATGGTTTTGCGGATTAAATGCACTAATCTTGAATTAACCTCTTAACCCGCTCTTTTGCAAAACCTTTGTTGGTGGCTGTGCTTTTTCACTCTGTACCATCGTTCATCTCATTTTTTTATTGTAGTTTTGTGTCGGTTTTTAGTGGTAAAAGCTCTAAAATAGAGTAACTTTATATTATAAATGGCAAAAGGGAAAGCAAGGGTAATAACAGAATTAACAATTAAAAAATTGTACTCAATGTCAGGAAACCATTGTGCTTTTCCTGATTGTACACAGACGTTTTTTAATGTTGGTAACAAGACCAATGTTTCTAATATTTGTCATATTGAAGCTGCTGAACAAGGTGGACAACGATACAATCCAAACTCTGATGATGAATATCGAAGAAGTTTTGATAATTTGATTTTATTGTGTCCCAATCATCATAAAGTTACTGACGATGTACAGAAATATACCGTAACTGTTTTAAAAGATATGAAAAAACAGCACGAGGCAAAATTTTTGCAAAGTGTCATCGGTCAAGATGTTATCACTAAAAATCCGTCTGCTCTTAATATCATTATTAGCGAATTAGGAAGTCGAATTTTTGATAGTCAGAGTACAACTGAACCAATGTCTGCTCCCGACCCTGAAAATAAAATCCAATACAATAATGTAGTGCGATTTAGACCTATCATTGAAGAATATAAAGTTTACCAGGGTAGATTAAATAAAATATATGAAGAGATAGAAAAACAAGGCTCAACAAGAAAGGAGTTTGTTTTGCACAACATAAAAAGTGCCTATCTTATAGAAAAGGGAAAATACAATAATGATATTGAACAAATAAAGGCAAATGCAGACAATATAATCGAAAGCGTACAAACAAAACTTTGGCAAATAATTGAAAACAGTAGCAATAAAAGTTTCGATTTGCCAATAGAAGCGATTGAAATTAGCTTGTATGTAATTTTGGTAGATGCGTTTATGAGGTGTAGTATTTTAGAAGAACCACCACAAATATGATAGTCAATAAAAACATAAATCCAGAACGAGATTTGTATTATTTGGGTGGAAAAACAATAGAAATATTAAACAACTCAAATAAAACAGAATTTGACTACTTTGAATTGTATAGCAGTTTAAGTAAAAGGCATAGTATTTCTATCAATTTATTTTCGTTGATACTTGATTGGTTGTTTATTTTAGGAGTTATTAAAATTGGCAAAAAAGGACTTTTGGTAAAATGTTTTTAAAGCGATTAAACATAAAAGGTAAGGCTGGAGTTATCCGAGAAATCTCTTTTAAAAAAGGGCTTAATCTGATTGTGGACGAAACTCCCGAAAACCAAAAACCACAGGATACTGGAAATAGTGTTGGTAAAACTACTGTATTGAGGTTAATTGATTACTGTTTAGGCTCTAAAGGAGAAAGTATTTATAAGGATACTGAATTTTCTAATCAACCCAATACCACTATTGAAAATTTCCTGACAGACAAAGAAGTTTTAATTACGATTGAGTTAGTTGAAGACCTTAATGATGATAATAGTGAAAGTATTATTATAGAACGCAATTTTCTGAAACGTGCTAAAAAAGTTCAAAAAATCAATGGAGAGGATTTTACTGATGACAAGAAATTTGATGCTGAATTAAAAAAACTCATTTTTAAAACAGAAGTAGATAAACCTACTTTCAGACAAATAATATCCAAAAATATCCGTATAGATAAAGACCGAATGGATAAAATTGTTCGTGTGCTTGGTAGCTTTGGAAAGAAAGAAGAATATGAGGCTTTATTTTTATTTTGGTTAGGTGTAAATACTGACAAATCGGCTGAAAAGAACAAATTAAGAGATGAACAAAAACGAGAAGTTAGTTTCAGAAGAAGATTACAAAAGGACGGTGAACTTGCTTTAATAGAACAAAAATTAGCCTTTCATAACGGCAAAATTGAGGAATTGGAAAAGCAAAAAGGCAATTTCAATCTTAATGAAAATTTTAATGCAGAAATTGAACAACTTAATCAAGTTAAATTTGCTTTAAACCGTATTTCTGCTGAAATCAGCCGTTTGGAAACAAGAAAAGATTTGATTATTGAGAGTAAAACCGATTTAGAAAAAGAACATACCAATATTGATACAGAGCAGATAAAAAATTTATATAATCGTGCGAATGCTCTGATTGCAAATATTCAGGTTTCATTTGAAGAAACTTTGAAATTTCACAATGATTTGATTGCTGAAAAAATCAAGTATGTAACAAATGAATTACCCGAATTAGAGCAAAAATTAAAATCACTCAACGCTGAATTATTGAGTTTTCGAAAACAAGAAAATGATTTGACTACCAAACTACAAAAAACAGGAGTGGCAGAAGATTTGGAAATCATTGTTGGCGAATTGAATAAGCAATATGAGCGTAAGGGTAATTTGGAAGAGCAAAAACGCCTTTGGGAAGTTTCTGACCAAAATATTAGAAGAATAGAAGGAGATTTACAACTTATCAATGAAGAAATAACATCAAATGACGATTTGATAAAAAATAGGGTTACTCAATTTAATAAGTATTTTACCAAAATGTCTGAAATACTTTATGATGAGAATTATATTCTTACACCTACACAAACAAATGCAGGTTATGACCTCAATGTAACCAACATAGAGGGAAATCCAAGTACAGGTAAGAAAAAAGGACAAATTGCCGCTTTTGATTTTGCGTATATCCAATTTGCCGATGATTTGGATATAAAATGTTTACATTTTATTCTTCACGACCAATTGGAAAATATACACGACAATCAATTATATACTTTAGTTGAAGTTGCTGAAAATCTTAATGGACAATACATTGTTCCAATTTTAAGGGATAAAATTCCAGCAAACATTGACGTAAGCAAATACGAAATCTTATCCCTTTCTCAAAACGACAAATTGTTTAAAGTTTAGTTACAGAAATTCCATCAATCTGTAAATAGGTAAATTTGATTTGTTATACCTTATTTTCCGCTTTTTCTTCGATTATCGTCTTTACATAACATTTGACAATTTTCGGCTGATGTTTTTCCTCCTAAATGCCAAGGTGTAATGTGGTCGCCTTCCATTTCACTGATTTCGTAATGTTCGGTGCAAACAGGGCAAATTCCGTTTTGTCGTTCGTAGGCTTCTCGTTTTTGGTTATCTGTAAATGCTCGAATATTTAAAAATCTTTCTTTGCGTGTCAAAACGTAAGTATAAATTCCTTTTTTGTTTCCGACATCTTCGTCTTGCATTAGTTGGCTGATTTCTTCTTCAAGTTTTTTGTGGTCAAAACTTTGTTTATGAAATTCGTTGTATAAAAATCCCCAATCAATACCTTTCATTTCTCTACGATATTTGGGAAAAGTTGCTTTTATCCAACTGATAACAGACTGAAAATACAACCAAATTTCGTTTGCATTTGGCTGATGTTGTTTTTCAGCCATATATTTTTCGATGTTGTCGTTAGAAATCCATTTGATTGTAGTTTCAAAATAGTCTTGGCGAATTGCCGAACCATTAAGATAATCGCCTCCAATTTCATAAGCTGGGCAACCATTTTTTGAAAAATAACGTTTTGCGTCCGTTACCCAACTACCCGAATAAACTGCATTTCGTAGTTCTTGGTCTGTCAATTTTTCTCCTGCAATGTTGATAGTTTTAAACCACTCTAATTTTTCACTGTCTGTTCCCGAGCAGAGATAAACCATAAGTTTGTAGTTTAAAATTTGCTCTTGTTCGTCTTTTTGTAAGTTGTGAAAATAGCGATTGTGGTAAGCGAAATCTCCCTCAACAAATTGAGAAATTGAAATTGTTCTTTGTTGTCCGTCAATTACTTCGTAATCGCCATTTTCACGAACTGCCCAATACATTACGTTTAATGGGAAATCTTTTGTAATAGTGTCGATTACGGCTTCACGCTGTTTGTCTTTGTAGATAAATTCACGTTGATAAGGTGGGCGAATATCCAATTTTCCACCATATCCTACAACTCCGTTTTCTTCGTTATCTTCATAGCCATTCGTGAGTTCACGAACAGAAATTTCTTTGAGTTCTATGTTCATAATTTTTTGTTCTTTATTATTACTCTTGCGTAAGGAACATCAACAACTCCGTTTGTCATCATATACAAATCACCATCAACAGCACCACGCTTTTGAATTTCTTTTCTGTATTTTTTATGTTCTTCTTTGTAAGGTTGAACTCCAATTTCAATTCCTGAATTAGAAATTCCTAATCCGATAATTTCAAATTGTTCTGGATTGTATTTGTCTAAAAATGTAATTGGAACACCAATAAAACCGCTATAATCCATAGGGATATCCTTTGTTTTATTTACATTTATTGCGTTAAAATTTTCGTAAGTTGGATATTCTTCTTCGTTATAAGATTTGTATAGAATTAAATCCTCGTGTCTTTTATTGATTTCAAGATTTGTGAACCAATGAACGCCTGAAACTCTTATCATTCCTTCTTTTCGGTCAGTTGCAGTTGCATAATCTTCGTAATGTTCATTGATGAAATGTCCTGCACCACCTTTAAACCCATAACCTAACCACAATTTATTTTCTTTGATGAGTTTGAAAATTTCTTTGTAAGTGATTGCGTTTTGGTGTCCGACAATGACAAATTTTTTATCGTGTTCAATGAGTTGAGCAACGTATTCACGGAATAAAGAAAATGGCGGATTTGTAACGACAATATCGGCTTGCGTTAGCAAGTCGATACTTTCTTTACTTCTAAAATCTCCATCGCCTTTTAAATGTTTTATTCCGATTTCTTCAGGGTCAGGAACAAAATTTCCGTTTTTATCTCCGTTGTATTCGAGGTAAATTGCTTGTTCGGAATTGTTTTTACTGAATAAATCACGCTCTTGATTTTTGTAACAAGTTGCAATGAGTTTTTTCAGTCCGAGTTTTTCAAAGTTGTAAGAAAAATAATGAAAGAAATTGCTAATTCGTGGGTCATCACAATTGCAATAAACAACCTTGTCTTTGAAGTGTTTTTTGTAATACTTCAACTCTCTTTCGATGTCTGAAAGTTGCGTGTAAAACTCGTCCTTTTTGTTATTTTTTGCTTGATGTAAATTTTTGTTTTGTGCCGTTTTCGCCATTTGCTGTCCGATTTACGGTAGCAAATGCTTTTTTGTGTCAAATCCGAAACTTGAATTTCAGCCCGAACGTTGTTTTAGCATTGCCACCAACGTGTCGCAGCTAAGAAACGTGGGGCTTTTCGAAGCACTTTCCTGGCCGCCCGTGACAAAGGTAGCCACGAAGAACGAACGTTGCGGAAACCCCTGTCCGCCCCATGTTTTCTTAGGTGCTGTTAGCAACAGCTATTCTAATCTGTTAATATATTGTTCGTATTCGCTTTTGTCTAATACCTCTTGAACGTTCAACTTGTAGATGTCATTCCAGCTTTCTGCCCCGTATTTTTCAACATATTTTTCTATTATCCTAAATCCCAACCAATAGTTCAAGGTTTTAGGTGCATCTTTAAAAAGTTGAATCTGATCGTTCCTCAATAGCGGATTATTCCCGCTTTCATCATCAAAATATTCTTTGGTTTTTAGGAAAATTTCCTTTTCATTTTCTTTATACCAACTCCAATCCTGTTCGGTCATATTCTCCACAGATTGATATTTGGGTATTTCTTTATCAAAAAATATCCAAGAAAAATAACAGGCAAAACCTTCGTCAATTGTCTGTCTTAAAGCGGTGTTTCTTTTGGGGTCATCATCTCTTAGCGGATCATACGCTAGGTGGTTTAATTCATGAGGAATGCCTTTTTCAATAGTGTAGACTATATCTTGTTCTTCATAATTTAACTCAATACAAAACTGATCATTGGTGCAGCCACCAAATAAGATTCCTGTAATGGGTGTAAATAAAATGCTTATAGTAGATTCTACCTTATACGGAACGAGTTTGTCAAACTTTGTTAGGTTGTTCTTTAAAATTGAATCGATGTTTATTTCTAAGAGTTTTTCAGCCCTTTGATCAAAAAAATCTTTGTTCTTTGGGTAAAGTTCCCTATTCCAAGCAACCATTCCGGTTTCGGTATTGAACTTAGAAGCATTTTCCTCCCCGAAAATCATCGCATAACAATTGTCCCACAAGGCTTGGTGAGGTTCATACACTTTTTCAACAATCATTAAACTGTCAAATTCGTTTTCTTTATGGGCGAGAATTTGGCTTTTGAAGAGGTTCTTGATGGTTATTCCTCCAATCCTTGTGCTGTCAGAAATTTTCTCAAGTCTTTCAGCCAATGTGATAAACTCCTGCTCCTTAACCGTTTTTCCTTTATTACAAGCAGTTACGAAGAAAATAAATGATACAATTAATAATCTGGACATTTGTTCCATAGTTGTTGCTAACGTTTTGGCGCTTGGCGCAGTGGCGGATTTCGGAGCTCAAAACTGTCAATACACCACAAGAGTTGATGCGAGGTAGAATGTTCAGTTAACCACGTCACCCGTCATTGAGCCAAACGCCTGTTAGCGGTTCGGCTTTTATTTACTTCATATACTAAATCATTTCATTCAAGTTTCTTTTTCATTATGCAATGTGAAAATTGCTAAATCTAAAAAGTCATTATTGAAGTAGACATATTGTCTAAAATGAGCTTCTTTCGTAAAACCAAGTTTCTTCAACAAATATATAACTGACCTATTTTCCGGAGAAACTCTTGCTTCAATTGAGTTTAATTTGAGTTTTTTAAAACCAAAGTCGATAATTGCTTCAACAGCCTCCTTTGCATAATTTCTTCCCCAATAAGAAACAGACATTTCTCCACCTATTTCGGCTCTGAAATTTTCAAAATCAATTTTGTTAAATCCACAAGTGCCAATGAGATGATTTCCTTCTTTTGTAAAGCCTGCCCATCCTATTCCTTGTTTACTCTGAAAGAGATTGTTTGTCTTTTTGATTAAACTAATTGCATCTTCAATTTTTTGAAGTTTATGACGTGGAATGAACTCGCTTATTCTGTCATTTGTTCTCATTTCAAAAATTGTTTCCGCGTCAGTTAAATTCAATGAACGCAGTGTAAGTCGATTTGTCTCGATGTTTGGAAACTCTTTAAATATATTGTTATTCAAGGTAAACATTTGAAATAGTCTTTGTACCAATCTGTTTCGTGGTGATCAATTTTTTGTATGTCCACTTGATATTTGTCATCTACTTTTGAATATAATAATTCCAAACTGGCAAAGTCCCTTTGACTTATAACAATAAAACCATTTTTGTGCAGTTGAGCAGCGCAAACTCCCATCCCAATTTGGTATTTTTTGTTTTCACTGAATCTATTTCCGTCATAAATAACTTGACTGCCACAAGCTGCACTCGTGTCCATCATTATAGCAATCTCAACTTTTTCCTTAATTGCAATTTCAAGCATTTTTTCAGATGCTCTAATCATACCTTCGGTCCAATCTATTCCCGATTCTGTTAAGACTTTAGCGTTTCCATTAAGAACATCCAAGCCATTTCCATCGTGAATGTCACACATTTCTCTCGGAGTCCCAAAGGAAAATTCTTCAGGGCAAAATCTTACAATTTTCACAGTGTCATGCTGCATTAGTTTTAAAGCACTTGGATATTCTCCGTAAGAGCTACCGTCATAACCGCATTTTAATCCTGTCAAGCAAGAACTCATAAGTATTCTTAAAGGATTGTCTTTAGTTGGTTTTCTAATTTGTTTAATTAAGCTTTTGTCTGTCATTGTCTTGTTTTTTAAGCTGACCGCTAACGCTTTGGCAGCTTTACGAAGTTCGTCTGTGTTGCGCCTGCGGCAGACGAATTTTGCAAAACTGCCAGTTGTACGATAGTTTTTGTTTCACAATTTACAAAAACTTGTAGTT
>JBBAEI010000044.1:0-8724 GCA_041656055.1 Weeksellaceae bacterium
CGACTAATTTCTTTTCTATATTTTTGCTATTCATATTTTGGTTTTTAGTCAATTCAAAAATATGAAATTAGGGGGAAACCATCTGGAATCCCCCTTTAATTATAAATTTAGTCGGTTAGTAGTGATATATTAATTTAATTTTCCAAACCGATTTATTGTTTGATTAGCTTATAAATAAATCTAAGCAGCAATCTTCCCAAACTCAAGGAATTGAATAACGCTGAATATTCGTTGAAGTATTTCAAGCACAAGATTACTAATTACCAATGATTTATCCAATTTTTAATATTTTTTTACTGGAAATCTACAGTTTGTGTTACTTTTTAGCGAAGTGTTGAATGAGAATTTCTCAGAATTATTGTTATTTGGATTGATTTTTGAAAACGGTTCAAATCAATTATTCGAGAAATTAATTCAATACATTTGTGAGGTTAAATAATCGTAATAAAAGTCTTGTAAGATGGCACATTCTTTAGGATTAAAAAGTCAAAAAAGAATGCTATTTAATCGAAATTAAAAAAGAATTAACAAAGATAAAAACAAATTTTATGAAGAAAATATTTCTAAGCCTATCCGTTGTATTCATGTTGTCTTTTAACTTGTACGCACAAGATTCTATTTTGCTCAGAACCGAGAAAGTTTGGTACAACGAAAGTTTTGAAGAAACCGGCATTTACGGTGTCAATACTGAAAAAGCATGGCAGTTTCTCAATGCGCATAATCGCAAAGCCACGCCTTTGGTAGTAGGAATTTTAGATGGTGGTTTGCAACCTGACCACGTGGATTTGGCAGATAATATGTGGATTAATCCCAAAGAAATTGCCGGAAACGCTAAAGATGACGATAAAAACGGTTACATCGACGATGTTTACGGCTGGAATTTTATCGGTGGAAAAACAGGCAATTTGGATGGCGATACGCTGGAAATGACCCGATTATTGAAATACACCTATATGCCGCTGTTCGAAACCGATGATGCGGAAAAAAATGAAGAAAACAAAACCAAATATCCGGATGAATACGCTGAATATCAAAAAATAAAAACGGAAATCTCAGAGAAATTAAATAGCACCAAAGCCAATCTTGCACAATACACTGGTCTCAAAACACAGATGGACACAGGCTTCAAACCATTGATTGAAGTCTTTGGCTCCAAGCTCGTTACGGAAGAAAGTTTGAGCAAATATGATCCTACTGAAGAAACCATAGGTGCCATGGGTATGTTTGCGATGATTCCCAAATCACAATGGGAAGGCAAAACCATGCAAGAAATTTATGACGACATCAGCGCAAGCTTACAAGATGCTTTGGATTATTTTAACAGTCAATTGAATTACCATTACAATACAGAATTTGAACCCCGTGGGATTGTCGGTGATGATTACAGCAATAAAAAAGAAAGCAAATACGGCAACAATGATGTGGAAGGACCGGATGCCCTGCACGGGACACACGTCGCCGGTTTGGTTTCCGCAGTACGTGGGAATGACAAAGGAATCGATGGAATTGCCGGAAATTCTGTGAAACTCATGGGTGTAAGAACCGTTCCAAACGGTGACGAACGCGATAAAGATGTGGCAAATGCCATCCGGTACGCCGTGGACAACGGTGCCAAAATCCTGAATATGTCTTTCGGAAAAGCTTATTCTCCGGACAAAGAAATTGTTTGGGATGCCATGCGCTATGCCGAGAGAAAAGGCGCTTTGCTCATCAAAGCAGCCGGAAATGACAATGAAAATATTGATGAAAAAATTCATTATCCTTCCAATTTTGATGACAATGGCATGCAAATAATTCAAGCATTGCTGACCGTTGGTGCCTCCAATCCCGAGCCTGAGTATCTGAAAGCGAGCTTTTCCAATTTTGGAAAAAAATCTGTTGATGTTTTCGCTCCCGGCAACAAGATCCTGTCAACTGCGCCGGATAACACATTCCGGGAATTGCAAGGAACAAGTATGGCATCACCGATTGTGGCAGGCGTAGCTGCTTTGATTTGGTCTCATTACCCGAAATTGAATGCGGTAGAAGTCAAAGATATCATCATGAAATCGGTGAACAAAAATCCACAGTTAGAAGAAATCTCTGTAACAGGTGGCGTTGTTGATGCTTACAAAGCCGTGCAGTTAGCCGAAGAAATGTACAAGAAAAAATAAAATTCACCCTCTGAATGAAGACCTGTTTTGACATACCGGAACAGGTCTTTTTTTTGCATTTTTTTATATTCAGGAGCATTCCAAAATCCTTTCCAATCATTAAAAAAGCTGATTTCAAATTGAAAAAGAATCCTTGCCTTCAATGAAAATTAAACTTTAACTTTGCCGAAATTTTTAGCATCATGTTAGTTGTAGCCGCCATTCAGGAAAATAAGGAAAGAATCATCGAAGGTTTGAAAAAAAGAAATTTCAAACAATTGGAAATGGTCGATGAAGTATTGAACATGGACGAACTCCGTCGGAAAACCCAATTTGAATTAGACAACCTCTTGGCTGAATCCAACAAATTATCCAAAGAAATCGGACAACTCTTTCAACAAGGAAAAACCGAAGAAGCCAATCAGCTGAAAGCGAAATCTGCATCCCAGAAATCGCAAATCAAAACATTGCAGGAGCTGCTGAATGAGTATGAAGAAGGACTGAAAAACTTGTTGTATCAAATTCCCAATATTCCACACAGCAGTGTAATTCAGGGATTTGGAGCCGAGGACAACGAGGTGGTTTTCACGGAAGGTGATACTACCCCCAAACCCAATATGATGCCTCACTGGGATTTGGCTAAAAAACTGAATCTGATTGATTTTGAATTGGGTGTAAAAATCACCGGAGCCGGATTTCCTGTTTATCTCGGCAAAGGCGCAAGATTGCAAAGGGCTTTGATTCAATATTTTTTAGATAAAAACACAGCCGTCGGTTACCAAGAAATTATTCCGCCTTTTGTGGTCAATGAAGCTTCCGGCTATGGAACCGGACAGCTGCCCGACAAGGAAGGACAAATGTATTATGTCAATGAAGACGCGCTGTATTTGATTCCGACTTCCGAAGTTCCGGTCACCAATTTATACCGCGACGAATTGCTGAATGCCGCCGATCTTCCGATTAAAATGACCGCTTATTCTCCATGTTTCCGCAGAGAAGCCGGAAGTTATGGCAAAGATGTACGCGGGTTGAACCGATTGCATCAGTTTGAAAAAGTGGAAATTGTGCGGATTGAGAAACCTGAAAATTCTTATGCAGCATTGGACGAAATGGTGAATCACGTCAAAGGGCTTTTGAGGGATTTAGAACTTCCGTTCAGAATTCTCAGACTTTGCGGCGGAGATATGGGATTCACTTCTGCCCTGACCTATGATTTTGAAGTATTTTCAGCAGCCCAAGAGAAATGGTTAGAAGTCAGCTCTGTTTCTAATTTTGAAACCTTTCAGGCCAATCGTTTGAAAATGAGATTTAAACATGAAGAAAAAAACGAGTTGTGCCATACCTTGAACGGAAGTGCTTTGGCTTTGCCCAGAATTCTGGCTGCATTGCTCGAAAATCATCAGCAAGCCGACGGCAGCATTCTGATTCCTGAAAAACTGAGAGCTTATACGGGATTTGACAAGATTGATTGATTTGAATCAGCCATTGGCCTTGAACCGATTAATGGCTTCAATCAAAATTTCTTTTTCGACTTCAGCCACTTTGCTTTGTAACTCCGGAATGGCATCATCTTTTTCGATTTTGAAAGCTTTCTGCACAAGGATTTTGCCTTGGTCAACTTCAGCGGTAACAAAATGCACGGTGGCACCTCCTTCTTTTTCTCCGGCAGCCAAAACCGCTTGATGGACTCTCTCGCCGTACATACCTATTCCTCCGTATTTGGGTAGCAAAGCCGGGTGGATATTGATGATTTTTTGTTTGTAGAAGCTTACAAATTCAGGTGTCAGAATTGAAAGAAAACCGGCCAATACGATTAAATCCACATTTTCATCCTTCATATTGTGCAATGCATCATCACAAAATGTTGTTCGGTCTTCTAACAAATAAGTTGGAATATCATGTTCCAAAGCCCGTTCGATGGCATAGCAATCCCTGTCGGCAATGACCATCACGATTTCAATATCTTCCAATCTGCCATCCTGAATGGCATCAATTATATTTTGCAAATTGCTTCCATTGCCTGAAACAAAAACAGCTATTCTCATGACTGAACAAATTTGAATGAAATTTATTTGTTGACGCAAAGATAGGTTTTGGGTTTGATTCTGCTCAAGAAACTGCACTCGGAATTTCTAAGAATCAGAAAAAATTAATTTAAATCGAATGCTTATTTATTATTAAAATTCTGTATGCACTCATTAAAAAAACAATTCATTTTCTATTGCTAAAACCCTAATAAAAAGAGTCAAAAGCTGAAATGTTAAAATTTTAATTTACAAAACGCTCATTATCCGTATTTTGAGATTTTTCGATATTTATTTAATATATATTTTTAACATATTTTTAACTATAATAACAGTCCTGTATATTGTCATTCGCAATTTCTCGGACATCTGTTTCAACATCTCGACTTAATTTTAGCGAAATTTAAACATAACTATTAAAGTATCATCATGAAAAAATTTATCTTATTTGTATCTATGTTAATCGCTGGCTTGTGTTTTAGCCAAACCTATGTTTTTAATGGCGAGAATGGCGATGGCATTGTATGGAATGATCCGGGTAACTGGAACACGAATACCGTCCCGCTGACATCTCCGGGTGGCAATGTGAGCATTTATATTTTAGACGGTTTTGACGTCATTATCCCTGAGGGGTTAACGCTATACTTTGATCGAGGGTATATCTATGGGGCGAATGATGGGGTGGCAAAGCTAACCAACCGCGGGACTTTCATCATAGATGGGAGCTATAACAGATACTTCTCGAGCCAAGTGGAATTCATTAATGAAGGCATCCTGCAATTGGGAACTGGATCCAATATCAGTAGTTCCTATGACTTGAGCATCAACGACAACTCCAAACTGACCAATAAGGAGAGCGGTACAATCATTAGCAACGGAATCGGTATCACTCAATACAACGGAACAACCAGTATGGTTTTAGAAAATCAAGGAAAAATCCAAAAGCTCGGCAATTGGGATGACAATTTCAATGCAAGAATGTGGAATACCGGAACCATCGAAGTCCTCGCCGGAAGCTTTAATTCCGGTTCTGATGAAAGCTTTTTGGATGGAGGTGTTTACATCGTCAGTGAAAATGCCAACTTGAATCTCAACAAAAAACACCGCCTGAAAGGCGTGCTGTCAGGAACGGTCAACGGAACTTTCAGACTGAGTTCTAATAATATTGTGATAGACAACTTGCAAACAGCAACGAATAACATCAACGGCAACGGAATCTGGTTCCAAAGCGGAAATCTCCGGGGACCAGGTACTTTTATTAATAATACGGTTTTTACTATCGATGAAGCTTATATCAGATGGTTCGATCAAGAACTGAATTTTGTCAATAACGGTACGATGAATTTCGGCGCAGGTTCTGATATTTCAGTTGCTTACGATTTAAGAATTCACGATAATTCATTGCTGAAAAACACTGCTACCGGCACCATTCGTATCAATGGTATTGGAATGAGTCAGCATGAAGGAACAGACAATACGGTCTTTGAGAACGAGGGGCTGATTCAGAAGATTGACGCTTTCACCGAGAGTATCTCAACCAATATGAAAAACACAGGAACCATGGATGTACAGGATGGAGTTTTAATATCCTCTGGAAGTAAAAGCTTCTTAGAAGGCGGTACATACAATATCGCCGAAGGAAAAACCCTGCGCTTGGATTCCGAACACCATCTAAAGGATACATTGGAGGGGCAGAATGACGGCATAATTGTTTTTTACAGCAATTCGAAAGTCATTGAAGATGGAGATACCGCTGTTAACAATATTGCTGGCAACGGAATTTGGTTCCAAAGCGGAAATCTACGGGGACCAGGTACGTTTATTAATAATACGGTTTTTACCATCGATGGAACTTATATCAGATGGTTCGATGAAAACCTGAATTTTGTCAATAACGGTACGATGAATTTCGGCACAGGAGACGATTTTCCCGTGGCTTACGAATTAAGGATTCACAATAATTCATTGTTGAAAAACACTGCTACCGGCACCATTCTTATCAATGGTATTGGAATGAGTCAGCATGAAGGAACAGACAATACGGTCTTTGAGAACGAGGGGCTGATTCATAAGATTAGCGCATCCACCAAGAGTATCTCAACCAATATGAAAAACACAGGAACCATGGATGTACAGGATGGAGTTTTAATATCCTCTGGAAGTAAAAGCTTCTTAGAAGGCGGTACATACAATATCGCCGAAGGAAAAACCCTGCGCTTGGATTCCGAACACCATCTAAAGGGTGCATTGGAGGGACAAAATGACGGCATAATTGTTTTTTACAGCAATTCGAAAGTCATTGAAGATGGAGATACCGCTGTTAACAATATTGCTGGCAACGGAATTTGGTTCCAAAGCGGAAATCTCCGGGGACCAGGTACTTTTATTAATAATACGGTTTTTACCATCGATGAAGCTTATATCAGATGGTTCGATGAAAACCTGAATTTTGTCAATAACGGTACGATGAATTTCGGCACAGGAGACGATTTTTCCGTGGCTTACGATTTAAGAATTCACGATAATTCATTGCTGAAAAACACTGCTACCGGCACCATTCTTATCAATGGTATTGGAATGAGTCAGCATGAAGGAACAGACAATACAGTCTTTGAGAACGAGGGGCTGATTCAGAAGATAAGCGCATCCACCGAGAGTATCTCAACCAATATGAAAAACACAGGAACTATGGATGTTCAGGATGGAGTTTTAATATCCTCTGGAAGTAAAAGCTTCTTAGAAGGCGGTACATACAATATCGCCGAAGAGAAAACCTTGCGCTTGGATTCCGAACACCATCTAAAGGGTGCATTGGAGGGACAAAATGATGGAATATTTGTGTTTTATAACGGAACTAAAAAGGTTAATGAAGGTGATACTGTTATCAATAATATTAATGGCAACGGAATATTGTTCCGAACCGGAAGTCTAACAGGTCCGGGAACCTTTATCAACAATACAGTTTTTACCATGAATGAATCCGTAGGCAGAAATTTTGATGGAAATCTAAAATTTACCAACAATGGCACAATGAATTTCGGTACCGGAATCAATATTGCCGGTTCTTATGATTTGGCTATCCACAATAATTCATTGCTCAAAAATGCTGTTGATGGTACAATACTAATCAATGGTCTCGGGATGTATCAGATCGAAGGAACAGACAATATCGTCTTTGAAAATGAGGGATTGATACAAAAACTTTCCTCACTTGAAACAATTGGCTGTAGGACAAAAAATACCGGCGTAATTGATGGACAAGAAGGAACTTTAACTTTAAATCGTTTCAATAATGCTCCCGGTGGTTTGGTCAAAGGTGTCAGTTTCAATTTTGCTGTAGCTGATTTTATGAATAGCGGAACCTTTAATCCCGGAAACAGTCCCGGAATAATGACTGTTTCATCCTTTTTCAGCATGAACGACGGCACCCTTGAATTTGACTTGAACGGGCTGACCCCTGAAACCGAATATGATGTACTCAATTACACGGGAGCTTCCCTAGCCAACTTATCGGGCGACATCAAAGTCAATCTCGGTTTTGAACCGGAATTAGGTGATACTTTTGTCGTATATACTTCTACAAGTAATATCGGAACAACTTCGCTTCCGACTACTACGACTACGGTTTATAATCTGCAATATTTCACTTTTTCAGTCACGATAAACCAAAAAGATATCGTTTTGGAATTGATTGAAATAGCTGATGTTTGCCCGGGATTGACGATTGCCCCGTCCAATGTAACTTTCGATGACAGCGTGTGTATAGAAGGTTGTGAAGTCGGTGGTGGTGAAATTTATGAACCAGCCGATATTTCTGCTGATTCGATAGCCGGAGCCTGTCCGACTGGTTCATTCCTTGAGTTTTCAACCGATGGTGGTACAAACTGGAGTACAGAATTGCCGATTTACAATCAGACCGAAGCGATGACCATTACTACCCGTTGTACCTGTGAAGATGACACAAGCGTTTTTAGCCCTTCTTCTGAGCCGGTTACCACGAATCCGGGCAGTTGTGAAATCCCTGATGCGCCGGTAATTACCATTACCGACAATGTTTGTCCTGCTACCGATGGAAGCATTTCAACAGATGACCCCGGAGAAGGCTTTATTGTTGAATGGAGAATTGGGGAAGACGGCGAATGGACAACAACAACGCCAATCTATACCGAAACTTCTTTCAGCGTATATGCAAGAATTGTCAATGAGACAACCGATTGCACAAGTGCAATCTCAGAAGTAGCTACTACCAATCCAAATGATTGCAGTGATTATTGTTCAAGTACACCGGAAGGCGGGATTGCCACTGCCACCCCGAACGCAGGCGAGCCGAATTCAACTTATGATGTATCGGCAACCGCTTATACACAGGGCATTGGTTTGGAATACGCTTGGTATTTCAGTTTAGACAACGGCTCAAACTGGACACTTTATGGAAGCAGTGCCGACAGTTATTTCGATTTGGAAGATTTGACAGCTCCGGCAACTTATGACACCGAAATCAGATGGCGACTTGGGGTTTATTGTGAATTCTCTGAAATCACCACTTTCTCTGAAGCCGCTGTGTTCAC
>JBBAEI010000045.1:0-8481 GCA_041656055.1 Weeksellaceae bacterium
CAAGGAATTTTAAAGACGGCAACACCAATCCAGGCCTGAATGATTACGAGTACGACGCCAACGGAAATATGGTCAAAGATCGGAACAAGGGAATCACCAATATTACCTACAACCACCTGAATCTGCCCGTCAGAATCACTATTTCAAGTCTTCAGTTTATTGATTATCAAAACAATGCTACCGGTGTGAAAGTCAGCAAAACCGTTACGGACGGAGACGGTTTCAAGAAAGTGGATTATCAGGATGGCTTCCAATATGCAGGAGAAGTATTACAATTCTTTCCGCACTCCGAGGGCTATGTATCTGCGATTCCTAATGTACAATTAGGGAGTGGAGTTATCACCGGCTACACCTACAAGCATATTTTTCATTACACCTACCATCTCGGCAATGTACGCCTAAGTTTCAGCACCCGAAGCAATGGTCGTTTGGAAGTGATGAATGAGAATCATTATTATCCGTTTGGGATGAAGCACTCGGTATATGTACCGGCGGACAAGAAAATCTTTGGACTGGAACCCGGCGAACAAGAACTAAAAATAAAAGTGGTAACGAAAACCGAGTATTTGTATGAATATAACGGGAAGGAGTGGCAGGATGAACTTGGATTAAGCTGGTACGACTATGGAGCAAGGAATTATGATGCAGCCTTGGGCAGATGGATGAATATGGATCCGATGGCACCTAAATACTTCTCACATAGCACTTATGCCTATGCCTTGAATGCGCCTACCTATTTTATTGACCCGGATGGGATGCAAGTAATGGGTAATGGAGATCCTGATGACGATTGCAAAGGCTGCCCCGCAGTTGAATTAGAAACAGCTGTAATCATAGCCAACAAGAAACCAGACACAAGCAAATCCACACCGGAATCTTCATTTGATTTTACGAGCTTTATTTTTGGGAGGGATGGTAAAAGAAGTATCCATTTGGCTTACACAAATATGAATAGCCTAGAACACATAGTAGGATTTAAAAAAATGATAGATGCCAAAAGAGAGGGAGAATTAGGAGTAGCAATTTTATTCTCAATACCCTATGCAATTGTTGCAACACCGGCGGTGATCGCTTATGGTTCAATGGCTATTGAAACTTCGTATGGAAGTTTTATTATTAGAGCGAGTGTGGATGCCGGAGCACAATACATAACCAAAGGAGAAGTAGATATAAAACAAACTGCTATTAATGGCATAATACCCACTAACACAGCAAAAAATCTGACAGGAAATATTTTGGCTAATGCAGGGAATAATTTTTATAATAATGCAAGTGAACCTAACCTTAATAATAAATTAAGTTTAGGTCAGAATATTCAAGAAACAACGATTAAAGCTATCTCAGGAGCATTAATTAATGGAATAGGGATTCCGGCAGATGGCATTCAATCATTTCATATTATAGATTCGGCTATAGGAATAGGGAGTAATTTTATAGATACACAAATTGAAAATGACATTAGAGATTAAAACTATAATTCTTAAAAGCCAGGAAATGTGATTGGTATACATAAGAATAGTTGAAAATTAGATAAAATCCTTATTAAAGTTAATAATGAAATTGAAAATATACTGAAATATATTTAAAAATGTCAACAGGAATTAAAAATCTATTTATAAGATATTGGAAAGAAACAATCTTTGTTTTAGGGATTATTGCTGTTATTATTTATTCAATTTTCTCACAAGATTATAAAACATATAATTTAAAGAACAACCCGAAATTTACAATTGGTATTATAAGTAGTGATTGGCATTCAAAAACAACTTCTAAACCACCAGGTAAGGATTACTCTTTCATTTTAAAAGGAAGAAAATTTGAGCATACTACACCCGTTTCTAAATCAGTCTATCAATTAGGAGATAGGTTTCTGGTTATGTATGATTCTTTAAAGCCGGAAAAAGCCGCTATTTTAATAGATTATTATGAAATTCCAGCTAATATATCAGTCCCTAAAAATGGTTGGCGATTGGATGAAATCCCATTAAAAGTTGATTCTCAAAAAATAATGAATTCACTTTCGGTTAATTTTGAAAAATTATGGAATTAAAAACTAAAATTATAAAGTATAAAAATATCTCAAATTTTGATTTTCAAAAATATTCAGCAAATGTGGTAGGTGGTACTGTTCCAGAAGTGTGGTACTGTTCCATCCCGAAAGTCCCGATAGCTATCGGGATCGGGAGTGTGGGTGATAAAAAACAAAAATGTATATTACTGATAATCAAAGCATGAAGTAATCGAAACAAAATATTAGGAGACGAGCATTGGTTCGTCTTCATTATTTTTAGTTCTTTAAAACGCATAAAATGGAACAGAATAGAATGTCGTGTATCAGAAGTGTGGGTGGGGATAAAATTTGCAGCTATTGTGAGGGAAAACTTATAAAGCATGGCAAAACCAAACAACTAAACCAACGCTATAAATGTAAAAATTGTAACAAAACCCAAGTTGAACAATATAAATACAAAGCCTATCAGCCCAGCTTAAAGAACCTACATGAAATGAAAAAAAACCGCCCCAATTTTATAAAAGAGACGGCTTCTTCGGTGTTTGAGACAAAAGTCCCGTTAGGGTGGCTGCTGGTACCTTTACCGAACCAATTCACCAGCTTATACAATGGGTAAATAGTGTTCAATCAGCATGATAAACATGAACACGTCAAAGATAAATATAATTTTAAAGCCTGGTTCTGTCAAAATATTAACAGCATATCATCTAAAAATGATTGCGTTGGTCACGATGATTATAGATCACATAGGAATTGTATTCTTTCCGGAAATTCTTATGCTTCGCATTATAGGCAGAACAGCATTTATTCTTTATGCGTTCATGATTGTTGAAGGGTTTATTCACACTTCATCATTTCATAAGTACATTAAAAGAATGATGATTTTTTGTTTCCTTTCAGAAATACCATTTGATCTGGCTATTCATGGTAAACTAATTTATTTAGGTCATCAGAATATTTTTTTCACTCTAATATTAGGTATTATAGGTCTAAAATTATTATCAAAAAATCAATCGATTTTCAAAAGGATATTAATATCTCTATCTTGCATGTTTATAGCTTATATTTTAAAATTTGACTACTCATGGTATGGAATATTAGTCATCTTTATTTTCTATTATTTTAGAACCAATACAGTTAATAAATATTTACTTACTTCAATTGCAGGATTATTTGCTTCAGCAGAAGTATTTGTATTACAATTTCTATCCCCGATAGCATTTATTCCAATTTCAATGTATAATCACCAACAAGGAACCAAAACCGGAATAATATATTATTCATTTTATGCGCTACATCTTTTAATGTTTTGGTTTATAAAGACTTACAGAATAATTCTCTAAAAAAACAACAAATATGTAGATTTATTGAAATATATGTTGTAAATTCGCATTATAATAATACATAACGAGCAAGGGCTTTGCGTTCGGGCGGGAGAAATTCGACTGAATTTCGACCACGAACGTTAGCCCGCCTGACGCAAAACCCAAGTTATGTGAGGTGCGGGATTTAAAAACTAAAATTTAAAATTATGCCTATAGATTACAAAAAATATCCGTCAAACTGGAAAACAGAAATAAGACCTACAATAATGGAACGTGCTAAAAATTGCTGTGAATTTTGCGGAGTCAAAAACTATGATACTGGCTTTAGGGATAAATCGGGAGTTTTTTATAATGACAGTTTCATAATTCAACAATTGGAACTTCATGGCATTGATATGTTTGATGAAATACTATCAACTTCTAAACACATTAGAATAGTTCTCACCATAGCTCATTTAGACCACGACATTAACAATAATGATCCGTCAAACTTAAAAGCACTTTGTCAAAAATGCCATTTGAACTACGATAAAGAACACCATAGAAAAAATACTAAAGAAACACTAAATAAAAAGAAAGGACTTGTTGATTTGCCGTTTACCGAGCATCTCACATAACGTTTTGGGTATATATGCAGTACCCGAAGCAGAAACTTAAAAAATTAGTATAAACCTTAATAAGGTATTGCATATATACCTTGTTAGCAACAGTTACATTTATGAACGTATATAGAATATTTACAACAGAAAGAAATGACGTTGGGCAACATACAAAAAGCCAGCCGCACAAACAGCACATTTGGTTTTTGCCGGCACACGAGCCAACGCTAAAAAAACCAAAAGAGCTTACCTTTTTCCGAACCACGACAAGACAATGAATATTTACATTGATAAAAAGCGAAATTATTCACTATAAAACAGCGAATTTGACTATTTTTGCGACAAAATTAAATAGGTTTGAAAATGAACCGAATTAAAGAAATCCTTAAAGCAAAAGGAATAACACAGACTTGGCTTGCTAAGAAAATGAATAAAAGCTACACAACAATAAACGAGTATGCTCGAAATGTTAGACAGCCCAGTGTTGAGGATTTGTATAAAATAGCAGACATTTTACAAGTACAAGCAACTGAATTGTTAGTAAATAAAAAAAACAACAATGATAGAAACTAAAGTTATCATTTCAATTCCCGAAGGAAAAATAAGGGATTATATAGACGGTACAATTCGAGTTGACACACCCGAAGAGTACGTTAGACAGACCGTTGAAAAAAGATTGATTAATGAACACAAATACTCAAAAGAACAAATCAAAATTGAGTATGGAATTCAAATGGGTTCGGGTAAAAAACGAGCAGACATTGTAATTTTCCCAAAAGGAACAACAGAAGAAGAAATGAAAGACCAAGACAATATTTGGTTAGTCATTGAATGCAAAAAAGAATCCGTAAAGCCGACCGACAAAAACAACGGAGTTGAGCAAATGAAATCGTACATGGCTGCTTGCGGAAACTGTGAGTGGGGAATGTGGACAAACGGAATGCACAAGGAAGTTTGGCGGAGAGTTAGGAACGAACAAGGAAAATATGTTTACGAAGAGTTTAACGACATTCCTTCTGCTGACGGTACAACTGACGAACACGAAAGACCAAATCGAAATACTTTAATAAAGGCTTACGAAGACAATTTGCTCTTTACTTTCAAAACCTGTCATAACATTATTTATGTCAATGAAGGTTTGCAAAAGCAACCTGCATTTTTTGAATTTCTTAAAATCATTTTCTGCAAAATTCATGACGAACGTAACTTACTTGAACCAGTAGAGTTTTTCACTACTTCAAAAGAGAGAAATTACAAAGACGGACAAGCCAGCGTTTACAAGAGAATTTCTAAAATATTTGAGGATGTTAAAAAAAGACATGGACAAATATTTGATAAAAATGACGAAATAAAATTAGCACCAAGAACCGTAACATATTTGGTTGCTGAACTTCAAAAATATGCTCTTCTAACTACCAATATTGACATAAAAGGAAAAGCCTATGAAGAAATTGTTGGTGCAAACCTAAGGGGAGATAGAGGCGAATTTTTCACACCACGAAACGTGATGAAAATGGCAGTTGCTATGATTAATCCCAAAGAGACTGAACGAGTTTTGGATAGTAGTTGCGGGACGGGTGGCTTTGTAGTTACAGCTATGACAGCAGTGATTGATTCTTTACGTAAAAGAATGGAAAGGCAATATGGCGAAGAAGAAGGATGGAGTCCGGACGTAAGAAAAGCATTTAACGATAAAATTTCTGAAATTGCTTCTGAAAACTATTTTGGTTTTGACATAAATCCAGACTTGGTAAAAGCAACCAAAATGAATATGGTAATGAATAATGACGGCAGCGGAAATATTCTTCAACTCAATTCTTTATTACCACCTCAAGAATGGGAAGAGGAAACCAAAAAGAAACTTGCAAAGGCATTGGGAATTTCAGCAAGTGATATTCGCAATCACAAAAGTTTGGCTCATTTCGATATTATCGTAACCAACCCACCTTTTGGCTCAAAAATCCCAATTAAAGATCAACAGATTCTTGAGCAATTTGAGATAGCTTACATATGGAACAAAGACGAAGATGGAAATTGGTTTAAAACAGACCGACTGCAGTCAAGTGTTCCTCCTGAACAACTTTTCATTGAACGAATTATTCAACTTTTAAAAGAAGGCGGTAGAACTGCAATTGTTTTACCTGATTCGATATTAGGAGCACCGGGACTCGAATACATTCGTTATTGGTTGATTAAAAACACCAAAATTATCGCAAGTGTTGATTTACATGCTGATGCATTCCAACCAAGAAATGGGACGCAATGTTCTATCTTATTTCTACAGAAGAAAACTAAAACGGAGATTGCTGAGGAAGAAAAGTCAAGACAAATAATCGATTATGATATTTTTATGACTATGATTGATCATATTGGACATGATAAAAGAGGCGGGAAAATCTTCAAAAGAGATGAAAAGGGAAATATTATATTGATTGAAGTTGAGGAACTCGTAAAAGAAAAAGACGCTGACGGAAATCTAATTGCTCGTAAAGAAGTTACACAAAAAAAAATAGTGAATGACCAGACTATTCACGTTGCAGATGTTTTTTCTAAATGGAAAACTAAACAGGGAATAGCATGGTAGATAGAAGCAATTTAGCATATAAGTTCCAAGAAGTTGAAAAGGAAATTGACTACACCTATTTGCCTGACCAACTCAAATACACTTCTGTTTCTTTGTCAGAAGTTCTTAACAATAATCTAAGATTTGAAGCAAGTGCATTTAGTATTGATGCAAAAATTGCAAAAGAAAAAATACTAAATAACAGAAATGGTTATGCTTACGCTTGGTCAATAAATGGTTTTATCAAAGACTGTTTTTATGGTGGTAGAGCTAAAAGAAATTATGTTGCAAAAAATACGCAAGGTGCTATCGGTTTTTTAGGTAGTGCTGAAATGCTAAATATATATCCAAAAGCAGTAAAATTTCTTTCTTCCAATGTAATTAACATTAAACCTTTTAAAGTTGATAAAGGAACAATTCTAATTTCTCGTTCAGGCACAATTGGTAAGGTAACTTTTGTGAACAATACTCTTTCGAAAAATTTGATAAGTGAGCACGCAATTAGAATTATAGCTAAAGAGTATGCGGGTTACTTATTTACTTTTCTTCAAACTAACACAGGACAAACACTTGTGAAGGGCAATATCTTTGGTGCTGTTGTAGACCAAATAGAACCACAACATTTTGAAAATATAGTAGTTCCAAATGCACCTGAAACACTAAAGAAGGAAATACACGAACTTGTAATAGAATCTTACGATTTACGTGACGAATCAAACGATTTAATTGATAAAGCAGAATCAATTCTATACAAAGAACTTCAACTTAAACCAATTGAAGAATTAAAAACAGAATACTTTGACAATTCTGTAGAGTTAAGAAATTACACTACAAAATTGAGTGATTTAAGATTGCGTTTAGACGGTTCGTTTCACATACCTATAGTTAAGCAAGTTGAATCAGCATTAAAGAAAAATGCAAAACAATTAATTAAGCTATCTGATTCAATCTTAACAAAAGATATTGTCCTTCCTGGACGTTTTAGCAGAACTTATGTTGACGCAGAAAATGGTGTGCAGTTTTTGGGTGGTAGAGATTTATTTCAATTAAATCCTACTACAGAAAAGCACCTTTCTAAGGTCGTTCATAAGAAACAATTAGAAGGTGATTTAAAAATTTCTAAAAACGATATTTTGACACCTTCAAGAGGTACAATAGGAAAAGTGGTTTTTGCACCTGAACATTTTTCGGCTAAAGCAATCAGCGACAACATAATTAATATAAGGCCTGCCAATGAAAACATTGCGGGTTATTTGTTCGCAATTTTAAATTCTGAATATGGAAGCATTCTAATAAAGAGACAAATTTATGGTGGTGTTGTAGATGCTATGGAACCTGCAATGTTGTCAAGTATTGATATTCCCCTTTTGAGAAACGATAAAAAACAAAAAGAAATTAATGATTTGGTTTTACTTGCAAACGAACTCAGATACAAAGCACACCTGAAAGAACAGGAAGCTATTAAAAGAATGGAAAATATAATAAATGACACGAAATAATGCCAACGCTTAAAGCTATACACATTTGCAATTCGCACCAGCCATCGCTATAGCCAAAAATTGCAAAAGAGTATGTCTTTGCCAACGCTAACAGACGGACGAAAAAAAGTACGATTGCCCAACATTGGCTATACGTAATGCGGGCGAAATTGCTGATATAAAAGTAATTACATTTAATAAACTCAGTGCTAAATTGAAAGGTAAGTGCCTTGAAATCCCGCACTACGCATAGCCGAGACCGCAGTATTTGGTTATAGCATTGTACTTAGTGTTACAGTAATAGCAAACAACGAACAAGAAGCATTTGATATTGTAGAGAAAGAACACGGTGATAATTTTGTAGGTAGTAAAGACAAGGTATCCGCCCTATGAACTACATCTATTTTTGTTTGGCTAAATTCTTATAATTCTGCGGATATAGCGTGCGGACATTTTTGTGGTTGATTGTGTTGATGTTTTGCAGGGCGTGTTTCAACCATTCAAA
>JBBAEI010000046.1:0-8386 GCA_041656055.1 Weeksellaceae bacterium
GCCAGCCGTACAGATATCTCTGTTCTGAATTTCAGGGGGGCTTTTTTGGAGATAAAAATTATATACTGATAATCAATTTATTACATCCAATTTCGATCAGATATTCGTTTTATCCGTTTAGTAGTGTAAAAAAATCATTCATTTAGAAACAGATTTTTATGCTTTAATATTAAAAAGTGATGAGGATTTTTTTGTCTATAACAATATCAAAAAAGTTTATGTAAAGGAAAATGAAGAAGTAACACAAAATCAAATAATAGGCGAACTAAGTGAATTAGAAGAAGAAAACTATATATTGTTCGAAATTAGATCTAAAAAAGGTGATAAATATAATCCAATTGAATATCTGAAAATAAATCAATAGTCGCACAACACCAGCAACCCTCCCACAACCCCTATTTTCACAAGCTAATTCCCGGAATCATAAAAAACCAACTTCATTCAGACGGGGTTTTATAAAGGTTAGGTACTTCCTTTTTTCTATGCCCATTTAAAAATCCAAAAGCTTCATATGATTGGGTTCCATCTGTCGGGCGACACACTCCTTCTCCACCCCAACGCACATCCCACCCGAATTGGCTTGTTTAACAAATTCCATTTCTCGTATTTTTTATTCCTTATGGCGTTGTCATGCTGGCGGCTTAAAGTTTTAATATTGCAGCGTGAATTGAATTTATAATCAGTCTAAATAAAAATATAGTGATTCGCCTGTTTAAAATCATTCAAATGCGGACAATTACAGTCTTACTGCTCTCACTTTCAGTGATTCAGCTACATGCCCAAGAAACCGATTTATTGGATTTGGAATTCACCCAACATCTGTCGCCGGTAGTACTCACCGGACAATACAGTCCGCAGTCGGTGGACAAATCTGTATTTGAAGTAGAGGTCATCAGCCGTCAGGACATCGAAAAAATGGCAGGAAACACCCTTGAAGATGTACTGACACAAAACCTGAACCTCAACATCATGCCCAATCCCAGCGAAGGCAGATCGGGTTTGCAACAGTTTGGCTTTGATTCGGAATACATCAAAATCTTGGTGGACGGCATCCCCATCGTTGGCGACGAAGGTTTTGGCAACGCCATCGACATTTCACAAATCAATTTGGACGACATTCAGCAAATCGAAATCATCGAAGGTTCTATGGGCGTACAATACGGTGCCAATGCGGTGACCGGCGTCATCAATATCATCACCCAAAAAAACAGCCGACACAAATGGCAAATTACACCTTATATTCAAGAGGAAACCATTGGGAGCGAATACAATTGGCGAAACCAAGGCCGACACATTCAATCACTGAAAATCGGTCATAAAATTTCGCATAAAATCTACACCGAAGCTTCTTATACCCGAAACGATTTCAGAGGATTCTATGGTGACAAACATGGAAGAAATTACGCCAACCCCAACGATGCCAACGACGGTTTGAGAGGCTACGAATGGCTGCCCAAATTACAAAATACCGCCAAAGCTTTGTTGAGTTTCAGAAACGGAAATTTCAATGCATTCTACAAGTTTGAATATTTTGATGAAAGAACCGAAAAATACGCCAACAATGTGCGACTCAATCCCAACAATTCAACGGGAACCCTCAATCCAACTGCCAATGACGCGATTTACAGAACCGACCGCTATTACCATCATTTCAATATGAACGGCAAATTGGCGCAACAGATGAATTATAACATTTCTGCTTCCATTCAGGAACAAAAAAGAAATGTGGAAAATTACACCTATGTCCTAAAAACCGGTGAACACACCCACACGGATCGCTACGATTACAATACCCGAAAAGGTTTCTTTTCGCGAGGTACAATAAGCAATTTCATGGCATCTGACTGGTTCGATTTTGAAGTCGGTTATGAATTCAACCACGACAAAGGTTCGGCAAGCGGACTGGCCGAGCAAAGCAGCAGCGACAATACAAAACTGAATACCATAGACAGTTACAGCGGATTTTTGTCATCTGAAATCAAAGTCAACGAACGGATTTCCTTCCGTCCGGGTTTCCGATACATCGCATCCAATCAGTTTTCAAGTCAATATGCACTTTCGTTCAGCGGAAAATACCTGTTCAATCAGGGTTACGAACTGAGAGCCATCTTGGGAACTTCGCCCAAACTGCCGAATTTTGAACAATTGTTTACTTATTTGGTGGATTCCAACCACGATGTGAGAGGCAATGAAAACCTGTCGCCCGAAAGAGGAAAATCAGCTTTTCTGCACCTCAAAAAATCATTCAGATTCAATGAAATCAACTTCCAGCCAAAATTATCATTCTGGTATTTGGATGTGGACGACAAAATCGATTTGATCATTGTAAACACTGCGCCCCTCGCCTACCAATACAACAACATCGACCTGTACAAAACTTGGGGATTGGCACTGAGAAACAAATTCAATTACGGCAGACTGAGTGCCGGTCTGGGCATCAGTTTTTCGGGCGAATCCAAAGTGCTGAAAAACGAAGATGATTTCAACGATGACTATCTGTATTCCGTTCAAATCAACAGTGAATTGTCTTATACCGTGCCCAAATGGGATGCGGTTTTCTCGGCCTTTTTCAAATACAACGGCCCGCAATATCAATTTGTCAGCACATTCAATCAAGACGGAGACATCGTCGTTGCCAAAGAAAAACAGGAAGGCTACGGCTGGCTGAATGCTTCGGTCAAGAAACAGTTTTTCGACAAAAAATTAGAAATCACCTTGGGTGCAAGAAACTTGTTGGACTTGAAAGAAATCAAAACCACGACCGGCTCAGGTTTGGGGCATGAGGTGGGCAGCAGTTCATTATTACTCGGTTATGGTCGGTCTTATTTTTTGAAACTTCAGTATAACCTCAACATATAGAAGATGAAAGTAAAATTTTTATACCATTTTTCAATCCTATTATTTTCCGGGCTGTTGCTTTTCAGTTGCAACGGCGACGACGATCACTGGGGTACTATCGAATTTGTGGCGGCATTCAAAAATCCGTCCGAAAGCATGCCTGAGAACACATCGGAAATTGAGATTCAGCTCGTTTTCTCTGAGTTACCGACCAACGATGGATGGGTTGACATTGAATTTCAAACCACCGGATTAAATTATGGCGAAACAGGAGATTTCACTACCGCTCCAGCAGCCAACGACGGCATTATCAGATTGCCTATTCAGAAAAATTCAGAGTTTTCTATCTTGAAATTAAATCGACTGACAGAAGTCTTGCCCGAAGATGATAAATCCGTTGAATTTTCGATTGTAAACATCGAAATGCCCGGGAAAACCACCCAGATTCAAGGCAACAAAACCGTGTTGGTTTCATTTTCCGAAACCGCTGCACTCGGCGGAACAATTTCTCCCGAAGTAGGCGGCCCCAACGAACCCAATCAGGTATATATAGAGCTGCGCACCAAAAAGGAAACAGCAATACGAAGAGACACTTGGGATCTTGGGTTTTATTCGGGTGATGATTTCCGGGTAAGATTGAACGGCTCGCTCTTCATGTTTGCCGGAAAATTGAGTTCGACCAATATCGACGAAATTTCGAGTGCCGAAGTACAAGAATTAAAAACCAAAATGGGCTTTCTGATTGAAGATTCAGACCAATATGTGGACGACCCAAGTGGCATCATTACCGGAACGGCCATTGAAGGAATTTCGGTGAATGACATTGAAAATCATATTTATCTTTTGAATCTCGGAAACGAAATCGGCACCGATACACCCGAACCCGGAGGAGTGGCCATCGCCGGTGCGGAAAGAGGATATATGAAAATCAGAATCCTCAGACAAGGCGATGACTACATTTTACAATATGCTGAGGTAGAAGCCACTACACATCAGCAGGTGGTGATTTCAAAAACCGAAGGATATAATTTCACATTCTTTAGTTTAATTACTGAAAATATCGTTAGCGTAGAACCGGAATCCAATCATTGGGATTTAAATTTCACTGTGAAAACCGAAGTGGAAGAATTGCCCGGTGCAGGTTTTACCGCCTACGGCTATTCGGATTATGTGGAAACCAATCCCCTTGGAAATGTAAAAGCATACCGCGTTTACACCGATGAATTCAGCTATGACGAATTCTCGGTCAACAACATTGACGAAACCAAATTCACCCTTGACCAGCGCACCATCGGTGCCAGTTGGAGAAAAGTCACACCACCCAACCGACTTTTGTATGACAATATTTTCTATATCATAGAAGATGGGGAAGGAAATTATTACAAATTGAAATTTACCGCTTTCGAAAATGAAAACGGCGTACGGGGTTATCCTCAGATAAAATATGACTTATTAAAATAAACATTAACAATTCAAATAAAAACAAATTATATGAAAAAATTCAATTTATTCTTAGGAATCATACTGGGTTCTGCTTGCGTTTTCGCACAGGAAACCACTGTAAATCTGTCACTTGAATCAGGCTATTCCAAAAATATCTATTTTCATTTTGATACAGGCCAATCAGAAAGTTACGATGTAGCCAGTTGGGACATCGCTTTCCTGCGAACCAGTGCTTATGCCTTTGCGGAAAGAATCAATGACGGTTTGGGAATTGAGGTGTATGAAGCTTCCAACAATCCGGCTGACTACGCTACCGTCAATCCTGCCGAGATCGACAATTGGATTCAGTTGTACAATAGCGATACCATGTGGGAGGCGGGTGCCTTTGATTTCGGTTCCGCCACTTATGGCTGGGGAGAATACAATGCGGCTTCTCACCATGTTACTGGCACCATCGTTTATGTATTGAAATATGCTGACGGCAGTTTCAAAAAATTCATGATTGATGACTTTTATAACGGCTATACTTTCAAATATGCAGACTGGAACGCTTCCACTTCAAACTGGGAAAATGACCAGACAGCTACACTTCCCAATTCGGAAAATGATGGAAAATTATTTAACTTCTACAGCCTGACCAACAATGAATCTGTAGTGGCTTCGCCTAATTTGGACAGCTGGGATTTGGTTTTCCAAACTTATGTTACTGATTTGGAAGTAATGATGTATCCGGTAGTCGGTGCTTTGCAAAATCCAAATGTAAAAGTAGCCAAAACGACTAATTTGGATGTGAACTCTTTGGATGAATCTGATTATCAGGAGTTAATCAATACCGTAGGTTATGACTGGAAACAATTCAGCGGAACGGGTTACACCGTAAATTCAGATATGTACTATTACCTGAAAGATGCCAACGAAAAAGTTTTCCGTTTCCACTTCCTGAGTTTCGATGGCTCTTCTACCGGGAATTTCTCCCTGGGTTATGAAGACGTTACCGGAGAAATGTCCACCGTGAATTTTGACGAACAAAATTCATTGAGTCTCTATCCGAATCCCGTGAAAGGAAAAATCCTAAACATTCTGTATGAATCCAACGGTGCGGATCAAGTGAAAGTAGAAATCTATAACTTAGCCGGAAAATTAGTGGCTCAGCAACAATTACAGTCCAACGGATTTTTCAATCATCAGATGAATCTCAACCAACTTCCGAAAGGGGTTTATATCCTGAAATTCAATTCCGGAAAGTATTCAGACACCAGAAAGATAATTGTAGAATAATCTTTTTTTCAATCAATTCAGTGGCTGCGTTCAAAAGACGCAGCTTTTTTTATTATAATTTCTTGATACAAATGATTGTTTTAAAATGAATTCAAATGATGAAGTTCAAATGAGAAATGATATTTCTAAAACATTGCATAAAAACCTATCATCAATTTACCAAAAGAAAATAAATTCCTGTAAGTTTGCGACTGCATAATTAAAAAATTCTAAAAGAATAAAAATGAGAAAGTTATTTTTAATGATAGTTGGAATGGCATTCCTGATCTCACCGGTTCAGAAAGTGAAAGCCGACGAAGGAATGTGGTTTCTGATGTTCATCGGAAAAAATATGGATGATATGCAAAAAATGGGGCTGAAACTCACAGCTGAAGACATTTACAGCATCAACAACAGCAGTTTGAAAGACGCCATCGTACAGTTTGGAGGCGGCTGTACTGCGGAAATCATCTCAGACACCGGATTGGTGCTGACCAATCACCATTGCGGATACGGAGCCATCGCCGGACTTTCCACGCCGGAACATGATTATCTGACCAACGGCTTTTGGGCAAAAGACAAATCCCAAGAATTGAAACCCAACAGATTATCGGTTCGCTTTTTTGTCCGTATGGATGATGTGACCCAAAGAATCCTTGGACAACTCAATGACCAAATGACCGAAGACGAAAGAGAAGCTGCCGTCAACCGTGAAATAGCAAAAATTGAAAGTGAAAATAACGAAGGGGGGAAATATACGGTTTCAGTACGTTCATTCTTTGAAGGCAACGAATACTATTACTTTGTATATCAGGATTTTCAGGATGTGAGATTGGTGGGAACACCGCCCAATTCCATCGGAAAATTCGGCGGTGATACCGACAATTGGGAATGGCCACGCCATACCGGAGATTTTTCGGTTTTCAGAGTTTATACCGACAAAGAAGGAAATCCTGCTGATTATTCACCAGACAATATTCCCATGAAACCCAAAGCGCATTTGTCCATCAGTTTGAAAGGCTACGAAGAAGGGGATTTCTCCATGATCATGGGGTATCCGGGCAGAACCAACCGATGGATGCCCGGTGCAGGCGTACAACAAAATGTTGAATACGCTTATCCCGCTTGGGTTGAAGGCTCAAAACTCGGAATGGATGTGTTGAAAAAATACATGGACAACGACCAGAAAGTTAAATTGGAATATGCTTCCAAATATGCCGGTTTGGCCAATTACTGGAAAAACAGACAGGGAATGATCGAAGCTTTAAAACAGCATAAAACCGTTGAAGCCAAACAAAAAGTTGAATCTGAATTCAACAAATGGGCAAACCAACCTGCGAACAAAGCCAAGTACGGCGATGTCATCGAAATCATCAATAATTATTATGCAAAAACCAACGAAAAAGCAAAACAACAAAATTATTTGGTGGGACTACTGCGTTCGAGCAACTTCTCTACGCTGCCTTATCGCTTAGGCACGGGAATGCAACAATATGCGGCTGCTAATGAAGCAAAACGCAAAGAATTGCGCCCCAATTTGGAAGAATTGATTAAATCTTCTTTCAGTTCTATGCATTTGCCTTTGGAAGAGGAAGTACTTGTGAATCAATTGGAACTGTATTACAAAAAAGGCGCAAATGGCGGTCTGGCTCCCTATGTGAAAGAAATTGGCGACCAATCCAAAGGAAATTTTGAGAAATTCATCGGAGATGCCTTTCAATCCAGCATTTTCACCAAAGAAAATCAGCTGATGGCATTTTTGGACAATCCAAATGTGGAGCCAATCAACAATGATCCGCTTTTCAAAATCTCATCCGACATTCTTGAGCGTTATCGTTCTGAAACACCGGAAGAAAAAGCCATGAATGACGCTTACAAAAAAGCATTCCGCCAGTTGGTTCAAGGACTGAGAGAATCCGGGCTATCCAAAATCGAATATCCTGATGCCAACAGCACCCTTCGACTGACTTATGGCACCATTCGTCCATTGCCACTTGGAAAAAAAGTCAATGATGCGAAATTCAACTATTACACTACGCTGAAAGGAACCATCGCCAAATACAAAAAAGGAGATGATGAATTTGATATTTCACAGAAACTGATTGACTTGTACAACAAAAAAGATTATGGACAATATGCCGATAAAAATGGTGAAATGTGGGTTAACTTCCTGTCCGACCATGACATTACCGGTGGAAATTCTGGTTCCCCTGTGATGAACGGAAACGGAGAATTGATTGGCATTGCCTTCGATGGAAATATTGAAGCCATGGCCGGAGACGTGATTTTTGACCCGGAATTGCAAAGAACCATTTCAGTGGATATCCGTTATGTCCTTTTCATTATCGATAAATTCATGGGTGCCCAACATACCATTGAAGAATTGACTTTGGTCAAATAAATCTAATTCTATCTGTTGTGAAGATGTATTCACAACATGACATAAACCCGGAATCCGAATCGCGAAAGGATAAATTCTTTTCCGATTCGGTTTCTATTTTTATAAGAAGTTTTGACATAAGTATCTGAAAAATTTATTCAAGAAATAGAAAAAAATCTGTTTGGCCTTGAAAATCTCACAAGTTTGCATTCTACAATCCTATAATAAACTTTTAACCCACATTGCAGCTAACAGTCTTCAATTGCGCTTGGTTTCTGGGATTCATTTTTTTTGAGTTCAGGTTTGGGCACTACGGATTTTCTTTTCACGAAAGGATAATCTCTATAGCCAAGTGCCTGATATATTTCTTTCACCCCTTTGTTAGGCTCGGAGCATCTTCTAATCTGGATTAACTCGCCAAATGTATTCTGTCCGGTAGTGGTTATGATTTTCTGTGTATTTGTAATT
>JBBAEI010000047.1:0-5506 GCA_041656055.1 Weeksellaceae bacterium
GCGAGCAAAGAAGTGATTCAAAAATATGTTGAAAATCAGGGAAAAAAGAAAGAATATAAAGAAGTCTATTCAGGGCAACTTAAATTGTTTTAATACCTCGTGGGCTTGCCCCGAGGTAGTTTATTTATAAATTTAGTCGGTTAGTAGTGATTCGGAATCTTTTTTTAAACCAGAATAAAAAGAATTAACGCCCAGATTTAATTTTAAATCCGTAAAAGTCAGTTTCAACGGCACCCAGATAAGTTTTGACAAATCTTCTAAATCAACCTCTTCACTTTCTTTAATGCTGTAAACTGATAATATTACACTGTCATTATTTTTAACATTTATATCGCTTCCTTTTTTGATGATTTTCTGCATCAAACCATTGTCAACTTTATGCCATTCATTTTCCTGCGCGGTTAGGCACGAACCGGTTATTAATACCAAAAAGCAAATAAGTTTTTTCATTCTCTTTTTTTATTCAAATCAAATATACTGAATTTCGAACCAAAGAATAATTTCAAATCCCTTAGATTCATTTAAAGATTCAGCTTAATCCAAACTGCATTATTTTTATTGGTTTCCGAAAATAGTCTATAAGAATAGAAGTGTCCAGCAAAATTAATTTCTGCCATTTGTTAATCTCATTTCGATTTTGTTTAATTATTTCAATTGTTTTCCAGTTAATTTCCTTGGATTTTCATTTGATTTTATATCTTTAAATTTCAAAACAGCAATCATGAAGAAAATGCTTTTATTAGGCGGAATTTTTGCCATTCTATTTCTTGTCGGATGCAAAAAAACGGAACAACAGCCAATAGATGACAATACTGAAGCCCCTGTGGAGGCTGAACATTCAGTTCCTGAAAGCACTGAAATTCCGGAAGTGAAATTGAATGAAGAACCAGCCAAAACCGAAGACGTCACTGCGAAATTTCCGGATTTTGAAATCAATCTGAAGCTGAGTAACGCGGCTTTGAAAAAACTGACCGAAAGCAAGGAGTCTGTCATCGCTTCCGTGTATTTGTACGGCGATGTGGACGAAAATGAAATCCCGGCGGAGATGAAATCCAGAATAGATCCGACAGGATTTAGTTTAGGAACCTTTGATTTTGAGAAAACGGATTTGTCCCAAAACACCATTTTTGAAATCCGGAATCTGACTTTCCCGAAAGCCTACTACGATGTGCTTTCCAACAAGGATATTCATTACAATATCAATATTTACTCCGGTAGAAAATCCTCGGAAGACAATTTGATTCGTGCGCTTTCGGCGGAAGGAAATCTCAGCGATTTGACCGAAACCGGAAATAAAATCAAAATGGAGGCAGACTTGCTGTAAATAATTAAATCGCTTAAAATCAAGAAATTAAATATATTATTTCTTAAAAATCGGATTTTTCAGAAAATTTAAAAATAACAGAAACCAGCCGATAATCATAAACAGACCACCCAAAGGTGTGATGGGACCGAGCCATTTCAAATTGACACCCCAATGTTCTGCGAATGACAGGAAATAAATACTGACGGGAAACACAAATGCACCAATCATCAGACAGCGTGCTGCATATTTTTCCAGACCGTTTTCAAATTTCATTGCCAGCCCCAGCACAATCAGCAAAACAGCGTGAAACAACTGGTAGCGGACACCTGTTTCAAAACTGACGATTTTCTCTGCTGACAATATTTCTTTGAAAGCATGTGCGCCGAAGGCACCCAAAATCACGGACAACATCCCGTAAAAACTGCCGACGGCCAATACAATTCGTCTCATAAATAAAATTTTCTCAAAGATAACAGAGTTTCTAAAATTAAAGAATGTTTCCCTACATAGTAATATTCAGCTTTTTAATTTTGGTAGAAGTGGGGTTTTTGCGCTGTTATTTTTTACTTTTGGAGAAATTATTAGCACTATGTTCAATCCGGTTACACAGTATATTTTCACCGCCATCGTATTTTGTTTTGCCGTTTGGTATGTTTACAAACTGATTAAAAAGCCGGAAGATTTGAATGCAAAAAAAAAGGAACAGCCTCGAAACCGGAATAGGGATGTAACAAAAAAGGATGACTGAAAATCACCCTTTTTTGTCTTTTTGTTAGCTTGTTTTATGGTAGTATTATAATTGGAACGTCGATTTCACCGTTGGTGATGATGATTTCCTCTCCCGGTACTCCGTTTGTAAATTTGGTGATGGTACCGCTGAAAGTACCCTGCACTCTGGGGTCATTGCTTTCCATGTCAATTGAATTGATGGTCAATGATACCGGCAGATAGGTTTCTGTTACCGCATTATAATTTGAATAAGTATCGTTTGGATTTTCGGATGTGCCTAACACAACCATGATTACAACTTCATTTTCTTCGGTAAAGACATCTTCGGAAATTCCTCCTGGAACAGTAATGGAAAGCGTCTGTATGCCGTCAGGATTTTCTCCTGAGATTACGCCTGCGGTTGTTACGCCCTCTGCTTTCGCATTTGTGCTGAAATCTACTGTTTCATCATTGAAATCCCCTTTCAGTGTTCTGTTGACATTGTCGATATCTCCTTCTTCGTACGGGATTTTATAAAAAACGCCGTTGGTCAATACGCTGTTTTCTCCGCTTGCAGTATCAAAAACAGTACCTGAGAAAGTTCCGGAAACCCAATGTTCTTCGGTATTTACTTTTTTGATTTTCAGTGTAAAAGGTAAAAGCCCGCCTGTTTGACTGATGTTTAGAAAGGCACCGTCCTCGTTCATAATCATAATCATTGTGCCTTCGCTTTGGTCGTAAGTGCCTTCCAGCAAAGGGCCGGCAAGCGTAATGGAAATCGTACCAAACTCAAGGCTTGAACCATTAATCTGACTGGCATTGTCAGAAGCGATTACATTCGTAATTTCACTAAAATCATTGGGAATGCCATCAATATCAACACTATACGTTCCTTCCTCATAATTTGCAAATTCATCCCCCGGCGTTGACAATTCGCTGTCCGTACAGCTCCAGTACAACCCCAGCAAAATAAACGGCAACAATATGTACTTCTTCATTTTTAAAATTTTGCTAAATGTAAAGATATCTCAGTACATATAAACGATTTTTATAAAAATTATTGTATGTACGTACTCAAAATGATGGAATTATCCGTTCACAATTTTCAGTGCGGATGAAGTTCCGATTCTATTTACTCCCAACTGAATCATCTCCAATGCATCTTCTTTGGTTCTAACGCCACCAGCGGCTTTGACCGACAAAGGGCCGGCATGTTTCAGCATCAGTTGGATAACGTGCAAATTCGCACCGTTGGGTTCTCCGTTGGGCGTTTCAAAAAACCCGGTTGAAGATTTCACAAAAACTTTTTCAGGTGGGAAATCACTTAATCTGTCTAACACCACATCCCTGATTAATTTTGTGATTCTCATGATTTCATCATCCGTCAAAGCGGCAGTTTCTATGATCCATTTCACAACTTTATTCGCCTTCAATGCCCATCTGGAGCAAGCTTCGATTTCCTCTTTCACTTTTTCGGTTTCCCCTTTTTTGAATGCGGTATAATCCGCTACAAAATCGAGTTCGTCTGCCCCGTTGGCAATGGCGATTTGTGCTTCATTCAACTTGATGTCTAACGAGCCTTTGCCTTCTGGGAAATCGATGACCGTTCCCAATTTGACATCAGCCTGAAGTTTGTCTAACTGCATTCTGATAGAACGCACGTAATCCGGTCGAATCATCACCGCAAAAAAGTGATGTTCAATGGCTTCTTTGGTAAGCTGATGCACCTTCTCTAATGTTTCAGAATCTGTAAGTCCGCTTTGTTGCGGCGTCTTCAGATAAGTCGAATCCAAATAACTTTCTATTCCCATAGTATAAAATCCCGGCTGCGAAATTAATAATTAATAATGGCATAAACCGGAAAATGGTCGCTGTATCCGCCTAAATATTTTGTGCCGGCATAAGTGCGAAATGGCGAGCCTTTGAATTTCCTGTCCCAATCACGGATGGAATTGTCGTTGTAGATTTCTGCCTTTTCAAATGTGATGTTGCCGTTATCTGTTGAAAGAAAGGATTTTGAGAAAATAATCTGGTCAAAAAGTATCCATTCCCCCAGGTGCTTCAGCGACCCACGACCATGTCCTATTTTTAACATAGGATTGTACATTTCGGTATCTGAAATTTCAGGGTTTCCATTGATTTTCAGAATGCGCATTGCATGTTCGTCATTGGGATTTCCGTTGAAATCTCCCATGAGGATAATGCTTGCATTTGGTTCTTCTTCAAAAATTTGGTCAACCCGGTTGCGAAGAGTTTCCAAAAGTAAATTCCGGAAGCAGAGGTTGACATCATCATCCCTTCTTGAAGGCAGATGAACGACAAAGGTGTGGAGGATTTTTTCTTCCAATCGGAGTTTTACATACAGCATATCCCGGGTATAATCAATGCGTCCGGAATCCGTTTCAAAAGTCATTCTTATCGGCTCGGAATGAATCGGTTGTATGTAGCTTTTCCGATAGAGAAGGGCATTGTCGATACCTCTTTCATCCAAGGATTCAAAATGAATGAAATTATAATTGTATTCCGCAAGATTTTGGGAGTAAATCAAATCTTTCAGCACTTTTTCATTTTCTATTTCCGCCAACCCGATAAACAGCGGCGGCCAATTGGTTTCTTTTTTTCCAATTTCACTAATGACATTGCTGATTTTTCGCAATTTATTTTCATAGCGTTTTTGCGTCCATTTTAGCGAGCCGCTCGGAGAATATTCATTGTCAAATTTTTTTGGATCATCTGTAAAGTCAAAGAAATTTTCGGTGTTGTAAAATGCAATGGCTGATTTTTTCATGAATTCATTTAGAAGCCGAAAGTTAATGAAATTCGGTTGAATTGGGTTTTGCTTAATGACTGGTGATTTTATTGTGAAATTTCATCCTCAGATAGTTCAATTACCAAAGGTAAAGAGTAATTAAAAGGAGCGCAATAATTTCTTTCATATTTAGCAGGAATAACTTCTACTTCCTCAGAAATTTCTGTGAGTTTATCTAACAATTTATTTTCAAACTTAGTATTTAGCCTATTCATTAGACTTAATTTTAATTTCCCGTTGGTTTTTACATGAATATTTAATTTATTCTTATAATAATTTGAGTTATCTGTAATTTTTCTAAACAGTTGTTTATCTAATTTATGAGCAATTAGAGAACCTAATTTTCTTCCGAAACAAAGGTTCAAAGAATCATTATTTTCTTTGAAAGACTCACATCCAGGAAACACCAGGACAATTTTTGGATGCGGTCCTGTGGAAAACTTTCCTCTATTGTATTCGAGGTAAGGTTGGTCTTGAGCGAATAAAGTGATTGGAAATAATAGTAAAAGGAAAAAAAAATTGAGTTTCAAATAATTGTTCTGTTTTATTAATTTTTTCACTACTAAACGGATAAAACGAATATCTGATCGAAATTGGATGTAATAAATTGATTATCAGTATATAATTTTTATCTCCAAAAAAGCCCCCCTGAAATTCAGAACAGAGATATCTGTACGGCTGGC
>JBBAEI010000048.1:0-5011 GCA_041656055.1 Weeksellaceae bacterium
CAGCTTTGCTGACTTTTACGCCGGCAGCATTGTATTGATAATCAATAAACTGAAGACTCGAGATAGTGATTCTGACAGGCAGATTCAGGTGGTTGTAGGTAATATTGGTGATTCCCTTGTTCCGATCCTTTATCATATTACCGTTTTCATCATACGCATAATCATCCAATGCCGGATTGGTGTTGCCGTCCACAAAACCTTCGCTGTTTTCCAAACTTGCCGCATCGCTGACATTGCGTAATTGGTTGCTGTTGCCGTTCCCGTTTTTATAGTGGTACGTCAGGATATCCATGTTTACCGCATTGCCAAAAGTGTCGCCCATGGTGCGGAACAGTTCGGTGATGTTTCCGTTCAGGTCATAACCGATGTTTTCCCGGTAAGCTCCTGTATAAGAAGGAATTCCTTGAATGAAGTAATCGGCATTTCTCAGCCGGTTCAGCATATCATAACTGTAATCATAGCCCCGCATTGTATTATCTCCGGATTTCCAAAAGGTTTGGGAAATGTTGCCATTGTAGAGTTTAGAGACTGCATTTCCATGGTTATCAATTTTATCATAGTTTATTTTGAATGCAAACAAACCATCATTCGAGCTGCCCGGCAGTTGTCCGGCTCCAAGCATATTGCCATTGATATCATTGATGCCTGTCAGCCAACCGCGGATGTTGTAGCTGTAATTAATCTCCTGCCAGCGGTCGCTGCCATTCTGCGTGCCACCTACTTTCTTGGTAATCAGCTGTCCTGTGGCATCGTATTCATTTTTGGCAATCAGCTGAGGCGTACCCGAATTGATCTGTTGCGTATGTGTCAGCAACCGTTCCATGGAATCATAAGTGTATATGTCCTTGACGATTACTTCTTCGATGGCATTGGGATCCCGGAAATGCCGGGTAGTGGTTTCTTCCGGCAAGCCTCTGAAATTCAGTTTGCTGTCAATATCCGTGTAACCTCCGAGATGATTTCTCTTGTAAGTGCGTACCGGACGGGACTTCTGGTCATAGAATGTAACGGACTTCTCCCACAGGTTGGTGCCAAGAATGCGGATGTGTGTTTCGGTTGCCATGCCTTTCAATTTGCCGTTTGTGTCTTTTCGTAGTTGGTTGCTGTTGTAATAGCCGGATTCCGGCTCGCCGAATCCATAAACATTCAAAGATACATATTTATCGTAATAACTGACCGTTAGCACATCTGAAAAAGTAGTTGGGAAAGCGGTTTTGGTGTAGAGATTTAGTCATTTCTTTAATAAAACTGAATATCAATTATTTATATGTTTATTATTGAATATCACTAAATTTGATACACTGCCATACTCGCTAATCCTTTAATTACAATTAATTATCTTAAACTCGGAAAAATCTTCTCTATAATATATCTTTGATTCACCACCATGATCACCCTCTTCGAAGATAATATTCACTCCATTGATATTATTATTTTCCGTTAAAGAATAAATTAAAGAAGCTTTAAATAGTGTGGGGGTAGTATCACCTAATTGCTGAGTAAAATAAACTGAATTATTGATTTTTAAATTCAGTATATTTTTATTTAAACTTACAAAACTAAAATCAATCTTTGGATAGTTTTTCCGTATTTCCTTTAAAATCCTTTGATAATCTGTTTTAATTAAATTTAATTTTTCCCCCTTTATCAAAACTTCTTTACCACTATCGTTTAGCTCAGCAAGATAAACAAAAGAGTTTTGACAATTAGAAATATCCATTAAGTTTTTCAAATTTCTAGAATCAATATCTTGTTTTTTATTCATAAAACAAGAACAAAATATTACAAGAGTTAATATTAAGTTTTTCATAACGCATTTAGTTGTTAATTTCTCCTTTTTTATAATCATCATACAATGTATTAACAACGGCATCACCAATTGCCTTTCCTAATTGCATGAGATATTCTTCCGTGTTTAATAAAATTTCTTGATTTTCGTTAGTTATAAAGCCTACTTCTACTAAAACAGCTGCTGTATTAGGATTTTGCTCCCTTGTAACATGATGACTGGCTGTTCTTCTTTGAACCCCTTGTTTAGTTTGGGCTACTTCGGATAATTCTGATACCATTTGTTCAGCCAATTTACTCGATTCAGAATTGGGATTATTTTTTGTATAAACAGTTACCCTGTCTGCGTTTTGATTATCGGCAGAATCAACATGGATACTGACAAAGGTATCTGCATTATTATCCTTTGCTATATTTACCCTTGCGTTTAAACTATTCTTTTGCCCCTTACCTCCAGGGTTTATATCGGAATCTCTTGTTAAAATAATGTTAGGTGGGTTATCCGTATATCCTTCTAACCTTTCACCTATTCTACTAACAGTATAATTTGATATTTTTAGTGTAATATCAGCTTCATTTTTATTTCCATTTCTGGCTTTTGCTCCGGGATCATCACCACCATGACCAGGATCAACAACCGTTGTTCTATTTCTCAAATCTTTACTATTGTCGTTTTCTAATCCTTCTAATTCTTTCCCAACCAAAGGTTCATTAGAAGCAAATGCATAATTTGATTGCCAATGATACTCCTCAGCGAGCGGATCTACTGACATAAACCTACCAATCGCGTAATCATAATTTCTCCATTTGAAACTGTCCCAATTTAAACCTAACTCGTCTTGGCGTTCTTGTCCTTGATATTTGAACATATACTCCGTCTCCAAAACATTTTTAAGTTTCACTTCTCCTTCGCCGGGAACTTCGATGACCAATTCCAAGGCTTTCTTGTCCTCCGGTACGTAAATGCTGTGCTTTAGACCAAACGGGAAATAGTGATTCTCATCCATGATTTCCAAAGTGCCTGTTTTAGGATCTTTAGTATAGGAAATCCTGATATTTCCAAGATGGTCAGTATAATTATAAACGTAATTAAAGAAATACTCTAATGGTTCGGTACTACCTTCCGGAATTCTTGCTGCCACATTGACATAGCCCTCAGGATGTGGGAAAAACTGTAATACACCTCCGGCATATTGGAAGCCGTCTATATAATCCACCTTCTTGAAATCGTTGCCATCAGTCACAGCTTTGCTGATTTTTACGCCGGCAGCATTGTATTGATAATCAATAAACTGAAGACTCGAGATAGTGATTCTGACAGGCAGATTCAGGTGGTTGTAGGTAATATTAGTGATTCCCTTGTTTCTGTCTTTTACCACTGAGCTACGCTCGGTTTCTTCGCAAAAGACTTTCTCAAAGTCTTTTACTCGAAAATCGTTTTCATCGTACTCATAATCATTCAGGCTTGGACTGGTGTTGCCGTTCTTGAAATTTTTTATATGTATCCAATGTTTAATCATTATTTACTAATATGTCTTTGCCTTCTGATTATCAGTAATATACATTTTTGTTTTTTACCACCCACACTCCCGATCCCGATAGCTATCGGGACTTTCGGGATGGAACACTGCCCTATTATCCATCTAGTGAAGAAACCTCTATTAATTTAAAAAAAAGTGTTGACATTTCTATTTATCTTTTAAAACAATATAAGCCCAAATAATTAAAACTGCATAAAAAGCTATGCTATACCAAAGATTTCTTCCTTTTTCATCTTTGGTTAATTCTTTGAGTTTTTTCTTGTTCAAAGTACAGCGATATTCAAATATCCAACGAAGAAAAATGCCAATAAAATCAAAAAAAATAACATCTAATCCAGGCATAATTAGTTATCTTCTATATTATCAATTACATAATTCGTCATCTGCTTTGCACCAAACTTAATTCCAATATTTTTCAGGATGTTATCACTTAAATTTAATGGTGCCATTACTGCAGATACTGCAGGTTTAACAAAAGCATCTCTTTTCTCTTTGGGGGTCATTATATCCCCATCCTTGTATGTCTTGGTAGTTAATGAACCATTTTCAAAAGTTTTTAGATTCAAATCACCTCTAATATGAATATTTTCAGCTTCTCCCGTTTCTATAATTTCTTTTGGAATGTCATAAAGAATTCCTTTAAAAACTACACCTAATATTTGTACTCCTTCCATAACTGGAGCAATTAAATCATCTGTAACAGTATTAAGTACCGCTCTAGAGTTAGAAGTGTGAGAAGTAATTGTTAATCCATTTTCCAAAATTACGGATTGCCCTCCTGTATATTTATCACCAGTTTCTGTATTTGTAAAAGAACCATCATCATTTAGCTGATATGCATTTGAGCTGTCTGCAACCGATGGGGTTTTCCCTACCCATTCTTCACCTTCTTTGAGAATATTAGTGGCATTCTCTTGAGTTAAATTCGGGTTATATTTTAAATTACCATTTTTATCGGAAAACCAATCAGTTGCTTTCATCCCGTCAGGATCAATAAAGAAAACAGGATTATTGAGAGCATAAACATACGGGGATGTTTTTCTGCTCATTTCTGCCAACGGGTCAATATTCATCCACCTGCCCAAAGCTGCATCATAATTCCTCGCTCCGTAGTCGTACCAACTTAATCCCAACTCATCCTGAAACTCAGCACTTCGTGCGCTATGTTCGTCAAAAGCTTTCTCAAAGCTTTTTCCTCCATAATCATTAAATTCATACAAATAATCCGTTTTCGTAACCACTTTTATTTTCAGTTCTTCTTCGCCGGGTTCCAGTCCAAAGATTTTCTTGTCCGCCGGTACACATACCGAGTGCTTCATCCCGACTTCCGATGGAAGAAATTGCGGATAAGAAATGTAGTTACTATTTTCACCTGAGAAAGTTTTCATCGGATAAATTTAATCAATTTTTTCAAAAGGTTTTATTGTCGTTTGGCTTTAGCCAACGGATTCAAGCTGAAAGTCAACATCCGGCTTTGGTGGTACACCTCCCTAATTTGAGAAGAAATTTTAGCTAATTTATGAATTACTGTGGTGTCAACCTAAATTGATATAACAAAAAAATCCTTACCAACTAAATGATAAGGATTTAATAAAAGACTGGCGGCTACCTACTCTCCCGCGAATGCAGTACCATCGGCGCAAGCAGGCTTAACTTCTCTGTTCGGAATGGGAAGAGGTGAG
>JBBAEI010000049.1:0-4262 GCA_041656055.1 Weeksellaceae bacterium
GTTTTACTGAAATCGAATTTCCTTTCATATCTTGAATTTTTAATTGAAAGGTAAAGTTGAATGTTTATCAGCAATTTACTACTTTTGGTACGTTAGAACACTCACCGAAGGTGTCGCTTGAACAAAGCCTTGGCGAAATGCGGGGTTAACTGCTAAGTTGAACTATTGTGCATATTAAGTCGCCAAAAGCCAATTTTATTGGCTTTTTAATTATATTAGCAAATAGAAATTGGCTTTGGCTTAGTTTCGGTCTGAATTGAACTTTCGCTCAATTCAAGCCCGCACTATCGCCAAGCCTCAAAACGTTAGCAGAAATATCAAAATCGACACCCGTCAATGAACACACTTGAAACACTATCTTCAATTTTCAGTAACAAAATTCTTAGAATACCTGACTATCAAAGAGGTTATTCTTGGGAAAAAGAACAACTTGAAGACCTTTGGAATGATTTGTCGAACATAAACTTTGCTGTTGATAATTCTTTTCATTTCACAGGAATTATAACCCTAAATAAACCAACAGAAAATAATCTCATTAAATTAGAAGAAGAAGGTTTTGAATTAAATGGAAATTCAGTCAATTTTTTTGAACAAAATTATCAAGCATTCAATGTCGTAGACGGACAACAAAGATTAGTAACACTTCTGATATTAATTTCTCTATTGGTTAGTTCGCTTGAAGATATTTCTCAAAATGATAAAAATAAAATTCTCGAAAAATTCATATCAATACAACAAGGAGAAAACATTTACTATCTTTTTGGTTATGAAAAAGATATTCCTTCTCATCAATATTTAATTGGTAAAATATTCGATGATAGTACAATGAATATAACAGAACCCGAAACTGTTTATACTAAAAACCTTGAAAACACCAAATTGTTTTTTCTTTCAAAAATTGTAAATCTTGACACAATCAAACGCCATAACCTCCTAAAAAAAGTGATAAACAGATTGCTTTTTTATGTTTTTGAAATTGAAAACGATAAATTAGATATGTCTTTGGTTTTTGAAACTTTGAATTACAGAGGAAAAAAACTCTCAAAATTAGAATTGTTTAAAAATCGGTTGATTTTCTTAGTTACCAAAAGATATATAAATCAACAACAATTTGAGCTAAGAGATAAAATCATAGCAACTTGGCAAGACATCTACGAATGGTTAGGAAAAAATGATAAAAACAAGTTGCCTGATGATGAATTTTTAAGGGCCTTTTGGATTTTTTATTTTGAACACGATGATAGAACTGAAAAAGACTTCCAAAAGTTTGAAGAAGATTTATTTAATGAAAAATATGCAATAACTAATATTCAAAACAATAAATTGCTTAACATTCCTCAGATTGAAAGATTTCTTTCGACAATGTCTAAGGCAATTAAATATTGGTTTTTTATAAACAATCCATATTTCGCCACAAATGATGAACAACTTCATTTTAGTGATGAAATAAGAAATACACTATTGCAAATAAATAATAGCAATATTGGAAGATATATGAAAATACTTTGTATGCCAATTTTGTTTAAACACAATTTAGATAATGAAGAGGAAACTTCAGAATTACTCTATTTAATTGAAAGACATAATTTTTCAACATACTTATTATTTGGCAAACAAGCCGATACAAATAGGGTTCAAATTATGCGTTTAATTAATCAATTTTTTAGAGGCTCCATTTCAAAAGATACACTGAAAAATGAGATAATAAACTTTACTTCAAAACACATTGAATTTGAAAACCTAAACAATCACATACACAATAACCGACAAAGAAATATGAAGTTTTTCGATTGGAAAGGAATTAAATACTTATTATGGAATTACGAAGCAGAATTGCAAAATAAAAAGACAAATGAAATTGAAGAAATTTCAAATTTCTCGGTAGACTTAATTTTCCCAGATGCATTTGGTTTTGGCGTTCAGTACCCAAACGTAACAAGAAACCGATTTGGTCAAAATGTAGACACACTAAAATATTCTTTAGGTAATATTACCCTTACCAGACGAACAAACAGGGCATTATCGTATAATCAATTAAGACCTTTATTACAAAATGGAAGTTACAATGACAAAGAAATCGCCAAATTCACAGATTGGACGGACACTAATATTTTGTTACGTGGTTTAACAATATTAACCTTCATTGAAAATAGGTGGAAAATTAGGCTTGGAAGTGAACAAGAGAAAAGAAGATTACTTGTTGAAAATTTGCAAATACAAATGAATGAATAATAATACTTCTGCTAACGAGCAGTTTGGCAAAAGAGCGGAGTTCTCGATAAATTGAACTTTACAGCTTCGTATGTCGCAAAAACCGCTTGGTTTGTTGCGGTAAAAATTGTAAGTTCGCAACACCAAGCGGTTTTGCTTACGGAAGTACTAAATTCAAGGTTTCGGCTTCGATTTTCCGCTCCTTCGCCAAGCTGCCAAAACGTTACCAGCAACTCTAAATAAAATTAACATGGAAGAAGAATTGAAAATGAATAATCAAAACAATTTTACTGAAGAAATTGAGGACCTATATAGGTTGCACTACATTACGAAAAAATATGACCATATAGTTGAATACGAACGTGGAGCCTGGAAATTATTTGAACCTTCTAAATTCATTTATGCTTACTTTGCTTTTAATTCATTCTATAATTTTGATTGGGAAGTAAGTTTGAAAAACAAAAAATTAACTGCATTCCCTAAAAGAATTGAAGATGGAAAGGAAATTGAGCCATCTGAAGGTCAAAAGTACAAAGCAATGATTGACTTTATCTTTTCAAAGGTCGACAAAAATGATAAAGATTTGTTTGTAAAAATGATAAAGGGCAAAGACCCTATTGATAGGACTATTGAAACAATTTCAAGGATAACGCCTGATAATCGCATTACAGAATCTGAAAGGGAAAACTTTAAAAAAGAATTTGAAAACTTATTGAGGTCTAATGAAATAAAAATCGGGAAATTTAAAAACGATATAATCCGATTTGTTTACATGGTACGAAATAATATTTTTCACGGAACAAAAAACACCATTGAAATGTCCGAGGTATTTCAGAGAAAGAGGCTTGATATTTATTCAAATATTATTATTGCAGTTAATGAGCTTTTGTTTAAAGTTTTAGAAAAAACCACTGACTTTAGACCACATGAAAAATATAGCTTATCAACTCATTTTTAGACTATAATGAAAACGTTAGTTTATTTTGCTTCCGGTCCAATTAGAGAAGAATATCAAGAACTTAATTTTGATAGAATATACCTTATTGATAATTATTTCAAAAATAGAACAAGGTATCCTAAAAATGTTTACAATAAAGACAAGGTAACTTGTTTAGGTATGGATTGCCTTGAATCAATTGAATATCTAAAAAGAGAGAATATAAAAATTGACACCTTTGTTTCCTTAAACGAAGGACTTTATGAGGGCGGTGGCAGCTATGCAATTAATTCTGACATGTTCTTAGGGTATGCTATGCCATTGTTTAAGGAACAGTATATTCATATCATGAACAAAAACTATTACCATAATATGTATCATGTAAGTATGGACATACCATACTCCATTGAAGAAATAAAAGAAGATGATACCAGATATTTAAGCCCGTTTATTTTTTCAAAAGATGATTATCACAAAGGGCATGTTAAAGTTTTCCAAATGAGCAGGCTTGATACTGCAAAGACAGAAATCAACATCAACTCTCAAATAAGATTACAAATTATTCACGACAGTATTTGGAATCATTACGAGGAACTGAGTATGTGCGTAATTTCTTTTTCGAATCAGGGACAAGGAGACTTTTTTGACAATATTCCGAAAGTTTTAAATCTCAACAAAACTAGCCTTGACGATATTTTTAATTACTGTGAAAAAAACAGGGTGAAAAAAATTGGCTTTACACCTTTCGGTCGCGGGTATTATAAGAATCTATTGAAAAAACTAGAAGAATTTAATAATGATTACCCAAAAGAAATTTTTATGTATCACCTTAATAAAAACGACTATAAAGAAATAAAAGAGTATGCTGGTAACAAAGGCTAAAATCAAGCGGGCAGATAGTGCCAATTTGAAAGGTAATGCATCTATAAACTTCATCGCAGGTTGACAGTGCAGTGCTCCGAAATGCCCGCCAGCTTTTAGCCTCAGCCGTTGTACAAAATTTTATTCCAAACGTTTGGTTTTTTCTTACGGAAATTAATGCATTTAAATGATAAAAAAAATCGAGTTAAAGCGAAAAGGAAGTATGACTTTCGCTGTCAAACTTTCAAAGAGT
>JBBAEI010000050.1:0-3295 GCA_041656055.1 Weeksellaceae bacterium
ATCTTGGTTGTTTTCAAATATTTTATTGAGATTCATGAGTCAAATTTAGTTTAAAAAACAAAGCATTCGGGCGTTCACAAAATAATTCTTTTAAACGATTACATATCATTCATTGATAAACTTTTGAAACTTACCTCATACTTCGTCAGATGCTCTTGAATGGCAGTGGTTTTCGAGGAAAGACAATACGAATGGTCGGCGAATTTGTTACAGCAAAAAAGACACGAACAAAAAATGGTCAGCTGATGAAGTTTGGTACTTTCTTCGATGCTGAAGGTGATTTTTTTGACACCGTTCATTTTCCGGCTTCACTCAAAAAATATCCGCTGCGCGGCGAGGGTCTTTATTTGCTTGAAGGAAAAGTAGTGGTCGATTTTGGCTTTCCGTCGCTGGAAGTCAGTCGTTGCGGTAAAATCGGGTTGAAGAAAGATCCGAGAAGTGAGTGAAAAAGAAAACCTTCCCGCAACCGGAAGGTTTCCTTTTGGCGAATCCAAGATAATGTTAATTCATCGTACAAGTCGCACAGCCAGTACAGTAATAGGTCACATTGCCCAAAATTGAAACTTTCTCAAGTTTGCAACTTCCTCCCTGAGAGCCTCCACTACAACTACAGGAAGAAGGAGCCTCAGATCCGGAAATTGCATGAGTGTTTAAATTAGGTAACAGTTCCAGAAAACCGGCATCATTTGGAATTATAATTCCTATTTCAAATCCATAAAGTAAAACTTTGGCATACAGATACTGATCAGGATTATAAATACCGGATTCAAAATCGGGTTTTTCAATATTTTCATAAAGGAAATCATAGGTTCTTTTGATTTCTTCTTTAACTTCATTTACTCTGAAAAAACCTTCCATACCATCACTTGATAAGCTTGCTTTCTTTTGAGAAATATTTGCATCCAGCATATCATTATTTGCATTTAACACTCCAACTATTTGAAGATTTGGCCTTTCGGTTGACACAGCACTGCCAACACATGAGCCTGTACAGGTGCTTTGCAGACATCCATATCCAAACTTTTTATTGTAGAAGACCGTACAACTTCCTCCATTCTTACAAGTACAGGAATAACCGCCACCTTTGTTTGACAAAATATATTCTCCCGATTCCACATTTTTAAGCAGAAAAATATATTCTTTCGGCAATTCAAAAATAACTTCATTCTTTTGTTCATTCGTATAGTACCAATGTGTCCCTTCAGGCAGATAAATGTTATCTCCCAAAAGGGTTTCTTCTTCAAGAAAACCTTCTTTGAGTTCCACCGATTTCATCTGTTCAGTGTTTTCAGTAACTTCTTCTAAATCCGAACAGGAAGTAACCGTAGTCATCATTGCCATCAACATGATAAACAATGAAATAAAAACCTTATTTTTCATGATTTAAAGATTTAATTAATGCTTACTTTCAGTTATTTAAAGTCGCTGTTTCAGCTTTTCCGACTTAAATATCAATCAGAATCTTCCAATTCAAAAATTTCATTTACCGTTTTTCCAAATACTTTAGATATTTTCAGTGCCAACACAGTGGACGGTACATATTTCCCCAATTCCAGTGCGTTGATGGTCTGTCTGCTCACATTGACCTTTTCGGAAAGTTCAGCCTGTGTCAAATTGGCTATCGCTCTTTCAATTTTTAATCTGTTCTTCATTGAATTCTTTATTGTATTTATAAACCGACCATCTGAAACGTATGATGAAAAACAGCAGATTTGAAAACATTGCAATCATCAAAACATACAAAAACGGTAAACCGTAAAACAAAAGATAGCAAGCCAACAGTATGAAATAATTAAAGTAAGTTGCCCATGCCAGGCTTTCCAATCTGATTTGCCGGGTCATTTCATCTTCAATCCTTTCTTTTGAAAAAGCATAAACAATTCCGGAAATAATGAGCAAAATAAATAAAACTTCATCCAGGGTTTCATTGTAAATAAATTTAAACCAATGAGTCGATAAAATAATCGTCTCACTGTATTCGCCATATACCGGCTGACCGTTTCCTGCGATTGCAAAAACAGGCATTTCAGGATTGATCTTTGAAAACAGATCGCTGTCAATAACAAAAACAGTCAGAAGCAAAAGACTTAAAAGAAATATTAATCCGCTAACATTTCTGAATCTGTGAGGAAATAAGAACCTTTCTTTCATTGCAAAAGTATTTTATGGAAGCAAATGTAAAGTTTATTTTACATTATAGCAAGTATTTTTTACTTTTAATTGATTTATTTAATTTGAGATCAAATAAATTCCATTTGAAATTCGCTTAAAACAACAGCAAAAGCGAGTTTCAGAAACCATTGAAATATTCTGCTTCATTCAAAATTTCTTTTTTAACTTTAGCCTATGACAACAGTTCCAAAAGAAGCATTGGTTTTTCTGGATAAATTAAAGAAAAACAACAACCGTGAATGGTTCAATGCACACAAAGAAGAATTCAAGACGCTGGAAACCCAAATGAAGGCTTTTTATCTGGAAGTTGAGAAACTGATGAAGAAGCATGATGATATTTCTGAATCAAAAGCGTACAGAATTTACAGAGACATTCGTTTTTCAAAAGACAAAGCCCCTTTCAAACATCATTTTGCAGCTTATTTCGGCAGACGAAAACCCGAATTGCGCGGCGGTTATTATCTGCATATCGAGCCGGGCGGAAATTCGATGATCGGTGCCGGATTTTGGAATCCGGTCAAAGACGATGTGGATCGTGTGAGAAAGGAATGGGAAACGGATGCGACAGAAATCAGAAAAATTCTTTCTGACAGGAATTTTATAAAAATATGGGGCAAAATGGAAGGCGAACAGCTGAAATCTTCACCCGCCGGATACAGCCGTGAAAATCCGAATATTGACCTGATCAATTACAAACAATGGCTTTTCAGACATTCATTTACAGACAAAGAAGTGCTTTCTCCGGATTTTGCAAAAAAGGTGGACAGCGGCTACAAAACCATTCGTCCATTTTTTGATTATATGTCAGAGGTATTGACCACAGATTTGAATGGAGTTTCGCTGATTTAAAAAAATTGAAATTTATTTCTCAACGACGTATTTTGACATATTGGCGGCCTAATTTTGTATCACTAATTTATTCATAATAACAAAAAATTACCCAACCGACCTTTCATGCAAAACTCGGACTTTCATTAGAATTTTCGGGTTTTGCTATTTTAATCTAAAGAATTCCCCGAGGCTTGCCTCGGGTTGTAGACAAGGAAAAGTTTGAAAAACGGATGGTTTTTCATAACGCTTTGAAAAAGCGTATATTTCGCGAGTGAAGGATGAACATATCTAT
>JBBAEI010000051.1:0-2881 GCA_041656055.1 Weeksellaceae bacterium
CCACTTTCCTGCCATTGCGAAACAAGCCCAAACATTTCTTTGCGCTTTTCCATAATTTATTATATTTTTATCCAAAGCTATGGACGAACCGATGAACAGACAAGATGTACTTGGTCGGGTGGATACGTTGTGCAGAGCAAATGATTGAAATAAAAAAAGTAATAAAAAAGAACTTTAATATCATTTATGGAAGTTTTATTTTAATTTCTTGAGCAGTACCTATTCTACTAGTATCACTTATTGTAATACTCAATGTGTCATCCTCAATTATTTTGTATTCATCTAAATGATTATAACGTTCATAACTTTCAAGAACCTCTACAACACCATCTTCAGATTTTCTAATTTGAATGTATGATTGAATTGAGGCATTTGAGGGAATATGATATATTTTAATAGAATAGTTTTTATTAGGAACATTTATTTGCTCAATAATTTTAATTTCATCATCAAAAATTTGAAATGTAGCAATTTTATAAATGCCATAGATCAATGCAATTGCTATAAAGATTACAATTATTTTAAATATTTTTTTTATGCTCATAGTATATTATTATCTATTTTTAAAAAACTGGAATCCCGATTTAATCCACTTTTGATCTCTTGGATCATCACCATAAGGTGGAAGCATTTCTCTAATAGTACTTTTTTGTCCCCATCTATCAGTAACCGTTTTTGTTCTATATATTTGCCATTCAGGTTTAGAAGTTCCTGATTTTATTTGAAATTCTCCAGCTTGTTTTAGTATAAAATTCTCTCCAGGGAAAAGCCCATACGCCAAAGAAACTGCCCCAAAATGATGGTTTCCTATGTCTTGTGATTCCATCAGATTTCCTTGAAATGAGAATTGAGTTTTTCCGTCATTTCCTAACCCATATATAGTACTGTCATTATTTTTCAAATCCCATTCACCATTTGTTTTCACATAATCTCTAAAAGTAAACGGATTCCATATATCTTTAGCTTCCTGCATATTCTTTCTCAATAAATTGGAATAAATCCCATCCACATTTATGACCCCGCCAATTTCGCCAATTTTATCTCCTCCGGCACTCGTATTCTCCGCACTGTATGTTTTATTTACATCTGCTTCCGTTTTAGCCTCATTATGAACATAAACTCCATCATCACCATCATCAACATTTTTTAAAACAGTTCCATATTTGTCCAAATGTATTGATTCAGCTGCCAAGCCAGTTGGGTCGGTAAATGTCAGGGGGTTATTATACACGAAATTATAAGGCGACCAGCTTGGGAATTCCTCTGCCAACGGGTCGGGGCTAATCCACCGTCCCCGAATATCTGATAAAGGTTGCGCGTCAGGATTGGTCATGTCACGCTCAACGAAATCTATAACTTTTTTTGTCTTGGTATTGAAATAAACAGAGCCAATGATAACAATACTGTCCAAATCATGCCATTCAAGATATTTACCCTTACTCAATGTCGCAATCTTTGGGGTATAACCGTATTTTTTGAACGGATTTCCTGCTTGTATATTTTGTTCTCTGCGTTCCTTTTCTTCTTGGCTTAAACTGTCCTTTTCTTGCGCCGTCGCGGAAAACGCAATCAGCAAAGAAAAAATAAGGATAAGTTGTTTCATAGTGTTTAAGTTTGGATGACTAATTTAATGAAATATTTTTTGTTTGACTTCCTCTTTTTGTTTCGGGTCGTGTATAATCTTTTGCGTTTTCTTTTTGGTCGGTTTCTGTGTGGCCTTCAGTGATTGCTGAATTTTCTTGCTTTCCTGTTTATCTTTTTCAGCATGGACGGAATTCAGCCAGTCAATATAGGCATCCATCGGCATGGGTTCATAACCTAAGTTTTCAATCTCTCGCACTTGCCCGTTGGCTGCGTTCAGCAATTTAATCGCGTTCGGATAATAGCTGATATTTTGTAGTTCCTGCGGATTATACGGGTCAATCCCTAACTGACTTGCGGCATATTCAAATTTAGTCGCCTGATAATTGGCTTTGTACATGCGAGCATTTATGTTGTTTGGGTAGAGTTCCAAAGATTTATTTAAAACTTCACCGATAAATTCATCATAGCCATATTTATGCAAGTACCCACCCGCAAGGTCGACGTACATTTGTGATAATAATTCCTTTTTGGAAAGCTCCTGCATATATATCTTGTTCAAAAGGGCTTCCGACTTCACATAGCCCGATTGCAAGATAAACGAATTGGTGGAAAACATACCATTGGTCAATTCCAAACTGAAAATATTTCCGTCATCATCAGGAAAACGGATATAAGAATGGTTTGGCGAAAACGATAAATAAGCTTCGGCTTCTATTTGTTCTGCAAGTATCAGATAGAGTAATGGCAGGGAATGACATTGCCCCGTTCCAGAGTTCATCAGTTTGGATACAAACATTTTGGAATAATCATCTACTCCCCAGAAATCTTCAAAATCATATTTGAATGCTTTATGATTTTCATTTCCAAGCTTCATGTCTTCCGAAAAATACTGAAATAAAATAAGGTTCTTGGCGGTATTGCTTTCCAAATCGTAATTCAGTTCATTCATTTTCTGTTTAAGCAATTCGCCTGTTTGAACGATTTTATCTTTGAGTTTCTGAAAATCCTGCCTGTTGTCGTAATAGCTGTTCTCAATCAGAAATACAGCATCCGCAATCGAATAGTTCTCGCTGTCTAAAGAATTGAGTTTGGCAAAAGCGTCATAATAGGCTTGTGTTCCTGCCATAACGGAAAAGGATGGTAATAGAAAGGTTCGGGATTGTTCCCTATTGTTTTGTTAATTATAAATTGACGGATATAGTCTTCTGAGTTTTTGTCTTGCGTCGTTTGTTGTAAATTGCCAATTGATTTTACTATTTTTGTTGTTTCTGTGTTGTTGCCAAGCCTCTACCTCGCT
>JBBAEI010000052.1:0-2558 GCA_041656055.1 Weeksellaceae bacterium
ACGGGAGAGCGATAGATCCTGTTAAAGATAAAGATGGAAACATAACCGGCTGGACATTTACAGGAGTGGATGCGAATTTAGTAGGAGGTTATTTTGCAGGAAATGGTGATTTTGGAAGTCTTGTCAGCCAGTTAGAAGGATACGGAAGCGACTTCGGAAGCGGTCCGTTAAGTAGCTTCTGGAGTACCTTTAACAGCAACGGCGTACTGCATAGCTTTCAGCGAAACGGATGGCTGCACTGGTCGTTTGTTTCCAATGAAGGGTTCAAAGGGTTAGGGAACTTAAACCAGACTAATTTTTTCGCGAAGAAGCTGTATGAAACTTCCGCAAGCAAAGATTCTGAATCTTCAAATAATTTCTGGATGAACGATGATGAATATTTAACTTTTGAAGAGGCGTTTTATAATTGGCGTTTTGGGAAAGGACAGCCAGCAAACGTAAGATTAAGTAACCTTGACTTGTCGAAGGTCAGGGTAAGGGATTTCAAAAAGTCAAATAATACATACCAAAATAATCCTATAATGGTTGTAAACTTTTATACAACACATTATACAAATCTTGAGCAGGCACGTGTTTATGGTAAAATATTACTGGTGTATATTGGAGACAATACAGTGATGGCACTTCCGGATACGTATGATTTTAATCCGGAATACAATTTTTCTACACCCGACGCTGTTTTGAGAGAAGTCGGAACAATTACCGGGCATTTGTTTAATGGAATGGGAACGCCTTTTGGCATACAGTTTTTAGGAACCGCTAAAATAAAAGACTGATGAAATTTATAATTTTTATTCTGATAGGTATCTTTTTCATTTTCTCTTCTTGCTCAAAGAAAATAGATAAGGAGAAAGTATCAAAGGAAATAGAAGCATTTTGTGGATTAAAAATCAATACCGAATCAATTGACTCTATTTCTTATGATTATGATTTTGAAATAACAGATTATTCTTCTTCATATGAGTTGTATTTCGACAAAAATTATTTTGATTCTGTTTTGATGAATAATATTAAGCAAAACCCAAATTTAATTTTTCACAATGATAGTACCAGCGCTGATTATTCCATAAGAAAAGAAAATGGGTGTATGCAAAACATTACCATTCATCCTAAAAAATATTTGATAGCATATATGAAAGAATGTCTTTAAAATGTTTAATGGAATGGGAACGCCTTTTGGCATACAGTTTTTAGGAACCGCTAAAATAAAAGACTGATGAAATTTATAATTTTTATTCTGATAAGCATCTTCTTCATTTTCTCTTCTTGTTCAAAGAAAATAGATAAAGAAGAAGTATCATTAAAAATTGAAACGTTTTGTGGATTAAAAATCAATACCGAATCAATTGACTCTATTTCTTATGATTATGATTTTGAAATGACAGATTATTCTTATTCATATGAGTTGTATTTTGACAAAAATTATTTTGATACTGTTTTGATGAATAATATTAAGCAAAACCCAAATTTAATTTTTCACAATGATAGTACCAGCGCTGATTATTCCATAAGAAAAGAAAATGGGTGTATGCAAAACATTACCATTCATCCTAAAAAATACTTGATAGCATATATGAAAGTATGTCTTTAAAATGTTTAATGGAATGGGAACGCCTTTTGGCATACAGTTTTTAGGAACCGCTAAAATAAAAGACTGATGAAATTTATAATCAAGTAAATAATTATTTAAACACAATAAAATCAGCTCCAAATTACACTACTGGAAGTGCGTATGGTATAAGAATTGGTGTGATTTGGACAAATACAGGAATGAATTTAATTAATAAATTATGAAAATAATAATACTTGCATTCTGCATCTTATTTATTTGCTGTAATTCCTATAAAATAAATCGAAAATATTCCGAGGGTAATGCCATAGAACATTGGATATATCGCAATTATGGTGAAATAGACACGCTTTCTATAAAAATGAAAAACATATCTAATTTAGATGAAATTAACTTTAACGATCTCCATAAAATAAATAATATTGATATAAAAAATCATACATCTTTAGAGGAAGTTTTTAAAGTCAAAGATTTTTTTTACAAGGATGGGAATTCTGATTTAAATGTTCATCTTTTGTATAAAATAAGAAATCCAAATCTTATCCAATATTTAGGATACATTGAGATAGTTGAAAAAACATTTTTTAAAAATATATACTTAATTATTACTGTTGATAATCATAATCAAATTAAATCTGTATTTGCAGCTCGCCTTTTTGTGGATACCGGATTTGACTCCGAGACACAAGAAGTAACTCTTTTAGATGAAAATAATTACCAACTAAAGGTCTATGGATGGTCTGATACAGGAGGAAAATTTGAATATTCAGATTGTTTTCAAATGACAAAAGATGGTTTTATTGATACTTCTGTTCAATGTGTAGATTTATTTTATAAATCGAAAAATCATTAATAAGGTATAACGCTATGGATCAGCTTGCTGAAATGTACGCCCCTGTATCGCCTTACGCTTATGTTGCCAATAATCCGATTTCTTTTATCGACCCGGACGGGAGAGCGATAGATCCTGTTAAAGATAAAGATGGAA
>JBBAEI010000053.1:0-2536 GCA_041656055.1 Weeksellaceae bacterium
CGGTTTTACTGAAATCGAATTTCCTTTCATATCTTGAATTTTTAATTGAAAGGTAAAGTTGAATGTTTATCAGCAATTTACTACTTTTGGTACGTTAGAACACTCACCGAAGGTGTCGCTTGAACAGTGTATTTGCAAAATGCGGGGTTTAAATCAAAGTTGAAAAGCATCAACAATTTACACGCAAAAATGCTTTTCATCTTGATTTTATTTGTAATTTAACAATCTGAAAAAGCATTTTGCTTCGCATCGATCTGAATTGAACTTTCAGTTAAATTCAGCCCGCACTTCGCAAATACTTTTTCGTTGTGTGTAATTTAAAAAAAACGAACAATAATGGAAAAATCAACAAAAGACGCTTGGACAGGAAATAATAAGAACCTTAGCCCAGAAGCTAAAGAGAAAAGAAAATCAATTAACAAGAAAATTTTAAAATTTGGTTGTTTACCAATAATTGGAATTTTTGTGATAATTACCTTAATCGGACTATTCTCAACTGATGAAAATTCAACTGAAACAAATGACACGACCAATAGTACAGAAATCAAGGAAGAACTTCCTAATCCAATTTCATCGAAAGTTAATTTAGGCATATTAAAAATGGATGAAAATGGTTATACTTTAGGTAAAAAGACCGAATTAACAGAATTGAAAAGATTAGTTAATATTGACAGTATAGATGTTATTGAAATTGACTATGAATTACAAGGTTCATACGGTAAAAATATTGGTAAGAAAATCATTTATGATAAAAGAGAAGGACATTTAAAAGACATTTTCACCGAAAACAACGTAATTGAAGACTATAAAAATGTTTCTGTTGATGGACTAAAAAAGTTCTTAGATAAGGGAGAAAAAAGTTTTTACTCTTTAACAAAATATACTGACGCTAAATATGATTTCAATAATAGAGAAATGACTATTAAAGCTGTCGGAAAAGAACCTGAACAAAGTGAACTTGACGGCTCTGTAAAAATAGTAAAAGATTATATTAAGAATAATGCTAATGACGCTTCAAGTATAAAATTCTTAGAATGGTCAAAAGTTAGTCCTATGGGAGATTTTTGGGTTGTAAGAGCTAAATTTAAAGGAAATAATGCCTTGGGTGGTACTGTTACTGTAAACAAATGGTTCTACATTCAGAACAACGAAGTAGTAAAAACAAAGGATATAAACTAATAAAACTACACACAACAAACAAATTGGCAATAGAGCCGGTGAAGTGCTTCTATTGAGCTTTTGTGCAAGATTGAAGAGTAGAAATTCTATTCAACATTTGTGATAAAAGTCGGCTCCATCGCCAATTTGCCAACCGTTACCTGCAAGCTTAGACAACGACAATGGACAACAAAATCACGACATACTCAACACTATTCAACTTGGTTGACATTGACACAAAAGACCATAAGCAAAAAGACATTGCAACATTGTTTTTAAATGCAATGAACGATTGGCCAACTTACAATCAAAAGGAAATTTCCGACTTTGTAAAAGAACTCAAGGACTATTTTGGTAATCCTTTGACGATTGAGAAAATTTCTGCAAAAAAGTTTGACGGACAGAATGCTTGGCAAATTGAAGCAGGAAGTTCCATTGCTGACTTAATAGACATTTCAACAAAGTTTTGCAACCAATCAGACTTTGACAAAATCGTTGAAACCTTATTAAATCATTACAGCTCATTTAAACAATCAGACAATGGACAAGAAAAAATTATTGACCGCGACTTTTGCGAGTTTTTAGAATATGAAATTTGCAAAGCATTTGAGCATTCAGACAATGACCAAATCAAAGGCTTTTGGTGTGACGGAATTTTATTAAACCAACCTGACAGTACTTATTCCCAAAAATATGTAAATGACAATAGACAAGTAAAATTGAAAGCATTTATCGGAAAAGACGGACAAACAGAATACGAATTGACTTTGAAATTTGGAAACAAGGCATTAAGCAGATACGCAAGAAACTTGGACATTAAAGAATGTGTGCCAAACCCAGACAAACAAAACTGGTTTGACATTGACACTAAACGAAATAAAATTGAGATACAACTTGACTAACGACAGAAAGCCAGCAGGTAACAGGCGTTTGGCAAAAAAGCGGGTTCAGTGCTTAAATGAAGCATTGAGCTTCGTATCAAGTTCAGTGCTGGCAGAAAGTTTAGTGCTTCGAAATCCGCTTCTTCGCCAAGCGCCAAAACGTTAGCGGTAATTTTACCAAACAGAATGTTGAACATAAAAAAATATAATCCGATGAAGCTATAAGTAACTGTTCAAAATAAAAAAAGTGAAACTTTTTTATTGCTTTCAAAAAGCAGTGAGAATTTCTATTATCAACTTTTAAAAATTAGAAGAAATGACGCAGTTACAAATGATTAACAAAACAAAATCTATAGCTCAACAAGACGAAAATGTTTCCGCTGTTTTTATGTATGGTTCATTTACTAAAAGCGAAGGAGATAAATATTCTGATATCGAATTTTACATCTTTTTAAAAAATAAAGAAAATTTCTCGTCGGAAAAATGGGTAAATCAAA